>CAZWPN010000091.1:11174-13475 GCA_964635275.1 uncultured Victivallales bacterium | reverse complement strand
ACCGCGTACCGAAACGATTCGATAACAGGTGTCATAGGATTGGCCAGCAGGATCCAGCGATAGGCCCCTTTTACAGCCGACATCGGATACACGACCGGCGCCGCAAACATCAGCAGCTGCACACCGAACGTCACGAGTTGTTGCAGATCCCTGTATCGAGTGGTCAGCGACGAAATGATGATGCCCCCGCCAAGTCCCAACGCCGCCATAATAAACACCAGTATCGGAAGCAGAAGAATACTTCCGCCAAGATGGACGGGCATTCCCCTCAACGCAAGGAAAGCATAAGTGAGCCCGAACACCGTCAGTTGAATTGCAAGGGAAACAAGTTGGGATAGCACCACGGCAACCGGCACGCATAACCGTGGAAAGTACACTTTCCCGAAGATCCCGGCATTGGAGATGAACGTCGAGGACGTGTTGGCAAGGCAGGCGGCAAAGTACCCCCACAATACCGTTCCAGACATATAGAATAGAAACGGAGGCACGCCGTCGGTGGGCAACCCGGCTATCCGCCCAAAGAACACAGTAAACACACAGGTGGTCAGTAACGGCTGGATGACGTGCCAAAGCGGGCCGAGAATTGTTTGCTTGTACCGGGCCACGAAATCGCGCCAAACCAGCAACAGAACCAAGTCGCGGTAACGCCAGAGTTCGGAGAAATGAAGGTCGAACCACCCGGCCCCTGGCCTAAGGACCAGATCCCATCCCTCCGGCGACGCCTCGGTGGCGTTCGTCGGCAAAACGCAGGACCTTGAATCAGTCCCCTTCATCCCCTGATCGCTCCCTGACGCCAACATGTCAACAGACTCCGTCCCCGTCCATTATGCAAGTGCGTGTCATGCAAAGGACTCGGCCTTCTTCCACTCTATAGATACATCGGGTATTGTACCGAAGCAATCGCCTCTGAGCAACGGGCTTTCCAGCGTCGCCCAGCTATTCGCATTATGGCGTGGCCCCTGCCGCATAGCCCGGCAGGGGCCAGAGATTGGCTTGAAATGGCGCGCCTTTTCAAGCCAATCTCGCGTTCCCGCGACGCAAGGTCGCGGGGGCGCCGCCATAATGCGAATAATGGAACGGGCAGTGCCCTACCGCGGCTTCAACAACCGCACCTTTTGCGACGGGCCTACCAACTGACGGCTGCGTTCAAGGCTTATTTCCATCGCATCCCACTCGCCGAACGCGGCATGAAGCCGGGCCAACCCCAACCATGTCAGATAGTCGGATGGCGCCCCAGCCACCGCCGCGACCGCGGTCCGCCGCGCCATAACACCCGCGGCATTCCGGAGTACGCCGTCAAGTCGCCGGTCTCCCGCCCAGTCGAGCAGCACCGCCGACGCTTCTCTCAAAGCATCGGGATTGTCGTATGCCAAGGACGCAAGCCCCATCGCCTCGCCAAGCCCATGGCGGACCACTGGCGTCAGGTCTGCCGCCTGACGGCCCTTTTCAAAAGTCGCCTCCAGATACCGGAACCGCATGATGGCCATCTCGCCAAGCAACGCCCGCTGAACGTACCATCCCCCCAACGTCAACAGAATTAACGTCACAACAATCAGCAACTTGCCGCCGACGCCTTTGAGCCGTAACCACCGGCCTACTCCGCCGACGCATCTTCCCATTTCGCCTGAATCCGTACCAACGCCCGGTTCGTTCCCCGCAAAAGATGTCGTGGCTACGAGCAGACCGGCGAGTCCCGCCAAGAGCAGTGCGTTGGCTGGTTTGTGCAGACTGTAGTCCGCGAAACTGTGCATCGCTATCGCGCCCAAACCCACCATGATGCCCAGCGCGAAACGGGTCTCTCCCAGCCGCGACCGCCTGACCCCGGTCCTGACGTCACGACACCAGAAGAGCAGCGCCGCCAACCACAGCGAAGCTCCCACAAGCCCGCCTTCCGCAAGCAGTTGCGCCCAGTCGTTGTGGGCATGCAGCCAGCGCCACTCCAGCGGAGGTGTTTGGACCAGCGGAAATGCGTGGCTGAATGTTCCGAACCCGGAACCGGTCCATGGCGCATGCCCGAAGAGACGGAGAGCATCGCCCGTTACGATCCAGCGAAAGTCCCGTGCCGGATCGGATAAATACTCGCCCACTGAAATGACCCTGTCCACCACCGGTTGCCATCCCATCCACAGAACCCCTGCCGCAAGGAGGACAAGGATGGCCAGGAGCGAACCGCGTACCGACGCCCCGCGCTGGCGCCCATCCCACAGGATGATCGCCGTCAAGGCGATGCCGAGGCTGAGCATGGCGCCGCGGGAAAGGGATATGCACACGGCGCCGCCCATGATGACCAAAGCCAGCGCG
>CAZWPN010000091.1:6651-11074 GCA_964635275.1 uncultured Victivallales bacterium | reverse complement strand
CCTGCCATAATGGCGAGCAGGATCATGACCATGCGACCGCGCAGGGGGCCTCCACCGAACGCCAGCCGGTCCATCAGCCAGAGTCCAAAACCCAGAAGCACGACGGATCCCACCGCAAAGTAGGCCCACGGTTCCGAAGCTCCAAAGAGCCACGGGGCCACGGCCATGGACACCGCGATAAACCGCCGGGCCGAACGCTGGAGAAACCGATGCCCTCTGCCCTCTTCGTCCATACTTGGTCCGTGGCGCGGTTTACGAATCCTGGTCCTTCTTGCCGTAGTACGCCCGGTGGTAGTCCTTTGCGTATCGTGCGTAGCCGTGATAGTAGTAGTCTGAGTAATGCCGCCCGACCCTCGACACTTTCATGTTGTTGAGAACGCCGCCCAGTATGCGGCAGTGGACGTTGGTCAACTGCTCGCGGGTCCGCCGCAGCACAGTGCGGTTTCCCGCCCCTGCCTTGACAACGAATAATACCGCGTCGCAAAGTGCGGCTACAATGCTGGCGTCGGAAACAAACAATACAGGCGGCGTATCGACAAGAATCCAGTCATACTCCTTGCGCTGCGACTCCAGCATCTTCTTCATGCGCATGGAACCCAGCAACTCCGCCGGGTTGGGCGAAGACGGCCCGGCGGGCAGGATGTACAGATTGGGCACCGCTTCACCTTGATGGAAGGCCTGCCGGATGGCCGTGTTTGCATCCGCTTCGCCCACCAGAACGGTCGTCAATCCGCATTCCGCACCCATGCCGAAAACCTTGTGCACCATGGGGCGATGGAGATCCGCATCCACCAGCAGCACCTTGCGCCCGCTCTGGGCAATAACGATCGCCATATTCGCCGACGTCGTGGTCTTGCCTTCCTGCGGCGTCGAGGAAGTAATCCCCAGCACCTTCAGCTCGTCGGCGGGGGCGCAGTAAAAGAGGTTGGTTCGCGTGTTCCGGTAGGCTTCTGATACAGAAGACATGGGTTCGAAGAGCGCCATGCGCCCTCTGTAGACAAAGTCCTTCTCCACCTTGGGCTCGCGCGGCATGGCAACGGAGGGAATGAATCCCAGCAGCGGAATCCCAACCAACTGCTTCAGGTCTTCAGGAGTCTTGATCGTGTCGTCAAGGTTCTCCAGAAAGAAAGCCGCCGCCACGCCAAGAAAGAGCCCCATGAACAGAAACACGGCCAGCCGCTCGCCTTTTCGCGGGTTGATCGGACTGGTGGGTATGCACGCGGGCTCGACAACCTCCACGGCCGTCTTGCTGAAGCCAGAACTGATGTCCACCTCAAGCATGCGCTGCACCAGCGCATCGAATAACTTGCGATGGCGTTCAACCGCGTTCTGAAGATGGATCATGGTGAAAGTGTCGCGGGCACCCTCAATGGCTGTCTTGCGCTCTTCATCGTAGAGACGCTGGAGCTCGATCTCCTCTCCTTCGAGAACCTCCCTGCGCTTGTCATCCGCCATGATGGACTGGCCCAGCATGTCCCGGAACTGTATCTGCAGTGCCTGTTCGCCAGCCAATGCACTGCGGTACTTCGGATGAGCAGGCCCGTAGGTTTCGGATAGCAGGACAACTTCCTTCCGCGCATTGACCAGACTGTTCCGCAATGTCGCAAGGTTGGAGTCGGAATCCACCATGGGAATGGAAAACATCCGGTCCAGCGCGGTCACTTCGTTTGTCTCGGAAACCAATCGTCGCATAACATGGATCTTGGCATTGAGTTCCGTACGGGCCAGTTGCACCTGTGTCAATCTGCCGTTCAGTTCAACGAGCCGGGCCTGATCCGGCTGGTGGTCGCCACCCGATGAAGGCGCCACCGTCTGAGTCTTCTCCCTGAACGCCTGAATCTCGGCTTCCGCCCGCTGCAACTCCTTCTCTTCCTTCTGCTTCTCCCGTTGAAGGTAGGCAAATGCATCGCCCAACGCCTCCACCTGACTCTGCACGTGGTAGGCGACGAATGCATTGGCGACCGCATTGGCCACCAGCGCCGCCCGGCGCGGATCAGTCCCGCCGGTTCCTATCATTAGAAAATGCGTGTTGCGGACCATCTCTGTGCTGATTTCGTTCCTGAGCATTTCCCAAGGCTCAGGTGGCCGGTCCGGCGTCGTCCCAATGAGCGCCCGCATGGTCTTGCGCAGTTCGCCCAACCACGATTCCGACGACGCCTGTGCAATCGGCAGGTTAGTTGGAGAGGCAAAGAGCGCGCTAATCTCGGGCGCCTCAAGGGCGAGATCCATGACAACCCGGCTGCGCACCAGGCCTTCTTGCGTCGCGTAGTATTCAGGATTGTACCAGCCGGCATCGGCTTGAACGCCTTCGAACTGCATGACCCGCCCGGCTTTACGCTCCACCATCACCTTGGCGGCGGTCCGATACATGCGAGGCACACTGGAAATCTTTACCGCTCCAACAGTTACCGCCACGATCATGAAGGCAATAATCACCCAGAAACGCCGACGCAGTGTCAGCAAATACTGCATCGGCTGCCCACCGGGAGTCTGGGCCGGCGCACTATCAGCATAGTGATATTCCGCCGGCTGGACACGAACATCGTCGGCCATGGTGTTTTCTCGCCTCCCGCAAATCCTGTCAAGGCACCGGCGCAACGTTGTAGGTGGCGCTGCCGCCGACACGGAAGACCTCCAGGATCTTCATGAGCACCCCGGAGCCTACCACGAGCGTGTCGCCCGGTTGAAGAAAGAAGTCAGGCCGGATACCGCGCGCAATCTGGGCCAGGTCCACTTTGACCATCTTATTCCCCTGTGGCGTGGACCGGATCAAGTACGAATTCTCCACACGCCCCTGCGACGTTGGCCCCCCTACCATGGCTAGAGCATTCAGGGCGGAAACCTCGTTCGGCTTGCTCACAGGAATACGCCCGGGCCCACGGACATATCCAAAGATATTGACGTAAGTGGCCTTCCGGGGTGGAACACTCAGAACGTCCCCGCTGAAGACCGGCAGATTCAGGTTGGGATCGCCCCGGTCAATCAACTCCCGCAGGTCCACCGTCAGCAGCCGCTGTTCAACCCGCTTCCCCAGGCCTTCTGAATCCGCGTCAACCGGCATGGGCGACAACACGTCTCCCGCCGCCTCCTCGTCCACCTGATTCGTCCGCGCCGACATACCACCCGCCATCTGCGCATCCAGGCGCACCATTTCGGAAAGCATGGGCGATGGCGCAGAAGTCAAGCTCCCACTCAACTCCGATCCATTGACGCCGGCCGGTTTTTCCCCGCGTAGAATCACAAGCTCATCGCCCGCCGCCGTTGATAACCCGCCAGCCATGAAAAGAACTTCAAGGGCCGAACTGACATTGCGCTTCAGATAGTAGATCCCCGGCTGCCCCACGGCGCCGGTCACAATCACAGCCGCACTGCGATGCTCCCCAACCTTGACGGCGACCTGGGGATTGAGGATGTATTTGTCCTGATATGCAGCCGTCACCATGGTGCCGATCTCGGTCACCGTCTTCCCCACCACTGTCACATCACCAATCATCGGAAGCGCAACCGTGCCGGTCTCAGGCACCTCTCGCGGGAGAACTGATATCTTGCCGGGTTCCTCCAGCGCCAGCACGCTAATCTCAAGGACATCGTGGAACCCGATCCGGTAGTCTGTCTTTAAGCTTCCAACACGGGTCCACTCCGCCAGCACCTGCTCCAACCGATGACTTCGAGCCACGTCCATCGCGTTCGTTACCGGATCCTCAACGAAGGGCTGACCCTTGCTGACCTTGTCAGTCACCCGCTGAATCGGTCCGGGCTGAAAATCAAGGTTGCTGCAGCCGGAAAGGAGAGTGAGTCCAACAACAGTCAGGACGTGACATTCACGTCGCATACGATGGGACAAACAGTCCTTGCCGATCATGTCTATGGACTCATCACGGCAGGATCGGGCGGCGGGTTGAGCAGTTCAGGCAAAAGCAACGGGACAAGGCCAGCGGCGCCGCCCATGAAGAGAACGGACTGCGAATCGAAACGCGGAGGTATTATCGCCCGACGCCCGACGACAAGAACGATATCGTGCCGCTGATGCACAGCATTGACCGCCTTATCGAGAACCTGAATATCCACTTTCATCCTGCCGATGAATATCTGCATCCGCCCAGGCTTGAGTTCAGGAATCTCGAAAACCCCGTTATCGTCGGTCTGGGTTCGGAAAATTGTCTTCTCCCCGTCCACATCCCAAACGCGCACCGGCAGATTGGCCGCCGGCGTATGTCCATCCGGGAAGAGAACCACACCGACGATCTGTTCTGGAATAACTTCCATGTGCGGGCCAAACCCAGCACCCGAACAGATGAATGCAAACGCGAGACAGGCTATCCCGCACACCATGGATTTGTACCGAGTCACCTTACCGCCCCCCTCCTTACCCACTGCGAGTGAGTATTACACATCACCATATATGCCGTCAAAAGAAAACAGT
>CAZWPN010000091.1:0-6551 GCA_964635275.1 uncultured Victivallales bacterium | reverse complement strand
TATATGCCGTCAAAAGAAAACAGTTGAAAATATCGGCATCTTTACCGACAATGACGCGGTTGTAGTGGGCAGAAAAGTAAGGGGGTATGCAATGCGTTCGATGTTCTACGTTCCAGTCGTTGTCGGCATCATGGCCGCAGGAAACCTGATAGCGGAAACCAACTCCTCCGTTGACGTCAAGTGGTACGTTGACGCCCTGCCGGCGGCTGTCATCGGCAATTTCGCTGCGGACGAGTTCAAGGTCTCCGGCACCCGTCAGATCGGAGTTCAGAACTTCGCGGATGAGGAAATGATGTCCTTGGTTTCAACCATGCCCAGCCTGGCCCTCGGAGCCCAGATCGCAGGCGACAGCCTCGTCGGGGATGCTCAGGTTGGCGTCGCCGCCTTCCTGAACAGTCAGATCCGGTCTGTCGGCCTCTTCGGCAAACTCGGACTGATGATGGAAGTGGAGAAGAGCATTCTGACCGGACCGCACATCGGCCTCTACTACTTCCTCGAGCCGGAGTGGTGGGGAGATTCCGATGTCGCGTTCGACGACGCAATCGGCTACCTCATCGGCTGGCAGGCAATCATGGGCGACAAGGTGTCCTTCGTCTTCTCCGTGGACTACCTGATGGCCGAGATCGACGTCAGCAATCTGGATACCGACAGACGCACACCCGGCGGATGGACGGCGAGCGACAACAAGATCGACATCTCCGGTCTGGCCGTTCAGTTCGGTGTTCGCGCCCAGTTCTAGAGTGCGGCGTCGTGTAACTCCGCCCTCCGAGAGCTTCGTTCATATCTGGGATCTTGACCACCCGGCCACGGCAGTCCACTGCCGTGCTCCGCGTCCCACCCTCCCCATCGGCGGTCCGATCCTCCCCATAGGCGCAAACTCTCTTCTTCCGGATTCTTACGCCGATGCTCGCCGATCAGACCGCCAAGAGGATCGTGAGAAGACGCCGGCTGGACACCCTTTGACATGCTCAGGGTAAATGGCCGGCCAACAGAATAGGCAGATGCCGCCGACACGGCGGCTACTACAAAAGAAGCGGATCCCTCCCTGTAGTAGCCGGCGTGTCGCCGGCGTCTTCTGCCTTCGCGGCCTTCGTGTTCAATAACACTCTCTTCTCCATCCGGATTTTTGAACACCAAGGAAGCTAAGGGAAGAATCGGTTGACGCGAACGGCAAACGAGTGAGAGCAACTCCCCGTAATCCGTAATCGTCCCCCGTAATCGTCAACCGGCAGGGGCACGGAGAAAGAGATGCCGCCAGCGTGGCGACTACTGCTGCGCGAAGGCTCCGGGTCTACTTCTTCGTTTCCGATTCGGCTTCCGCCACCAGGCTGCGAGGCAGGAAGACCAGCAGACTCTTGGGGATCTTCGCCTCGCCTGCAGAAGCCTTCAACGGCTCCACAACTCTGAGTTCCAATGTCAAACGGCCAAAGCTCAGGCGATACACACCTTCGCCGATACTCGGTAGAACATACTTGCCTTCGGCGTCGGTCTTTGTTTCCACTATCCTGTTAGTGCCCGCGGAATCGTAAAGATCTACTTTCAGGTTTCCCGCCGGCGTGTCGTTTTCACCTTCATCGCCTGCAAAGAAAACCCTTCCATGCACTTCCTGCTGCTTGAGGACAACCAAAGGGAGACGGGCCACATCTTTGGATTCTTCTTTCTTGTCCGCAGAAAAGGCTGTCGCCCCCGCCATGAGAACAGCCGACATCAACAAGACGCCGCAGCCACGATGAATCTGCATATTTTTTCCTCTAGTCCCCTCTTGCACAAGTAGATCCTCAGTCACGCGTCGGCCCCGCAAGACCACAACCTCGCGTTATCTCTAAGTCGTCTCTTGCACTAATATATTGCATTACCCGACGAAAGGCGGCAAGTATTATGTGGTGAAAGAAAACCGCTCTGTTTCTGGCACAAAAGAGACTCCTTCTGCAGGATTTACTCATCCCAGTGCAACAGCACTGGCCGCCCAACTACTGGCCGATGGTACTTCCGTCCTGCTGCCCGCCCGAGGCAATAGTATGCTTCCTTTCGTCCGCGAGGGCGACATCCTCACGATCGAAGCCATGAAAGACGCCACCCCTCAGATTGACGACATCGTCTTCTTTCGCTCACCGCACGGCTCACCAATGGTCCACCGCGTCATCGCCATCCGCCACGCTTCGGCCGCGGATTCCTTCCTCATTCGTGGCGACGCTTCCACCGGAATACCCGATTGCGTTGAACAGCGACATGTGCTTGGCCGAATGGTCTCACTCACACGCAACGGGCGGACGCTTGACGCCAACTCCCGCCTTCGTAGAATCGCCGCCGGACTCTGGCGAAACCTGTTTCCGATCCGATGGGTCTTCAACCGGCTGCGCCCGACCGCGTTTCCCGCCCCCGCCTGAAGCGCTGTTCAGACGCCTCTCGCACCCCGGCCCCTCCGTTCATGGTGGTATGGTGCCTATATGGATTCTCTTCGCAAATCCTCGCCTAAGCGCTGCGCTCCCGATGTCGCACTCCCTTCGCACTCCCGTTGGACGCGGCGTCGTGTAACTCCGCCCTCCGCGAGAGGTGTCATAAGACTCCTATGTCTCTACAATCGGAGGGGCGAACTCCCGTGAGCCCGTGTCCACAGAAGTGCGAAAGGTGTGCGCGCAGTGCGCGAGGTTCGGAGCGAAGTTCTTGTGCATCAGCCCTTCTGCCCAATCCCCGATATCGCCGAGAGAACCGCCTGAACCGCTCGCTCATCCGGCGTAAAATCCAATAGCCGCGCCCCACAGGCATTCAACACTGTCTCGCACGTCTCAAGCACGGCCCCCGACCACTCCGGATCGAACCATGGAACAGAAACCACCGGCAGGATCCTCTCAATGGCCTCGCTCATCGCCAACCCGCCCGCCTCGTTCACCTTGGCATGTCGCAGAAAAAAAATGTGTTTTAGCGGAACACGTTCGTTCCGGGCAATGCCCGCGCTTCCCGGCCAGGGGGTGCCATACATCCAGGGAACCCCGGCGTCGTCGAATCGAATTATCACACGGTCGTCGCTCAGGACGTCGGCACCCAGGTTGTCCCTGATGATCCCGGAAATCGTGCTCTTGCCGGCTCGCGAACGGCCGGCAAAGAGACACCCCTGCCCGTCCAAAATCGCGCCGGCGCCGTGAACAATGATGCCGCGGCGCGCGGCAAGCAAGTACATGGAAACCATTTGGTCCAACGGGTACTGGAACGGATGAGGCAACCGCCATTCTTCAGGCCATTCGGGTGGACCTTCATAAACGTCCAACTCCCCACGCATGATGTCGAACCGTGCAGCCTGAATCCAGCGTCCCTCGAAACCAGACGGTCGGTGGATGAAGAAATACGCGCCGCTTCCCTTACGATGAAGCGACCAGGTGCGCTCCGTATCGAAGATCCTGTCGAACCCAGCAAGGTCCGGCTGACGGTCCGAAATTATCCGACCGTCAATGCGGTCACTGATCTCACCAGCAAAGTCCGGTTTCAGAAGGAAAGACTGGTACGCCGGGGCCAGCGTCGGCGCCGGGAAGGAAATCTTGCCCGCGGTCAAGCGTATGTGCAAACCACCAAGCCAGATTTCTATCATTGTACCCGTCGCCCGCGAACTTCGCGATCAGGTTCCCATGCCGGCGCAAGCTACGTTCGTCTCGCACGTAGCTGCCCCTACTACCGTCGGTCCCACATAGCCGACTGTCTTGCAGCCAAAGCCTAACACCTCTTCAGCGGCCAGATCCACAGTACGCAACTCGGGCTTGAGGTATGTACGCTTCTTCGCGTTTCTTTGCTTCGCTTCCATGGTCATAATCCTCCCGCCGCCTTAATCGCTCCGAGGCGCGCACCACCCATTCGACACACGTAGGTAGAGTATTCTTGTTCATTTGCCGTTTCAAGCGTAAAGAAGGCCGGACAATACCCGCACAGGTGTTTGATGCCGCACCCGCGACACGGGTGGTTCTCCGCCATGCGTATGCCGGCAACCCACTTACCCACATTCTGCCATGCCGCACTGAACCCGCCATTGATCGCATCGGTCGAAAATGGCGCCAAAACGCAAGGACGCATCCGACCGGCGGCATCAAGGTAGAAGGACATCCGGCCCGCTCCGCATAGATATAGATCCGTCGCCGTGTCTACTGATTCGCCGATCTTCGCGTGGTATTCACTCCAAGCCGCCGCCGTCTTCTCATGAGCAAACTCCCTCGCCACAGCCTCCTCCGGCTCAACACGAAACGCAATCGGGCCTTTGCCTCCATCAAGTTCCGGAAACAAGGCCGCATCAAACCGGAACCGGCATCCTGCCGACTCGGCCAGTTCACGAATGGCCGGAAGATCAGCCTCGTTTTCCGTCGTCAACACGGTTTTCACATACACCGTGATTCCCGCATCCCGCAGTCGGACTATCGCTCGCATTGCGCCCGCAAACGCCTCCGCGGAACCGGTCATCCGTTTGTACGTCTCAGGCGAGGCACCGTAGAGAGAAACCTCCACAGATCGGGGCGGCATCTCATTGAAGAGTCGCATGTGCTCGTCATTCAAAAGCGTTCCATTGGTGAAGAACGTCGGCAACAGCCCCAGCCGCCGAGCATGGCTATAGATCTCACCGAAGTCTTTTCGCAGCAAGGGTTCCCCACCGGTAATCACCAGGAAGAGGCACCCGGCTTCCGCGGCCTGATTGAGGAGGTGTTTCCACTGGTCCGAAGACAACTCGTCGCGCGCTCCGCCCAGCCTGTCGCCCAGATAGCAGTGGATGCAGCGCAAGTTGCACTGCCGGGTCAACTCCACCGTGCCTGTCATCGGGACACGTTCGCTGATCATCCTGCGACGCCAGTCACGAAAAAAATCCGGCGTTACAAATTCCTCCGTGCCGGGACAAATCATAACTCATTCCCATTCATGTCGGGCAAAGAGAGGCGCCGCGTGCGTGGTCATGTGCGCCTTGCCAGATCAGCAGCCGCCAATCTCTCGATCAATTCAACCGCGTCCTTCTCCGCTATCGGCGGGTCCACCTCAAACTCGGCGCACACCTCATCCCTGAGGTCGCCGACGGACCGCGAGCCGTCAAGCAGTCCCCAGATGTGATCGCTCACGGCATCCAAAACATAGATCTTCCGGAGGTCGGCCATCCGGCCCTTGACCGGAATCAGCAAAACCTCACCGGCAACGGACCTGCGCACAACGTCGGGATTCCGACTCCAGTTTCCTGTGGGTACTGTATAACCACTTTCTGTCATCTGAGGCCCCTCCATAGTCCGAGTTGGAGCCAGTATTGTAGGACTAACGGTTCACAATTGCCAGCACTGTAAACCCAGATACAGCAATCGTAATTAGGGCTGATTCTCGATCGTGGTGTGAGGCAGCCATCATCCCTTCCTCTGTGGCTCTGTGAGAGACATCCGTGTCGTGCCGTGTCTGATCGATAAGCAACCATCCTCCCAATCGGCGTAAACTCTTCTCCTCTTCCGGATTCTTACGCCGATGCTCGCCGATCAGAACGCCGATAAAGAGGATCGTGAGAAGATGCCGCCGACACGGCGGCTACTACAGAAGAAGCGGCTTCCTCTCCCCTGTAGGCCGACGCTGTACTCTCGTCGGCGTCTGCATTTTCCTGCGCCAGGCAGAGTACACCCTTCGACATGCTCAGGGTAAATGCCCGGCTACAGAAGAAACGGCAACCCTGTTGCCAAGCGTGGGCTTGTCTCTCTTCCTCGCTCTTTCGGAGGTCAAGGGGGTTTGAATGTCAGGACTGCGTTACGGCATAGGGTATGCGCACGATGGGATCGGCGGCATGAAAATCCTTCGTGTTCCGCGTCACCAACTGGCATCCCAGCGAACTGGCGGTGGCATAGATAATGGCGTCCGGCAGTCGAATCCGTTTGGCTTGTCGCACACGAACGGCTTCTTCTGCGATGGCTTCGTCCAATTCCTCGATGCGAAACAACCGCAGGAATTCGCGGGTAGCCGTCAATTCATCATCGCCCTTGGCGCCGACGAGTATTTCCATCCACGTGATGCGGCTAATCATGGGATCCCGGTACCTGGCAATGACGTCTGCAGCCTTTGATAACCCGTTTAAGTAGTCGACGAGAATGTTCGTATCAAAAACCGCACGCATACGCGTTACCGATCCCATTCTGACCGCATGCGCCGTTGGTACGCCACGCCGTCATCCTTGTGTTTCCTCCATGCGCCAAATCCCGGCCTTGCCGCAATATCGGGTTGCTGTTGACTGCGCACCAGTTCTGCAATCGCACGACGGATCAGTTCCGCACGGGACACGGATTGCTTCTGTTGCATCCGCTTCAATTCGATAAGGTCACTTTCAGGAATGTCTATGATCGCTCGCATGTGTCATCGTATATCAACATCTGATGCCGCTAGGCAAGAGGAATGTCGTGTGTCCCTTAATAATCGGCGCTACGGACACAGCTGCCCAAACTTGCGGCCTCATCGTCGACAGGCGGGGGCCGGCTCTCTTCTCCGCTCTTTCGGAGGGGCCATTCCTTCGGAGGGGCGAGTTACACGAGCCCTCTTTCCCCGGCCTCCCCCCTGTAGTA
>CAZWPN010000090.1:0-13684 GCA_964635275.1 uncultured Victivallales bacterium | reverse complement strand
CGCCCATGCACACGGAGAGGTGGCTGAGTGGTTGAAAGCAGCGGTTTGCTAAACCGCCGTACTGGCTTAAACCGGTACCGGGGGTTCGAATCCCCCCCTCTCCGCCATCGGACTATTTTTCTTTCGGTTTTCCCCCATAAATAAGGGGTTTTTCATCAAAATACGCCTGAATTCAAGCCATCTGATCTGCCCGCATTTTCCCGCATTTTCCCGCCGAATTTCACCTTTCCTTCACCTTTCCTTCACCTTGACGGCCAGCGACGGCAGCCCAATGCGCCGCATATGCGAAGGGGATAACGGCCTGACAGAAGAGTCAGGAAAGACACCATTGCGCAGGCACAAAGCCAGAGAAATGGAACCGGGTTGCGGCGAGCAGACGGATCGCCGTCAGCGGAAGACGATCATGCCGCAGCGGCCGGGACGGAAGCCCCTGGACTAGGCAAAGCGGGTTCGTCCGCCGGCGTGTCCAATCGGGCGATGATGCTGTTCAGGAGGTATTTCGGTGGCTGGACGGAGGATTCCTGCAAGGCCTCGGTCTGCGACGGGATTCGAGGCGGGGAGCGCTGTGCCGTCAAAGGATCATGGGGGCAGATTCTGGATGCCGGGAAGAGGAGGCGGAGAACGTAAGCCTTCGCCTTTCGGCGCAGCGCCTCGGGGCGCCGATAAGGTGCGAGGCTTTATTCGCCTCGTTTTGGCTTTCCTGGGTTGGGAAGTCGGGACTTCTTGAGCTGTGATCCTGATCAGGTGGGAAATCCATTCTCGGTCTTCGAATCTGTCTTCGACGAGAAAGTACGGCTTGGCTCCCGGATATGGCGGAGCTTCAACGATATCCTCGATGTAAGCTCTTCCCTTTTCGGTGGGCTTCACAAACAGTTGATTGTCGCATACGAGCGCGACCACCTTGTCGTCACAGTAGATGGCGTACTCCCCAAACATCTTCCGCGAAGCAATGCGCCCGGCATCGCTCATTTGGTCAACGACAAACCGAACAAAGGCCTCATCAGACGCCATGATCTCTGCTTTCTATGGGGCGAATGTCACTCCTCAGGCGCGGCCTTTAGCACGTCGCCTGCAGAAGGTTGTTGGGGCTTCCTGCT
This sequence comes from uncultured Victivallales bacterium, assembly GCA_964635275.1. Lineage (GTDB taxonomy): Bacteria > Verrucomicrobiota > Kiritimatiellia > UBA8416 > CAZWPN01 > CAZWPN01. The sequence goes on along the minus strand of CAZWPN010000090.1, from coordinate 12,587 downwards.
AATCCGTGAATGACTAGCCATGTCGCACGGGATCATGCCAAAGTCCTCGGTCTTGACCCACGTGACAGACCCGTCAACCAAGAGCACGTTCGCTCCGTTTCTGTTTACATGATTCCCGGGCTTGCAGTACGCAAGCACGAGATCGGAATCCGATCCGGCAGTTAGATTTGTGACGAGGACGTAGTCGGCCCACTGGTCAACACTCTCGATTGGATCAGGCTTGTTTCCAGAACACGGACAGACGAAGAGTTTCGGGACACTGACGTAGTTCGTGAGTGACAGCAACGACGGAGGGAAGGATTCCTCATGATCCATCGCGTACATCATGCACGCCTTGCTGATCTGCGACAGGTTGGACATGCAACGAGTTCGTTTCGAGTGGTGCGGAGTGGGACGCGCCAGCATGGGGAGAATCATGCCGGCGAGAACTAAGAATGCGGCCGCACACATAAGGCGGAAGACTGCTGTCGCCCATCGCCGCTGAAAGAGGCCTATGACCGACCGGATGAAGAAGACGATGCTCAGCACACCGAGCACGGCAACAATTGCCAAGATGATCCATGTTTCCATCATGTCTTCATGCCCCTACGGGCTGGCGAACCGGCGGCGCATTAGCGACGCAGGGTTCCGCTTCTCGGCCATCCTGTGTGTCGATGACGGAATCCCATCCACTTGGCAGTCACTTCGCGACAGGGGGCGCGGAGGGCGCAGTTTTCTGCTCTACAATGGATCCTTCAAACGCAATTCTGGGGTCGTTCACCTTCACAAGTTCATGCAGCTCGTAAACGTTGCGATAGCCATATCCATAAAGATTGACATAGGTGGGAATGTTCAGCGCCATCATGATTGGTTTTGCCTGAGCGGCGAATTGTGTTGCCACCGCCTTGTCTGGTTTCGGGAGTGGCAAGGCAACCTTTGAGGCAAAATCGGTCTGGTTGCCGTCGAAGTTGTTGTTGCAGTAGATCAGGATTGTGGTCTCGAAAGACGGAATGACTTTCGCCAGAGCGTCTTGAGTGAAGTCGGTGAAGGCCAAGTGCCTTGCGCCTTTGACGTGGATACGCTCGAAACGAAATGTCGAGCGACTATCCAGAATGATGACTCCTGGCTCCTTGCTCATCTTGATGAACGTATTGAGGTCGATAAGGCGGATGGCTCGGTGAGGCTCCACCGCCGCAACAAGCGCCTTGAAGTCATCGAAGCTGACTTTCGCCTTGGGGTAGTTAGTTACCTGTGCCAACCCCGCGTTGGTTGCCATAAGCATGACTGATACCGCAACTATTATCGATTTCATCTCTAATCCTTTCGTGATTAGCCGCTTCATGCTGGGCCGAACTTATCCCCATGCCGCCCATCCCTGTCGGCTTATCCAAGAATGACGGCACCACTGTCAATCCTTGTAAACCCTTGTGGTTCCAAACTCAAGCACCGCATGCGTCCATTCCGTGTCGGTCGGCGTGCAGTAGCGGCGGACGGGAGCGACCGAGTTATTTCACCTTTCCTTCACCTAAACTCCGCCGATTATCAGCCTTACGATGCAGCGTCTAGTTGACAACTGCTTACAACATCCTCATTTCCCTTGGCAGATAATCTCCCCCCTCTCCGCCAGTAATGGGAAGTTTTCATTACGTCTACATCATCGAAAGCCAATCGACGTCCGGCCGGTACTACATCGGCTTCACCGAGAATCGCGATGACCGGCTGAAGCATCACAATGCCGGAGCGGTTCCCAGCACGGCCCCGTACAGACTGTGGACGTACCGCACATGTACGGACTTTGTCGACCGAGATCGTGCTCTGGAATTCGAGCGTTACCTGAAGACGCATTCCGGTCGAGCTTTCCTTGCCAAGCACCTGTAAGTCACCCGCCTCCCAGCCCTGAGCCGGCCTGCGGCGAGTTTATCGAACCGTCGAAGGGCCGCGCTCCTCGTACAGTCTCCGCAGTCTCGTGCTTATCCAGTGAAAGCAAGTTGTCGGAGTGACGGGACATCCGATGCAACGGCGAATCAAGATTGATGCATTTGGCATCATCATCCTGAGCCTGATTGCTGTCCTTGGTTCCGGATGGTTGATCCGTTCTTCCGCAAAAGGACGCACCGATTCGGACGTTTCCCTGATGCCCCACCGCAAAGTTGGCGCCATTCTGGGTTGCTCACGGCGGCTTTCATACGGCGGTGACAGTCATCTCGCAGGAGTTCCACAACCAGCTGGCCATTTACATCGCTCGATACGAAGGGCTGGATGCCGTCGGATTCAACGCCCGGCAGGTCGATGCCCGCAACAGTTTCCGCACGCAACTCCGGGAACTGTTTGCAAGGGTGAAGACGGTGCTGGACGTGAGCCTGCTCTGGACACGGCCAAAGTTCCTCGGCCCAAGGATCGACATCGGGGAAGGGCAGAAGGAGTTGCAGAGCCGCCGGGCCAGTACGGCATCCTGACAACGAAACACCATGATGAAAACATGCCTTCCCATCCTGATGCTCACGCTTCTGACCGGCTAAAATGAGCCCAAGCACGTCCCTGGAGCCGACTTCAAGCGGGAATGGGAACTCCGCGATGCCCAGACGATGGTCTGCTCGGAATACCTTGGCGAGAAGGACGGGAAGGTGTTCCTGAAACGCAAGACCATGTCGTTGGTCAGCAAGGACAGATGGAACGAGGAAGTCTGGTTCACCGAGACCAACAAGGCTGCCAGTGCCGACTTGGATGCAATGTAGTGGGGACTAAACGAAGGGGAGATCGCATGAAGGACGAGAAGATCGAGGGATTGAGGGCAGCGTGTCCGGCGGAACTCGGTGGGCTGTCGGTGGATCGGTCATCGCACCCGCCCATCGACATGGGCATGAACGCCGTGCGGTCGCCAAGATCACCCGTCGGATCGCCGAGGTCTTCAACCGTGCAATAGCAATGGAACAACGGGTACGGGCATTGGTCGCCGTGAGCGGGAAGAGGTAGAGAAATGAAGCCCGATAGCGGCTACTACAAGATGAGCGTCGTCGTGCGGCAGGTCCTCCGGGAGCAATGGCGAACAGGCTGCGATGGCCTGGGCACGCCGGCGCATATCCCGCCCGGCCCCGGAGGTCCCGGATCGCTCAATGGCATCCTTCTTCTTCATCGGTCGCGCCGCATCTCCCCTACGTCGTAATCTTTGCGCCACCCCACAAGGTCTTCCAATGCTTCGGCGTCAGCCAGATCCTTGGTTCTGCCGGAAGCTCGCTTATTCCGGATCAGGTCATCGACAGAAGGTACGTGCACTTTGATTCCTTCAATCTCCACGGTTAGGGAGTTGGCAAATGTCCGATCAAATTCCAGTCCGAACGCCGCCGTTATTATATCGATACGCCTTGGTGCGACACCGATCTGGAAGACGGTCCCGGCCCTCTCCAAATCTGCCTTGGTCAGATTGTGCAGGGGCGCGCCAAAGCGCCGTATGGCACGCAAAACGGCATCCGCATTCTCGGGTACGGGCATGACCTAAATGTCGATATCCATCGTCGCACGAGGATACCCGTGTGCCGCAAGTGCGTAGGCGCCGACGAGCAGGAATTTAACCTTCTCTTCGACCAAGGACTGCAACATGTCTCTGTAGTCTTCGTTCAGCATCGTGATGTTTACTCAGGGACGTAACTTCACGGGTCAACGGCCAGACGAGACTGATGCGCTCTGCCGGTGTTCCAGCAACCACGTCATCACGCCGAGTGTCCGACATCCGACGCATGACTGTGTGTGCCTTATTCATTATTACAGTATAGCATTTCGCGCGTATCCTCATCAACACTTCCTTACGCCTGACACACTTCCTGACGCCGAACTCTGCGTGCCTGAGCCGAATTCCGCCGACGCGGCGGCCTGGGTGATGCAGTACACCGGTTCCATCGTCTTCACGTGCCTTCAGGAAAGCGAAGTCCGCAATGCTATCCGGCTGGAGGCCGCCCGCAAGGAGATCTCCGACTCCCAACTGCGCGCGGCGCTGGCAGTGTCAGGGCCGATGTCGAACAGGGAACCTTGCAGCGACCTGCCCTCGATTGGGCGAGCGCATGGCAACTGGCGGAGCGGCGTGTCACTTCTCTCAGCGTCCTCAGAGTCCCCGGCGACGGTGTGGGTGCGGGCGCATTGTATCTAGAACCATCCGTGCTGCGCTGGTACAGGCAGCCACATCCGCCTCCGAGTGAGCGGCGGAGATGAACCCGGCTTCAAACTGAGCTGGAGGCAGGTAGATCCCTTGCGTCAGCATGCCGCGGAAGAACATCGCGAACCGCTCGGTGTCCGCGCGCTTCACCTCCTCCAGGTTGTCCGGCTGTTTTCCAAGAAAGAAGGGTGTGAATACCCCCCCCACTCGCGGGCAGATCAGCGGGATGCCGACGTCACGAGCCGCGTCCTGCAACCCGAGCGCCATGCGCGCGCCCAGTCGCTCCAGGTTCGCATACGGAGGCTCCGCTTCGATCAACTTTAGCGTGGCCAATCCAGCCGCTACAGCCAGCGGGTTGCCGCTCAACGTGCCGGCCTGATACACGGCGCCGAGCGGCGCCAACGACCGCATCACAGCGGCGCGGCCACCGACGACGCCCAGCGGCAGACCGCCACCGACAATCTTCCCAAGACACATGAGGTCCGGTGTCACGCCCTGCATGGCCCCGAACGTCGTGGGTCCGAACCGGAATCCCGTAATCACTTCGTCGAAAATCAGCAATGCCCCACACCGATTCGCCATGTCGCGCAACGCTTCCAGAAAGCCTGGCAATGGAGGAACCACCCCCATATTCGCGGCCACCGGCTCCACGAGTATGGCAGCCAGCCCGTCACCGTGCGCCTGAACCAGATCGGCAACCGCACTGACGGAGTTGTACGGCGCCACAAGCACCTCCGCCGCCAGGGCGGGTGGCACACCACCTGATGCCACGATGCCGCCCGTGAGCAATCCGCTTCCGGCCTGTACCAGCACCGTGTCGGCATGGCCGTGGTAGCAGCCGCTGAACTTGAGTATCTTCGGGCGACCGGTGAAGCCCCTGGCCAGTCGGACCGCGGTCATAACGGCTTCCGTGCCGGAGTTGACCAGTCGGACCATTTCCAGCCCGGGCACGAGTCGCGTCAACCGCTCGGCGAACTCAACTTCACCCTCTGTGTTGGCTCCGAAACTCGTTCCATTGCAGGCGGCTCTCGCCACCGCATCCACAATTTCCGCGCGGGCGTGACCAAAAAGCAAGGCTCCCCAGGAACCGCAATAATCAATCAACTCCTGTCCTTCGACAGTCAGGAGTCGGGATCCCGTTCCTGATGTCATGTACACCGGATTTCCACCCACGGCTTGAAACGAGCGCACCGGGCTGTTGACGCCGCCTGGAATCACGCGTTGGGCACGTTCGAACAATGCCGCCGAAGCGGTGGCAGGTGAGAGGGTAAAGGCGGGAGGTGGAAGGTGGGAGGTGGAAGGTGAAGAGGTGTTAGGTGTTAGGTGGGAGGGGGTAGTCATTGGAGATCCTCCTCGCACTGCAAAGTGATGTCGATCGCCTGACAGAAGTCGAGGGAGTCAGGTGCTGAGCCGTATGCAGCGCGCTCTTCGCGGACGACCGTGCCTGTGCGAGTGGTTCCGCGCCATTCGCTGAGTGCTTGATGCAATCCTTCGAGCATTCGACCGCACTCGTCATATCGGGTGTCGAGATCGGCGAACCGCTGCTCCGTCAAGTAGCCCTTGTCCTTAGCGACGTCCAGATGAAGCACTTTGAGCTTCTGGCACACCTTCAGCTCCCGAAAGGACTTCAGTTGGCTCATTTCTCCTCCTACCACCTAACACCTATCACCTATCACCTCCGTATAACGATTCGCCCAATACGAAATGATGATATCCGCACCAGCGCGCGCGATACCCGTAATGGATTCCCGGGCCATGCCTCGCAGATCGCCCCAGCCGCGCTCAGCAGCCGCGATCATCATTGAGTACTCGCCGCTTACGTTATAACCGGCTATCGGAAGGTCTGTCCGCTCCCGCAGGCGGGCGATCATGTCCAGATAGCACAGGGCGGGTTTCACCATCAGGATGTCGGCCCCTTCCGCTTCGTCCAGCGCGGATTCGAGCAGCGCCCGGCGCGGGTCCGCGAAGGACGCCTGATAGCCCCGGCGGTCCCCATTACGCGGACTGGATCCGCCCGCATTCCTAAAGGGGCCGTAGAAGGACGAGGCGAACTTCGTCGAGTAGCTCATAATAAGTGTCTCGGTGCGCCCGGCTGCATCCAGTTCCCGGCGGATAGCCTGTACCTGCCCGTCCATCATGGCGCTGGGTGCGACGCCCGTCGCCCCCGCGTCGGCATGGATGGCCGCCACACGGGCCAGCGTGGCGACGGCAGCATCGTTGTCCACGTTGCCGCGGCGGTCCAAGGGCCCGCAGTGGCCGTGGCTGGTGTGCGCGCACAGGCACACATCCGTAAACACAACCAGATCGGGAAACCGCTCGCGGATGAGACTGACGGTTTGCGGCACAATGCCTGCCGGATCGCAGGCCGGTTGACCGGTCTCATCCTTTCGGTCGTCCGGGATCACACCGAAGACAAGTATGCCGCCGATCCCCATCTCCGACACCGGTGTCAGCGCCTCGACGAGCGCGTCCGGGCTGTATCGGAACTGGCCTGGCATGGCTTCAATCGGCTGTTTCACTCCTTGGCCCTCGACGACGAACACGGGCCAAAGAAAGCGGCCGGGATTCGGCATTTCCATCTCGATCATCTGGCGAATGCGTGGCGTCTGCCTCAGCCGCTGCATCCGTCTTTCGGGATATCCGTTCATGACTCTTCCTCCAGGGACCGACACACTTCGTGCAGGGCTAGAGCTCCGAGGCAGGCCCCGACGGTTGGCTCCTGAGCCACAACATCAACCGGTATGACGGCTTTCGCCAGCGCCGCGCAGGCCGACCCCGGAAATGCCGCCACAACCTTCCCCGCCAGCGCCTCCCTACCCCACTGCGCGAGCAGCGATTCCACGCCCGACCCGCTAGAGAATACCGCCATGTCAAACCGCGGCTTGCGTTCGTAGCCAACCGGCTCGTTACGATACAGTACAACGTCATCCACGCGCAACCCGAACTCCCTCAACGAATTCGCCAGGCCGGTGCCGGCCCGATCCGACCGCAGGCGCAGCACCCGCTCGCCAGCCCTCAGATTGCGGCGCGCCCACTCCAGCAAGCCCGTACTGCCGAAGTCCGCCGCCGGCTGCGCATCTGCCTGAAGACCTGAAGCTTCGAGCCGCACAGCCGTTCCAGGGCCTGCAACAAGCAGCCGTGGCAGGCCGCGCAGATCGGTCTTCGTCTGGCGCAACGTCGTCATGAGACAGTCAACGGCCGATGGCGAAGTCAACACGCCCCAGTCGTACTGTCGAAGATCGCGCAACCAGCCAAGTTCTTCCATGCAGGGCGAGAGACGAACCATGGGCCTGGAGACTGGGACTCCCCCGCGCTCCCGAATCTGGTGCGCGGCGCACTCGATCAGCGCCTCACTGAACGTGAGGAGGACCCTCTTCCCGCGTAACGCCCCCAGATCCCACCGAAACCGGTAGCCAGCCACGTCGCCGCAGATCAGCAGAACCGGGAGATCGGAGGACGGTTCGCCGTCACCGCCCGGTGCCCCACCAATGCCTGACTCAGAGACGCGGGACGCCAAGGTGCTGAGCGTTCCTACCACGCTTGTTTCCTCATCCATCCCGGCGGCGAAGACCGCGGCCGCAGGCGTCTCGGAGGCCCATCCGTCGCGCATCAGTTGTTCCACGACGGATGCGGCGGCACTACCCGCCATAAAGAATACGACTGGGAGCCGGCTTCGCGCAGAGGCCGACACATCTGCCGGCTTGCCCCCCGCCGCCCTCGCAGTGATCGCACAGAATCCATGCGACAGGCCGCGGCGGGTGAGTAACATGCCGGTGCCGGTCGTGGCCGCGTTCAGACTGCTGACGCCGGGGACAACCCGAAACGGCAAACCCAGTGCCTCAAGTGCCTCGGTCTCTTCGGCCAGGCGTCCGAAGATGCCCGGATCTCCACCCTTCAACCGCACGACACGCCGCCCTTGCCGGGCATATCGCAGGATCAGGCCGGTGGTTTCGGCTTGCGAATGCGAAGTCTCCCCGGCACGCTTGCCAGCATCAATGCGTTCAGAGCCAACCCGAAGCCCTGCGAGCAGAGCCGGATCAATCAGCGCATCGTGGATGCACACATCGCACGCATCCAACTCCGCGAGTCCATCAGCCGTACACATACCGGGACGCCCCGCACCAGCGCCGATAAACACTACAGGCAGGACAAAGAGCGTTCGCAGCCGAATCAGCCGTGAGTCGCCGGCCCGGAACGAGATGCCCAGGGCGCCCTGTCCGGGAGGCGTGGGCAACTCGTTGTAAGGAATCCACTCGGAGATCCGGGATTCAAGGCCCAGGCGTACCAGAGCAACGCCGGCCATGACAATCGCATCGAACCGGCCCGCATCGAGTTGAGCCAGCCGATCCTCGATGTTGCCGCGGATCGGAAGGATCTGTGCGTCGGGAAATCGGCGCCGGCAGTAGGCCCTTCGCCGTTCACTGCTCACGCCCAGACGAGGGCGTGGCGGTACTCCGGCATGCGACCTTCCCGCCGGCAGCACAAGGCAATCGCGCGGATCCTCGTGCCAGGGAAGCCAGAACCAATCCAGTCCCGGTGTCATTGGGTCCGGCATGTCCTTTGCGCTGTGAACGGCAAAATCCAGATCGCCCCGGATTACCGCCTCATCCAGGTCGCGCGTAAAGAAGTCCGCTGGGCTTTCGCGCAAATCCATGGCGCGATCCCGATCACCGGGCGAAGAGAGTGGATGGACTGCAAAGGTACAGCGCGGCAGCAGCCGGCCAAGGCGCTCGACGACTTGGCGGGCCTGAATCTGAGCGAGGTTACTCGTCCGTGTGCCGACGTTGAACGTTGTGGATACTCTTGTCATACAAGTCACGATGTTCGCCGACGATGGTCCGACCCAGACCGATCGCCTGCGTGGGTTCGTTGAAATCCCGGCCCTGCCACTGTTTGAGATCGTCAAGATTAACAAGTCGTACGCCCGCCGCCAGAACGGTCAGTTCCGGGTCCACGTTACGCGGCATCCCGACGTCAACGATCAGGACTTCACCTGTGCTGGAAAGCATCGAGGCATGCACGGGTTGCAGGACGGGCTCCACTGCGCCCGCCGCCGCGACCACGTATTCGCAACGATTCAGAGCCGCGCCGATGTCGGAGAAACTGACTGCGGCCACTCGCCCATTCCATTCCGGCCGAAGCTCGGGCGGCCGACTGCGATAGCACCAGAAGACACGGCCGGAGCCGGGGCGTGCCATGAGTTGTTCCACAAGACGGCTCCCGACCGCACCCGTTCCGATTACCATCCCAGGACTGTTCTGGAAGTCGGGCCGTTGGGCTGCCATAAAGTGCAGGACCAGATCCTCCACATCGCCGCTCCGAACGATCCCCGCGGTGGCTGCACGAATGTCCTTCGATGTGTGAAGCACATTCGAAATCCACTCCTGCATGATGCTACCCGACCAGCCAAGCCGTTCTGCCGCTGCGATGGCGTCCTTCACCTGGGCCACAATGTGATTCTCGCCCGGCGTCTGCGATAACAACCCGGCGACAAGCATCGATGTGTGCTCGAAGGCCTCGAACCCACGCCGCACATAGAACGCGCCCTGCTCAAGGGCTCCGAGCCCCATGGCGCGCCGCAGAAGCTCGTGAACATCCCCATCGTCGGCGGCCAGCGCCCACAATTCGATGCGGTTGCAGGTGCTCAGCAGCATGAACTCGTGAAGACCCCACACGCCACGGAGCAGCCGTCCCGTATCGTCCTGTCGCCCGCCGAGACAGAAGCCTTCCAGTCGCCGTAGCGGAATGTGCTGGTGACTCGTCCCGATTACCAGCAGATCGGACGAGTTGACGCCTGCCAGGTGGCGCGCCAGGCTGTCCCGCACCAAACGCGAACGCCGGCATGATCGGCCGCCGGTGGAAACCGCAACCGTTATGTCGTCCGTCCGCAATACCGCGGGGCTGATCAGGTCGCCTTCCTGCCAGTGAAGATCCACGCAGCCACAGAGGATGCCGCGGCTGCGGCAGGCTTCCAGCACGCGCAGGTTGGCATCGGCATCGTTCGTGGCCGCGAACACCACGGTACAACCCGCCACGTCCTCGTCTTGAAACGCCCGCTCATGGAACCGTACAACGCCCCGCTCATGCAGATCACGAACCGCTTCCGTGGCACTCTCACCGATCACGCTAACCCGGGCACCCGCATCGACCAGGTGTTCGGCCTTGCGCGCGGCCACCTTGCCGGCGCCCACCACCAGGCACGGCCGCCCCTCCAGCAGCAGGGCAACCGGCAGAATGGAAACCGACGCCCTCTCGTCGTTCTGCTTCGGCATCGCCGGAGGCACGGTCATTTGCACACGGCTTCCTGCATCACTCACACCGCCCTCTTTCCGCTTGTTGTTGCCCAGCGCAAGCTAGTAGTTGCCCACAAGGGGACCGTGCATTCCGCCTGCGCTCTTCATACCCGCTGATCAAGTGCATATCCGGATCTCTTCAACCGCATCTCCTTCACCCAGCAATACAGCACTGCCGCCACAAACATCACGAAGACTTCGGCCAGCATCCCGCCGAATGACGGCAGCGACATGGGGAGCATGATATCGCTGCCGCGCCCGGTAGATGTCAGCACCGGCAGGAGGGCCAAAACCGTCGTTGCCGTGGTCATCAGGCAGGCGCGCACGCGGCGCTTGCCGGCATAGATGGTCGCTTCCCGGATCTCCGCGATGGTGGATGGCTTGACCTCCGCAAAGCGCTGATCCAGATAGGTGCACACTAGCACACCATCGTCCGAAGCAATTCCGAACAGCGCCAGGAATCCAACCCAGATCGCGATGCTCATGTTCACCGTATGGATCTGGAACAGTTCACGCAGGTCCACGCCCAGAATTCGCACATCCAGGAACCAGCCCTGGCCGTAGAGCCAGATCAGGGCCAATCCGCCACCCCAGCAAACGAAAATCGTACCGAACACAATGGACGTCGTTATCACGGACCGGAATTGGAAGTAGATGAGCATGAAGATGATGAAGAAGGTCATGGGCAGAATAACCGCCAGGGTTTTCTGGGCGTGGATCTGGTTCTCGTAGTTCCCGGCAAAGCGGTATGTGACCCCTGGCGGCAGGTTCAACTCACCCGCGGCTTTCTTCGAATCAAGATAGCGCTGGCACGCTTCCACCACATCGACCTCGGCAAAGCCGGGCTTCTTATCGAACAGCACATAGCCGATCAGAAACGTGTCTTCGCTCTTGACGGCCTCCGGACCGCGCACATAGCGAATGTCGGCCAGTTGCGTGAGGGGTATCTGGGCACCGTCCATGGCGGGGACCAACACGCGCCCCAACGTTTCGACCTGGTCGCGCAGTTCGCGCGGATAGCGCACACGGACAGGAAAGCGCTTGCGGCCCTCCACCGTAGTGGTGAGGCGAACGCCGCCCACGGCTACCTCGATCACATTCTGGACATCCTCGATCTGCATGCCGTACCGGGCAATCGCTTCGCGATTGATGTCAATCTCCAGGTAGGGCTTGCCGATGATCCGGTCGGCGATCACGGCGGCCGGCTCCACCTCCGGCACATCCTTGAGGAAGCGCTCGATCTCCATCCCGCCCCGTTCGACACTTTCAAGGTCCGGTCCCTTGACCTTCACCCCCATGGGTGCGCGCATGCCGCTCTGGAGCATGACGATCCGCGCCGCAATGGGCTGAAGCTTGGGCGCTGTGGTCGTTCCCGGAACCTGGGCGGCGTCCACAATCTCCTTCCAGATGTCATCCGGCGTCCGGATATGATCGCGCCACTGCCGGAATGGCTTGCCGCGCGAATCCGGAATCAGTTCCCCATTCTCGCGAACGAAATTCCGGTGTTTCTTGTCGTAGCGGAACGAAACCCGGCGGCCATCCTTGTCAGTGGTGTATTCGGGCTTATACGTTATGACGGTCTCGATCATGTTGACCGGTGCCGGGTCCAGCGCGGTCTCGGCGCGTCCGATTTTGCCGACGACGGAGTCAACTTCCGGGATTGCGCGGATGGCCCTATCCTGCTTCTGGATGACATCCAGCGCCTCGCCGATGGAGGCGTGGGGCATCGTGGTGGGCATATAGAGGAAGGACCCCTCGTCGAGCGGCGGCATGAACTCCTTGCCCAGGCCGGGAAACCGGTGCGTCATGGAGGACCAGAAACCGGTCTGCCGCACAGTGTCCGCCTTGATGCCGACCTTCTCCGCCAGGCGCGGCACAATCCCGAAGACGGTTCCAAATCCCAGCCAGCCCATATATCCAACGAGAACAATCAGGCCGGGCATGGCCAGGAAGACGAGCTTGTGCGCCAGGAAGAAGCGCATGATGCGCTCGTAGAAGCGTTCGACGGCGAAGTAAAAGCCCTGAAAACCCCCAATGAGAATGGCCACCAAGAGAAGATTCCGCCAGAACCCTTTCTCGACACCGAGCGGCATCCAGTGCGAGGTGAGCACCACACCCACAAACAGCACGACCATCGCATTGGCTATCCAAGGGATGACGCGACGCAC
>CAZWPN010000089.1:0-13951 GCA_964635275.1 uncultured Victivallales bacterium | reverse complement strand
GCGTTAAAACGTTGCGAGCGAACCCTGTTATATAACGACGCCTGCGTGTCCAGGTGGGCGCGCTCCAACATCTGCAGCTTGGCCAATTCGGCCTGCAACTTGGCGAGCTTCTGAACACGAGGATCTGCGCTGGACATCGCCGCCAGCATGGCGTAGTTGTCAGAGCCCGAGTCGAGTTCGCCGCCCATTTCATCCAAGGCGCCAGCAAAAAATCCGCGAATCCATAGGCTCTTGGTCTTGTTCAGACCCCACATGTATTCTTCCAGCGTACCGGCTGTAGCCCAGGCGCGCAGAATCACGTCCTTGCGCCCAACGCCATTCGCGTCGCCAGCGTACATGTTGCCCTGACGGAGTATCCGACCGGCGGCTTGCTCGACCAGCGCCGGATACCAGGGGATCGTGGCGAAATGCGTCGCGTACAGTCGCTTCTGGACGTTCAACCCGGTGCCCATGGCCTGCATACTGCCAATCATTACCCGGATGTCACCCACGTTGAATAACTGCTGGAGTCTCTTTTTCTTGTCGGACGTCTTCCAGTCGTTGAAGAAGACGATTTCATTGGCCGGGATCCCGGCGGCGATCAGCCCATCGCGCACGCGCAGGTACGTAGAGAAGCCGCGTCGCTCGGCCATATCGGGAAGACCCTTGTCCATGAAGATCAACTGCGTGCATTTGTCGGCCTGCCCCTCGCGGTAGATCCGCGCCACGTCGGAAATCATCCGCTCGATCTTCGTTTCCGGATTTGGCGCCTTGTTCGGATTGATGAACCGCTCGTCCAGCGCCGCGTGAATACCGTCCGTGATGACCGACAGCATGATGTCATCGCCGGGTTGTGGCTTTCCACGCCGGGCCTTGATCTTGTCGATCCGCTCCTGGAGTATCCCGGTGCGGTACCGCTGCTGCGTATCGGTCTCCGGGACCGTCATCGGTTGAATGACGCCGCCAGCCGGCGCCGGCCGCCTGCCGTTCATGTACGGAAGATCGTCGTACTGGCGATAGTCGGCTATCTGCTGCCACATGCCGGACAGCATCGTCATGTTGTGCCAAGACGCCATGCGCGTAACAGCCTGGTATCCCACGCCGGCGGTCTTCTCGTATTCTGTTTCCTCCCGACCGAAAGACGACACCCAGTTGTCGAACATCTCCAGGTTTACGGCTTTCAATGCCTGCGGTTGCATCATGCGCTGGATCGAGAACACTTCGCCCATGGTGTTTACTACCGGCGTGCCGGACAGGAACAGCAGCCCGCGGCCAGGCGTACGCTGTTGAATCGTCTGGCTCTTCATGTAGAGATCCCACGCGGCTTCGCTTCCCTTGGAATCGATCCCCTTCATCTGGCGCTGCGTGGCGAACCGTAGTTTGCGGTAGTTGTGCGCCTCGTCCACTGTCAGATGGTCAATCCCCAGGTCGTCCCACGTCAGTCCCTTGTCCCGGCGCATGCGGCGCAACGCGGTCAGCTTGTCTTCCATCGATTCGATGGCGTTCTCGATGTCTTTGACCGCCGGATCTCCGCGCCCTTTCCCCTTCTTGCTGCCACCGCCGGCAGAAAGCAACGCCTTGCGGTATTTCTCCAGTTCGCGCTCGACAAACGCGGCCTCCGTCTCCGGCTTAATTGGCAACAGTTTAAAAGCGCTGTGCGTGATGATGACGGCGTCAAAGTCGCTGTTGGCCACGCGCCCCAGGAACCGCTGCCGGCGGCTACGGTCGAATTGCTCTTCGTCGGCCAGCAGAATACGCGCCGCCGGGTAGGCGTTCAAGAAGTCACCATTCCACTGCGCCAGCATCGCGTTCGGGACAACGATCATGCACTTGCGCGCCTGCCCCAGCCGGCGCAGTTCCATCACGGTCATAGCCGCGGCCAACGTTTTGCCAAGTCCTACGTCGTGCGCGGCGTAGGTGTTGCCTTGTTGCAGCACGCGCCATACAAGGCCAGTCTGGTGGGGATATGGGGTAAAGAACTTCGACAGCCCCGGGAAGCTCATGTGACTTCCATCCCAATTCTGCTTGCGCCAGACGTTCATGGTATCGTTAAAAGCCCGTTCCAGGCGGCTGGCCCTCTCGGGCTCTGACCACACCCACACTGCCCAGGCGGCTCGAAGTTGAGATACCTTCTCGTTGGCGGCTGCCGTGGCCTCCTGGTTGGTCTGAATATTGTCGTCTTTATCCTTATACTGGACGACGATTGGGCGACCGTTAAGCGCCGCCTCCAATATTTTCGCCGCGCTCCGAAGAGGCGTGCCAAACTTCGACACGTTGCCGGCGGCCCTCGCCCACGCGCCAGCCCCGATCATTTCGGCGTTCCATCTGCCAAGCGCGTCGTTCAGTTTTACGCTGACATTCTCTCCGCCAACCTCTTTCATGAACCGCTCGATGTCGGTGGACGGGATAATCGGCATCCCCAGGTTGAGCTTGATACGAGAAATCGGCAGATCCGCCGGCTGCGCCGCTTCCAGCGCCGCGACGTTGCGCGCGTAGGCCGGGTCTTTGGCGGCCTTGGCCCGCGCCTCTTTCAGTTTTTCGCGCACGTTTCCGGACAGATACTTCTCTCCGACCACCCAGGCGCCGGTTTCGTGATCTCGGAAAACGCGGTGCCCAAGCTCTTGCTCGACCTCTTCAACCGACTTCCCGCGCAACTTGGCCACCTCGTTCAGGTCCGGCTTGTTGGAGTTGTGAAGGACTACGGTCAACGCGTCCGACGCCGTCTCGATCTTCGGTTCCGGCAGCACCCCGGCCACGCGCTCGGTAAACAATTTGGACAACCCAACCACGTCGCCTTCCATGTTCACTTCTTCGAGCGACATGACTCCGCCGGCAAACGTATCTTCCGAAAGAATGCTCTTGAGGACGAACCGCACAGAAGTCGTAACTTCGCCGGTCAAGGGATCGGTCCGGTCGGTCCTGATGGTTGCCTGCAAAGAGCCATGCGCGAGCTTGAAAAGATTGTATGCCCGCGTCAGCATTTTCTGCGCGCCCTTCAATTCATCATCGGTGCCATCGCGCTGCAACGACAGCACGTTCCGGTAGGCCTCCCGCAGTGGAATATAATGACGGATAACGGCCAGGCTCTTCTTGGCCTTGTAGATCACCGTCGACGACTCAGCATCATCAGACTCCGCCTTGCGCGACGTGAACGCCTTGATGGGCGTCATCTTGCCGTTGTCGGACAGGTATAACTCCCCGTCGCTTCCAACGACGAACCCGCCATCGATGGACCCGGCCGGGGCCGTCTTCAGCGCCGCGGCAGCATCATCAGCGCCGGTGATGGGAGCGGGATCCGCTTCGGGAACGTCCGCCTCTGGCAGCCGGTCGACCGCGCGCGCCAGATGCGTGCCAATGTCGCCCTCAAGCGGCATGACCGTGTATTCCTGGTCTCCTCCGAAACGCATCTTCCCGGCCATGGAGTGCGTCCCGAGAACCATCTCGGGGTGATTGGCGTAATACTCGTTCACCCACGTCTCGACGCCGGCAGGAGTTTTGACTTCGGCCAGCCCGGTCCACTTCTCCCCGCCAGGCTCCGCGCCGTCTTCGCGCTTTCGCAGGAAAAGGATGTCGGTCACGACTTCGGTACCGGCGTCCTGCTTGAACGCGGTCTGCGGCAGCCGGATCGCCCCGATCAGGTCGGCCTGCCCGGCGATCAATTCGCGGGCTTTCTCGCCCTTCTTATCCATCGTACCGTGACTGGTGACCAGAATCATCAGCCCGCCGGGCTTGACCATGTCCATCGACTTGCGAATGAAGTAGTCATGCAGGACCAGCTTTTCCTTGTAGTAGCGCCGGTCGGCCGTGACGGTTCGCGAGGAGAACGGCGGATTGCCGATCGCCAGATCGTAGACCTGTCCGATGTACGGGAATTCAACGAAGTTCTGGTGCCGCATGTCCGATTGTGGATAGAGCATCGCGGCGATACCGGCAGAGATACCATCCATCTCGATCCCGGTGAACGCCACCTTGCCGCCCAGTTCGGCCGGCACCATGCCAACGAAACGGCCCACGCCAGAGCCCGGTTCGAGAACGCGCCCGCCACGGAAGCCCAGCCGGCGAGCGGCAGACCACATGGCGTTGATGACCTCCGGGGATGTGTAATGCGCGTACTGCGTGGACTGGCGCGCGGTGTCGTACTCTTCCGGCGTCAGGAGTTGCGCCAGGTCGCGCGCGAACCCCTTGAAGGTGTCCACATCGGACCGATCATCGGACATGACGGCATCACGCCCGGACAGCGGGAACATCTTGTTCTTGAGCCCGGTATGGCCCCATCCGATGTAACGCGCCAGAACTGCGCGTTCGTCGCCAGTGGCAGAGCGGCCTTCGGCCTGAACTCTCTTGAGGGTTCGGATCGCGTCCAGATTCTCGCGCGCCTTGGCGACAACGCCACTGGCGGAAACAAGATCGACCCCGAGCAGGCGGAAGTTTACGCCATCACCGGCATCGACCCTTCCAGGCTTGCCAGCTTCTGCTGAAGCTCCTGCGCCTGCCACGACTCCGGACCGTGCGCCCGGATCACCGCCTTGAGTTGCGCTTCCCACCGCGCCCGGCGCTGCCAGTAGATCGTCTCCGACAGATCCGCCGGCGTCCCCTCCGGGTCGAACTCCGGGTCCAGGTCCGAGTCTTCCATCGCCCCCGAGTCCACCGAGTCTTGCAGGGCCTGCGGCTCCCACGCGATCGCCGTCGCCAGAGCTTCCATATTCTCCTGCCCCGTCCGACTGATCGCTTCCGCTCGCGCCTGCTCCTGTCCCATCCAATCCTTGCGCGCTTCCCGGGCCTGCGCCGCCGCCTCGTTGCCCGCCTGCAAGTCCATTGTCGAGTACGTCTCTTCCATCTCGTCCGCCAACTGATTCAGGCGTGACCCCCGCGGCTGTTCGTCTTTCGGGAACAACGGGTCGGGCAGCGCGGGCTGGCTGTCCAGTCGCGCCGTTTCCAACGGTCGCATCAGCGCCATTAACTGCAAATAGGTCGTCTTGTACTTTTGCATCGCTTCGGCCTTTCCGCGCCGCCGGGACCACTGGCCGCGGTGCGCTTGGGCTGACACTTGAGATTGTAGCCTTTTCGACAGGTGGATGCAAGGCAGGAGCGGACGCCTCGTCAATCATGGCGATCGCGTCAGCCGCGGCCTTGCGCGAGACTTCCTCGACATCCGGGAAGCTGGCCCCGGCGGAGGTCCACGCGCCATGCAGATAGCGCTTCACGCCGTCCCAGACATCGGGCATGTCTGCATTAACCTTTAGGGTGAAGTCAGCGAATGTCCGCACGCCTGATTCCGCGTACAGCCCGGCCATCTCAGACGCCAGCGTAACCATCTCGGCATCGTACGGCATGGACGCCTGCCCGTTGTACGGCGCCGCCGCTTCCATAACCTTGCCGCCCAACTTCGCGCGCATCTTGGCTTGGATCTCCGCCAGCCGGGCCTGCTTAGCGTCGCTAAGTTTGGCGGTGGGCGACTCCGTTTCGCCGGGATTCTTAACCGGGTCGAACGGGACCAGACGACGCGCAACCGGGGCCTTTCTCGGTCCTTCGTCGTTCCACGCCAGCGCCTCATGCTTCATTTTTGCCAGATCAGGAACCCCGCCGAATGTCTTGGCGACCTGCTCGATTGCGTTCCACTTGCTGAGCGGAACGCCCTGCAGAAACAGTTGCCACCCCTTGACAGCACGGTCAATACGATCGCTGTTGCTCTTTGCCCACTCCCAGAAGTACCGGCCGCCATCGGTCATCGCCTTGGCGCGCTCTCCCTCAGCTGCTATCCCTTGCAGGAATTTAACCTGAGACTCAACATTGTTCTGCACGGCTGCCGGAACATCCGGCGCCGCAGGCTGTTTCTTGGCGGCGTCCTGCCGCTCTCGATCATAAATCTGCCGGGCCGCGCTTCGGAACGCTTCTCCCGGAGTCATCCCGGTACCGTCAACAGTGAAGAACCCGCCCTCTTGCCGACTCATTATGACCTTGAAAATATCCCCAGTTGCGCCAGGCTTCCGGCGATAGATGGCGTAGTTGATATTCGGGTGTCCAGGAACTGGAATTGACGGCTCGACGTCAAGGCGATCCGCAAGATCACGCGGGATCTTCCATCCTTCGGGCATTACCAGATCACCGTCAGCCCACCCGCCTGGAGGCGCGCCCGTGCCCATGAGCCCAGCCTTGGGCCTGCGCGGTGCCGGCGCTACGGGACGCGGAACGGCAGCGCCCTGAACACCGCCGTCTGATTCCGGCTCCGCCCTATATCCAATCTTCCCGTCCGGCGTCCGGTACGGTACCAGGGTCGCCGTGCTGACCTCAAATCCGATAGGACTCTTTTCCCCCTGATCAGTATCTGGATTTGCCTTCTCGACCTCCTCCAATATGCGCCGAATCAGATCCAGCGATATCGTTGACGGAGCATCCCCAAGAGGCGCCCAGAACAGTTGTTCGAGATCCGTCCTTTCGGTGTCTGTCAGAAGATTGCGCTCAATGAGCATCGCGCGGCGCGCCTTCAATACGCCGGCACGACCACGACGGGAGGCAACATCTGCGATTTCGGTTCTCGGCGACGGCGCTACCGGCCGCGGAGCGACGGCAGGAGCAGCGCCAAGACGCGCGTCGACCTGCGCCTTGAAGGCATCCGCATCCTTGCGGTCGTTGAACATGAACCCGGCCGGGCTCTTGGTGGGCTTCCATTCCTTCGAATACTTCCCGCCAAGGCGCTTCGCCTTCCCAAGCAGAACCGTGTATTCCTCCGGGCTGACCCGGCCAGACATGGTCACGATGTAGACGTTGCGCTGGCGCTTCGAGTGGAACTGCTCCACGACCGCCGTGGTAATGCCGTCAGCGCTGATTGCGGTTGCGGCTGGCGTGCTGGAAGCGGCAACTGCCGGCGCGCTTGGCGTGGCCTTGGCGGTGCCCAGGATCGCGCCCAAACCTTCAACGACGGCCGCCTCCGCCGGATGGGCCGCCGACCAGTCGGCCAGCGTTGCCTTGATGTCCTGCGCCCGCTTGAGTTCGCGGTTCGCTTCCGCCATATCCTTGGCGCGCAGATCCGGACGCTTGCGACGGTCGGCGCTTCTGCGATGGCGGTCGTAATAACTGACGGCAACGCCGTGTAGATGTACCAGGTGAGACGCGGTTTCCGGTTCTCCCTCCGGTCCAATCGGGTCAGGGATCACCGCCGGTGCCGCCCCGGTCTCCAGATCGAAGTCATCGACTCGCGCAAACGAGGTTGTTGCGCCGCTGTCCGTCTGGATTGAATAGCTGTGGTGATATTCACGCGATCGTGACGCATTCGGAGCGAATAGCGTCTGCATGATCGACGTGGATGAGTGCGTGATGACGCCATGCCGCCCAGCCACATCGGTATTCATGCCGGATTGCTGGGCTGTCTTCAGGACAACGCGCTGGCCGGCCTTGAACCTGGGCTCGGGAGCATCGTCTTTGACGGCGGGAGATGTCAGAGCGGCGGGAACGGACCCAGCGGGTACCGCTTCTGTTCTTCCAGGGGCCGGGTCTCCGGTTCGCCCGGATCGTTCATCACCGCCTCCTTGAGCACTCGGTTGATCTCCGCCTCTTCCTCCGGCGAACCGAACGGGAATTGCCGCTTCCCAACCTTTGGCCATGGCAGCGAGCAGGTCCCGATTGTATGAGCCGCCTTCGTAGGCGTGTCGGAGTTCTTCATGGCCAATCCTCTCAAGTTCACGGCGATCATCATAATGCAACCGCCCCCCTTTTGCAACATCCGAAATCGGTATCGTCTCAATGGTCGATACGCGATTCCCGCTATCGTCTAAGTATTGACTGTTCAGGCGAACAACAATTTTGACGTGTTCCTCGTTTGCAAACCGATCATAAACCGCGCTGATGGAATCCTGCACCATCATATGCAGGTCGGGAAGTTCGCTCAACGGACCCAAGCGTCCGGACCGCTCTCCGCGATGAATGGCGCCCTTCACGACAAGATTGAACGGACGCTGCACGTACCACACATGGACTTGCCATCCGTGTTCGACGGCGAACGCAATCTGCTCGATTCCCTTTTCACCGCTGCGCATTTGCCCATCGCTCACCAGAACCGCCTTTGCCGCGGCTATGCTATCGCGATTCAAAATGCCGCTTTTGCCGGACGCCACACCGCCGGCCATGAAAATCACAACCGGCCGAGAGCCGTCTTCCATGGTTGGCGGATTGGCCAGGCGCCGCATCAACAGGTCTTCCGCAGCCGCCGACGCCGGCTTACCGGTTGACGCCGTGTGCTCCACGCGACCAGCGTGCGTCAGATACGCAGGATGTAGATACCGCATCAGATCCGTGCCGACGATCATGCCGCCCATAGTGTCGGCCAGGCCATCCGTATTCGCCTCGGTCAGTGCCGCATAGGCCCGGTCGACCACATCCGCTGGCTGGTTCACGATCTCAATCAGTTCGTCGCGAACCTTTTGCTGCGAAGGAGTAAGACCGGCGCGAGGCTGGATGACAAGGTTGCGACGCTCACCCGGGACCTTGCGCGCCGCGGGAACCACCGGCTTGCGTTTGTGAATGGACAGCCATCGATCGAGCGCTGCCTGCGCATCCGGTGACACTGGACGACCAGCCTCAAGCGCGTGGTAGGCGTCTGCCGCCTGACCTTGGATCGATACTTGGTGCTTGTTTTCGGACGCCGGGACAAACGGTTGCTTGTGCGGGGCGAGGTCTGCATGGTATGCGGCATACTCGGCCGCGGTCATCATCTCAGGCGGCTTCGTGTCCGGACCGGCATCGACGGCCTTCCGCGCCGCCGGAACAACTGGACGACGAACGGAAGTCGCAGAATCCCCGCCAGGGAGTCCCTCCCCAGGAGTCCTTGCGCTCTGTGCCGGTACATTCTGCGCTTCCAAAGAAGTAGGAGCCCCCCCTTTGCTGATCGGTACTGCTTGCGCAGCTTCCGGCCTTGCGGCGTCAGACTGGCTTACAGCTTCACCAGCGGGAGGGGCTTGGGGTTCCGCCGCTTGGGCGGGTGCTGAAGGTGTTTTCGGCTTGCGCGCCTTAGGCACGACTGGACGCGGGGCCTTGATTGGCTGTACGGG
Source organism: uncultured Victivallales bacterium (assembly GCA_964635275.1). Lineage (GTDB taxonomy): Bacteria > Verrucomicrobiota > Kiritimatiellia > UBA8416 > CAZWPN01 > CAZWPN01. Next base: position 4,928 of record CAZWPN010000089.1, on the reverse strand, counting down.
CTCGGTGAACAGCGGCGCGTCTCCAACCTTCGCGGCCGGGGCCGTTGCCGGCGCCACGCCATTCGCCTTGTCCGTGACCTTCTTGACCCAAGCCGCGCGCATCTGGTCACCAGTCAGCCCCGGATTCTCCGCCATCAGTTTCTTGAGGCTGTTTCGGGCATGCACGCCAACCGAGTAGACCTTGGGATACACTCGCATCGCCCACGACACCGCCTCATCCTGCTGTTCTTGCGTCATGCCCGTGGACGGCGTTTCAGCCCGCGCCGGCAATTCAGCCGCGGCTGGACCCTTGAAACTCCCCTTGTCCACCCGGACCGCGTCCAGACCGCCTTCATCTTCCCGGCCCTGAATGGCGAACGGTATCCACGTGGTGGACGTTCCGCGCCCGATCACCCGCACGTTGAAGGCATCCTCGCCGATCTCCAGGACCTCGAACTGTTCGCCAAAGGCCGACCAGGTTGACCCCTCCTGCAGCTTGGCCGTGGAGATCAGTTCACTGCCGGTCTCTTCCCATTTCCCATAGGCGTCGGCGAATTCGTCCTCCGTCTTGGTCATGGTCTCGACCGGATTGCGCTCCCCGGCCACATCTGCCCGCCCAAGGGCAGACGCCAATTCGTCTTCGCTGTCAAACTTGAAGCCCATCTCCGCCAGTTGCTGAAGCATCAGATCGAGCGTAACGCCATCCTTGCTGCGCATCCACAACGGGATGTCCGGGAAATCGCGATGCAGCACGGCCCCGCCGGATCCGGCGTGCCGCTTTGCGTACGGCGCGATACCGCCCAGGTCCATGACCGCGTCTACCAGCGTAAAGACTTCCGCGCCGGCAGTGGCACTCGTGGACATCGGACGCCAGCCCGGCCATGCCTGTGCCATGGTCTTGAGTACACGCGTACGATCCAGCCCCAGCGCGCGCAGGTCTTTGTAGACGCGCATGGGAGAAAACCCGCCACTGGCGCCGAAGTTTGCCAGGATGGCCAGTTCATTTGCCTCCGGGGTCTTCGTCGACAACTTGACCTTGCGCGCCAACGACGCCTGCAGCTTCCGGTAATTGGTCTCGAACTGCGCCTTTTTTGCAGCCGTGGCAGCGTCGGCAGCCGAATCAGCCTCGATCTTGACCGCTCCAACCACTTCGGTCTTGCCCTGCTTCACGACCTCGTCCACGACTTCGGATGTGCTTCCCTGCCCCAATAGGCGCTTGGCGCGCTGATCCGCCGTCTCTTCCGGGGGCGGAGTGGGCATCGCAGGAGCAACCGCGGCAACGACAGGGGCCGCAGCAGAAGCGCGCGCAGGGGCATCCTGAGCCTTTTCCGGGGCCGTCCCGCGTGCCGGCGGCATGACTGGCCGCGGCTTTGGCTTGGTAACGCCGTAGTCCAGGTTGTCGTCGCTGGCCTGGGGACGCGTCTCGCCAGCCGCCTGCGTGGCGCCTTCCGCCGGCGCCTCGGATACAGGCTTCTGCCCATACGGCGCCCATGCGCGATGCTGCCAAATACCGGCCTGATGCGCGCCAGCGTACTGAATGGCGTCCAGCAGCGACCGAATCTTGGCCCTGTCCCCCGGAGCAACAGCGTTCGGGTCAATCTCGGATGGATTCGATCCATACTTCGCCATCGTCCGATCGAGCTCAGCCTTCAGCAGTTCGAACTGCGCAACCATGCGCTGATCGGCTGCCCGAGCCTTCTCTCCGGCGGCTCGCATCTTGGCCAGCGCCTGGGTACGTTCTTGGCTTCCGTCCGGGTGCCGTGCGGCCAGATCGCGCTGGAAAATGTACTCCGCCGTCGCAGCCGCCGCATCCCGGCCGGTCTGTTCGTAGTCGTTGTAATCCACGCCCGCCGCCCGGCATGCAGCGATCCGCGCTTCAAACCGCTTCCCGCTCTCTTCGCGGACATCCTTGGCGGCTTTGTACGCCTCGGCGCGCTTGACGCGGGTGTCAAGGTATGCCGCTCCACCGGTCATAGCTCCCGGTATCATCAGTGTCAGCGCCACTGAAGCTTCGTCTTCCGGCGAAAACAGCATGCGGTTGAATCGCGTCATCAGCGGGTCTTCACGCTGCTGAGGAGTCAGATCCACGCCAAGCGCTTCGTTCCATACCAGCGCCAAATGCTCTTCGCCAAGTTCGCCAGTCCATCCGGACACCCGCGCCGACCGCAAAGCCCGTGAAAGTGGCATCTGCGTGCCCGGCGCCTTGGCCCCGGCTTCCGCCTTTGCCATCCACGCCAGCGCCCGGCCAGGCTTGGACGCCGCAATGGCTTCCCGCGTGGCTTTTGGCAGCAGCCCCATCGCCTTGCCGCCGATCTTTCGACCAACGGCCGTAACGCCCTCGCCCGCTACTTCCGTGGCGTACGAGCCCCACCGGTCGAACAGCGTGTTCCATGTGGCTTCGCTATCTCCCTGCCCCGGCAGATATTTGATCTGCGCTTCCGGGTTCTCCAGGTCGGGGATCTGCCCGGCGGGCATGCGCCGATTAACGTAGTCGGCCGCAAATCCGGCCCGAGTGGCCGCCACACGAGCCAGACCACCAGCCAGCCCGGCGCCCACGCCGCCGGCAACGATCTTTCCGGTCAGGCTCTTGGCTGTCCACGCGCCAACCCGAGCCGCGGCAGTTTCGCCGGCAACCTTGCCGATCGCCACACGTGCCCCAGCCCGGACGCCCTTCTCTGCCAGCCCGGCCACGCCGGCGGTCACTGCCATTTCTCCCATGAACGGAAGCAGCCATGCGGCCCCCTGCACGGTCTTGCCGCCGAAGGTGCGACCAACGCTTTCGACCAGGTCCTTGTCGGCCAGATGCTCCCGTACCAGCGCCTGCTCAAATGGCGTCACGGACTCAGGCTCTTTCCCGGTCCGGCCAGCTTCATCCCACGCCTGCCAGGCCATGTCCTTCTTGATGACGTTGTTGACCTCGACCATCTTGATCAGCTTGGGCACGCTCCCGATTACCGGGATCAATTCGGGCAGGTTGCGCGCGATGCGCTTGGTTTCGTCCAGCGCGCCGGACCGCAGGCCCTCTTCGCGCATGGCGATGCTGCGCCGGCCAAGCTCGTCCAGTTCATCCGTCAGCGCGGCGATCTCCTGCTTGCGCGCTTGCTCCGGCATTTTCTCCAGCCCGAGCATTCCCGCCGTTGGCCCGAAACCACGGCGCATCTCGATGCCAGTTGAATATTGGCTGGCAAACTCGCCCAGCGTCTTATCGCCCAGGTCGATCTTGTCCAGGGGAAGCGCCCGCCCGCGCTCGTCGTAGACAATGCCGTCTTCGGCAATGAACTGCATGCCGTCGCCGCGGCCAAGCACGCGATCAGTGAGACTGTTCGCCCGGCGTGGAACGGCGCGAGCATTACCCTTCCCGCCAAAGGCAATCACCGGGTTGCCGTCTGGTGTCAGGACATTTCCGTCAGGATCGAGAACCATACGCGGTTCGGGCTTGGCGGCTTCTTCGGCGCGCCACTTTGCCGCATCACGCCCTTTGAGACCAGCCGGCGCCGGCCGGGAGTAGTGCGCGGGCAGCATATCGGCAAACGTGGCGATATGCTCTTCGATGGCAGCGTCAGCTTTGGCGCGCCGCTCCTTGCGGTTGCCCCAGGGGTTCAGCGCCAGGCCGTAGGCGTCTTCGCGCTCTGCCTGCAACCTGCGCAGTTCATCGTCGGCATGCTTGCGCAGTAGGTCGTCGGGAGATACCGGGTCGGACTCGCCGGGCCATGGCTTCGGATCCGGCTTCGCGGCCAGCGGGTCTTCGGAAATCTTCTTTTCGAGTTCACCGAATGAACTTGGCAGCGGTTCGGGAGTATCCGCGAAGATGTCCGGAAGTTCATCCGGCTTCCTGCCGCCAGGCGGCGCCTCACCAAAAATGTCTGGCAGTTCGTCCGGGTTGAGCTTCTTGGCAGCAGTTGGCCACGGCATTGATATGCCTCCCGATCACTGAGCTTGGTTGCGGAGTTTCGCGGCGATCTCTTCGCGGGTGTATTTCCCGCCGTACTTCGTGAAGTACGCCTCGACCAAATCGGCGGAGGCATCCGGGGCCCCGCCCTTGGCAGGCGGCATCCGGCGGTCCTGGTCGGCTTTGACGGCCGGTCCCAGCGACTCCACCAGCTTGCGGGTCGTATAGGCCGCGGCGTCAAAACCCTTCGCCAACTTGTTGCGCCGCGCGATACCGGCGAATTCCTTGTCGGCGGTGGGTGAATTCGGATCGACGCTCAGTCCTTCGCGAACGGCAGAAATTTGTGCGTCAGTCACGCCTTCCGGTATCGGTGAAATCTGCTGCTTCGGCGTCAGCGCCGACACCAGCGGCGTTTTGGGTGCAGCCAGGCCAATCAGCCCAGCGGCTTCCGGCTGACTTTCCGGCGTCAGCGCCGACATGGCGTTGATCCGGTCTACGTCCAACCTGCCCGCCGCGATCTTGGACGCATCGCTCTGGGCCGCCATGGCGCGATCTTCGGCGCGTGACGCCAGACCGTAATTCAGCAGGTTGTTGGACTTCGACTCTGTGAACTGGCGCTCATTCAGGCCAAAGTTACGGTCCTGATTGATGACCGTCTGCCCGAATTGACGCTCGGCGCGATCATCCTGCCTGCCGGCGAGACCAATCCCCTGCTCGATCTCCGCCAGCGGGCGACCTTGCGCCACTCCGCGGCCGGTCCAGTACAGGCCCATGCGCTCCCACTTCTGTGCCTGTGGACTGAGATTGGCCTGATTGTAGCCGACCGAACCAACCATGCCTTGCGGTCCAAGACCATACTCGGGTTCACGTGGCGCGCCCAGACTGTTGCGCTTGGACTGGCCCTTGGGTTGCCAGGATAACATCCTCTCGGGACCGACTACTTTGACAGGCATGAGGCACCCCCCTATTAAGACGCCGATAGGTGGATGCTCACTGGCATCTGCGCGGTTGATTGAACTCTACGCCACCCCCAGAAACACCGCAAGGGGCACACCCGGCT
>CAZWPN010000088.1:0-13989 GCA_964635275.1 uncultured Victivallales bacterium | reverse complement strand
CGATACGCGGCCCCGATACGCGGCCCCGATACGCCCCGGGTTTGCGGAGCGGTCCTCGTTTTCGTCCTTGGAGGAAGAGAATCGATGACGAGGAGGACAATTCGTAATGCGGGGAGGGGCGGCGTCGGATCATCGAGTCGGAGGAAACGCCGGCGACACGCCGGCTATTACAGGAGAGGAATCCGCTTCTTCTGTAGTAGCCGCCCTGTGGGCGGCAACGCCAAATGGCCAAACCCCAGAGACCGCACACCGCGCGGTCCTACAGGGGAGGGATACTTCCCTGTTTGCTCCCCGAGTTAGCCGCCGATGACCCCGATGACGCCGATGGCAGGGAAAAACCGGTCCGGTATTGTAAAGCCGCCCGCCTTGTGGTATCCGTTCCATCCGGACAAGGAAGTAAGCGGTGATGGACAAAGACCCTACCTGTGAGGACACCAAGGAGCGCGTCGGACGGGTAACCACCCATACTGTCCAGCTTGATCTTCCTCCGGAAGGGCTCGAACTGGCGAACGGGGAGACCCTGCCGCAGATCACGGTTGCTTACGAGACTTACGGCACACTCGCGCCGGCAAAGGACAACGTCATATTCATCTGCCATGCCCTGTCAGGCGACGCTCACGTCGCCGGCTACCACACCGATCCGAAAAAGGATGCCGGCTGGTGGGATGAGATGGTTGGCCCCGGCAAGGGAATAGACACTCTCCACTATTTCGTCGTCTGTGCCAACATTCTTGGCGGATGCAAGGGCACCACGGGGCCATCCTCCATCAACCCCGGCACGGGCCACCCGTACGGGTCGGATTTCCCTTCCATCACGGTTGAGGATATCGTTGACGTGCACCATTTGCTGCTTCGCCACCTGGGCATCACTCGTCTGGCCGCGGTGGTCGGAGGGTCCTTCGGCGGCATGCAGGTGCTGGCATGGGCCATTCGTTACCCGGACATGGTGGAACGGGGCATATGCATCGCCTCCGCGACCAGCCTCTCCGCCCAGGCGCTGGCCTTCGACATCGTTGGCCGCACTGCTATCACCACGGACCCCGACTGGCAAGGCGGCGATTTCTATGGGGCGGCGACCGTCCCGGGCCGCGGACTCTCGCTGGCCCGCAAGATCGGGCACATCACCTATCTTTCGCAGGAGATGATGGCGCGCAAATTCGGCCGCGAACGCCACGAACGCCCGCCGGAGGCCGGCGACGCACCGGCGGATCCTGCTGCGGTATTTCGATCCACTTTTCAGGTTGAGAGTTACCTTGAGCATCAGGGCGCCAAGTTCGTCAGCCGTTTTGACGCCAATTCGTACCTCCATATCACCCGCGCGATGGACCAGTTCGATCTGGAGGAGCAGTTTGGCTCCCTGGAATCGGCATTCCAACCGATTGCCGCAAAGATACTGGTGGTGGCCCTCAACTCCGACTGGCTGTTTCCGCCGGAGCAGTCCATCGAGATTGCCCATGCCCTGTTGCGGGACGGCAAGCGGGTTTCCTACTGCCTGCTTCGCGCGCCGCACGGGCATGATGCATTCCTGGTGGACATCGAGCACCTGGCCGAGGTTCTTCGGGCCTTCCTGCCGTGGGTCCGCGACGCCTCAACGCCATCGCCCCGATCGCCGCAACCTGCCATCGAATCCCGCCAGGACGAATACGCGGTCATCACGGATATGATCCGGCCGAACTCCCGCATTCTCGACCTCGGATGCGGCGAGGGGCAACTGCTGTCGCGCCTTGCCGAAAGGCGGTGCGCCACCGGAATCGGCGTGGATATCGATCTGGCCAACGTCATCGGCGTCATTGACCGCGGCCATGATATTTTCCAAACCGACATTGACAGCGGGTTGGCGATGATCCCTGACGGCGCCTATGATTACGCAGTGCTGAGCGAAACGCTGCAGGTGGTACGCAAGCCCAGGCTGGTGCTCGCCGAAATGCTGCGGGTGGCCCGCGAAGGAATCGTCACGTTCCCGAATTTCGGCCGCCTGACCCACGGCCTCCAGCTCTTGAGTCGCGGCCGGATGCCGCGCAGTGGTGCCCTGCCCTACGCATGGTACGACACGCCCAACATCCACCTCTTTACGCTCAAGGACTTTGTAGAGCTGTGCCGCATGGATCACATCCGCATAGCGGAGATCGTGTCGCTCACCGACGACCGGATTGGGCGATGGTTGTGCCGGATGGGATTCTGCAATGCGGGCGCCGACCGGGTGCTGGTGCGAATTTCAAGGCAGTCGTCCGGTTCGTGCGAACCACCACGGTGCCGGATTCACCAGGAAGGACACGCATGAAACTGGAAGACACTCTGGATCAACAACTGCCCGAGATTCTGCGCGGCCTCGAGCATTGCTGGAATTGTCCGATCGGGGCTAACACGGAGCGTGGCCTGAATCTTGCCGGCCAGCAGGCCGTCCACCGCCTGGTAGACCATCTGATCTCTCTGCTATTCCCGGGCTGCCATGACGAAAAGCCTATCAGGGACAGCGAGATGCCAGGGCTGTTCAAGGATCGCATGGTGCAGACCGCGCTGGAATTGCGCGAACAAGCCAAGCGCGCCTACCAGTACCAGTGCGAGCTGGAGCATTGCAAGGCGTGCGACACCTGCGGAAGCAAGGCTGACGACGCTGTGTCACACCTGATCCGCTCCCTGCCGGGCATCCAGCGGTTGCTGCAGCAGGACATCATGGCGGCATACGAAGGCGATCCCGCGGCGAGGTCGGTCATGGAAGTGGTCATGAGCTACCCCGGGGTCTACGCCACCATCGTGCACCGCGTTGCCCATCTGCTTTACGAGAAGGGCATGCCGCTTATTCCCCGCATCATGTCGGAGTACGCCCATTCGCGCACCGGCATCGACATCCATCCGGGCGCCCAGATAGGACCGGGATTCTTCATAGACCATGGCACAGGCGTAGTCATCGGCGAAACTTGCGTCATCGGCCACCATGTCAAACTCTATCAGGGCGTCACCCTTGGCGCCCTCAGTTTCGAGAAGGATGAGCAGGGCCGTCTGGTCAAGGGTATCAAGCGCCACCCGGAGGTGGGCGACAACGTCGTGATATACGCCGGCGCGACTATTCTTGGCGGCAAGACCATCATCGGGGCCGGATCGGAAATAGGAGGCAACGTGTGGCTGGTTCACTCGGTCCCGCCCGGCTCGAAAGTCTACAACCAGCAACCCCGCCCGCTGATCAAGGAAAAGAACGGTGGGCTCGGAACATCCGATGGTGCCGGCATCTGATTCGCAAACACCCCCAGGGAGACCCGTGCGGCATGAAGAAACGAATCTACCTTTGCGGTCCGGTTATGGATGAATCCGAGGGCCTAGCCCGAGCGTGGCGTGAGGTCGCAAAACGCCAACTGGGGCGGGACTTCGTCATGCTGGACCCTCTTCGCCGCAATTTCAGGGACAGGGAAGTTGACAGCGCCAACGAGATTGTTGAGTTCGACCTGCAGGATGTACGCGACGCGGACATTATACTGGTGAACTACAACAAGCCTTCCATTGGAACGGCCATGGAGGTGTTCCACGCATCGCACAACCTCGGGAAGTTTGTTGTGGCATTCTCGCCCTTCACGTTCAAGGACAGCAGTCCATGGATGGTCCGGTTCTGCACCAAGATTCTTCCCTCTCTGGACGAGGCGCTGGCCTATATCCGAGAGCACTTCATCAACCAGGACTGCCGCCAGCCTTGATCGGCGGCACGCGGTCCACCCTACGGAGCGATCCATGGCAGGCGAATACGTCTTCACGCTGGAACGGCTGACCCGGCAGTACAACCACAAAACGGTGTTGGACAACGTCACCCTGTCCTTCTTCTTCGGCGCCAAGATAGGCGTCATCGGAGGCAATGGCAGCGGCAAGTCAACACTGCTGCGCATTCTGGCCAGGCTGGACACGGAGTTCATGGGCGAGGCCCGCATCGCGAAGAACGTCCGCATCGGCTACCTTCCGCAGGAGCCGCAACTGGATCCGGCCAAGACCGTCGCAGGCAACATCGAGGAAGGGGTGGCGGAATCCCGCGCGATCCTCACCCGGTACGATGAAGTCTGCGAGAAACTCGGCGGGGACCTTCCTGAGAGCGAGTCGGAGAAACTCAACGACGAACTCGGGCGCCTGCAGGACCAGATTGACCGGCAGAACCTGTGGGAATTGGACCACAGGGTCGAACTGGCCATGGAAGCGCTCCGGCTGCCTCCCCCAGAGTCGTCAGTGACCCGGCTCTCTGGTGGCGAACGGCGGCGCGTCGCGCTCTGCCGCCTCCTCATCGCCGACCCGGACGTCCTGCTGCTCGACGAACCCACCAACCACCTGGACGCCGAATCCGTCGGCTGGCTGGAGACATATCTGCGGAAATTCAAGGGTACGCTGGTGGTTGTCACTCACGACCGCTATTTCCTGAACAACGTCACGGAATGGATTCTCGAACTCGAGGGTGGCCGTGCCTTCCCGTTTAAGGGCAACTACGAATCGTGGCTCGTGCAGAAGGAAGCCCTGTCGCAGCAAGAGGGCAGCCGCGCCGCCTCCCGCCGGAAACTTCTCGAGCAGGAACTGTCCTGGGTGCGGCTGAACCCAGCGGGCAGGCAGGCCAAGGGCAAGGCGAGGCTCAAGCGCTACGAGGAACTCGTCAACCAGCAGGTGGACACCCGCGAGGAAACACTGGAGATACAGATCCCGCCCGGCCCGCGGCTGGGCGACCTGGTGGTTCGCGCCCGCAACCTGTCCATGGCATACGGGGATCTGCTGCTGATGGACAACGTCAACTTCGATCTGCCGCGGGGCGGCATTGTGGGAGTCATTGGCGCCAACGGCGCGGGCAAGACCACGCTGATGCGCCTGATCATGGGCATGGAGCGGCCCACCGCCGGCGAACTCATGGTCGGGCCCACCGTCTCCCTTTCCTACGTGGACCAGTCCCGTGACTCGCTTAACCCGGAGCTTACGGTGTACGAAGAGATTTCAGGAGGCACCGAATCTCTGAGCCTCGGCGGGCGGACCATGAACAGCCGCGCGTATTGTACCCGATTCAATTTCCGCGGCGCCGACCAGCAGAAGAAAGTCGGACAGATCTCCGGCGGCGAGCGAAACCGCGTGCATCTGGCCAAGTTGTTGCGGCGCGGAGGCAACCTGCTGATCCTCGACGAACCCACCAACGATCTGGACGTGACGACACTGCGCGCGCTGGAGGAGGGATTGGTCAATTTCGGCGGCTGCGCCGTGGTGGTCAGCCACGACCGCTGGTTCCTCGACCGCGTGGCCACGCACATCGTGGCCTTCGAGGGCGACAGCAAAGTGACGTGGTTTGAAGGAAACTACGAGGCCTACCACGAGCAGCGGCGGCGTCTGCTTGGCGACAAGGCAGACCAGCCGCACCGCATTCGATTCAGCCCGATCAGCAGGTAGGGGGTTTGTTGTCCAACCAAGTCCTTCCGGGTTGAGAGTCGGTAGCCCCATCATGTTGTGGCCTGCAACTTGCCATCCGATCCTATCGATTAAGCGAGTCGGTTAAGCGTATCCGCCTAAGAGTGTCGGTTAAGCATGCGTTTAAGAGTGCGCGCAAGTGTCTCACCGTATTACACTTAACCGCCTTCTTAGCCGCGACACTTGATCGGATACACTTAACCGACTTACTTACACGATTCCTCCCGTTAGAAGGTCGTCGATGTACTCTCGCCGGCGTCTTCCTCTTCCTGCGCCTCCGCTGGGCAGAGTACATGCCCGGCCTGCAACCAGACTTCGCTGTTAGCCGGCCAGTCTGACCGCCCAGCGGATGCTCTCCACCATGCTGCGGGCCGATGCACTGCCCTTCCAGGCAATGTCGAAGGCCGTTCCGTGATCCACGGACGTGCGCACAATCGGGAGGCCGAGAGTCACGTTGACACCCGTCTCAAAGGCCAGCATCTTGAACGGAATCAAACCCTGATCGTGGTACATCACCACGTACGCGTCCGTGTTACGCCAGCGGTCCGGCAGGAAGGCAGTGTCCGGAGCCAGCGGGCCCTCGACCTTCCAGCCCGCGCGGTGCGCCGCTTTCACCGCCGGCCGAATGATCCGGGCCTCTTCATCGCCAAAGAGCCCATGCTCACCCGCATGGGGATTGAGTCCACACACGACCATCCGCGGCTCGCGGCCAAGTACGCGCCGAAGGGCCGTACCCGTAAGCGCAACCGTTTGCCCGATGCGCTCCGTGGTCAGGTGGAAGGGCACATCCGCCAATGCGATATGCGTGGTGGCCAGACTGACCACGATATCGTCGGAGGCCATCATCATGCACACCGAACCCGCGCCCGTGAGCGCCGCAAGCATTTCGGTGTGCCCGGGATAGGGTACTCCGGCGAGACGCAACGCCTCCTTGTTTATTGGCGCTGTGGCGATCGCCGCCACGTTACGGTCAAGCGCCGCCTGCACAGCCGCCTCAATATAGTCCGCCGCGGCACGGCCGCAAGCATTCCCCACAACACCCGGCTCCACTGCGTCAGCATCGAGATCGCCGACATCGACGACCATCGGCCCGGACCCGCAGGCGCTCCGCCAATTCGCCAGCCGAACCGCCGGAATGGAAACCGGCATGCCAACGGCCGCCCCTACACGACGCAGTACGCCGCTATGCCCGAAGACAACAGGGACACACAGGCTTAGCACCGTCTCGTCCTGCAGGACGCGCAGACAGAGTTCCGGCCCAACCCCCCCGGGATCACCCATCGTTATTCCGACCACCGGTTTATTCATGGCCGTGTTCTCCGCGGGACGAGCGCCGGCTTGCCCCCCCCTGGCGGCGGACCGTTCCCGATTGTGACCTCCACACCATCCTCGACCTCGTCTTCCCACAACTTCGCGTGCCACAAGACAACGAGCACTGCTAGCAGAAACAGAATCGTAACAACGAAAGAAACCAACACGTTGTGCCGGCATATCCAGTCCCGTACCGGGTGTAGTGCGGCGCGACGCACCAGAGCACGCCGCTTGTCGCTCAGGCGAAGCGGCATCCCGCCCATCTCACGGGCGGCTTGCAACAAAAGTTCAGTTGTCCTCTGGATTTCCGACGCCTTGGCCTGACATTCCACGCACTTCCGAAGGTGTTCGCGCACCAATCCCGAGCGGGCCGGTCCAAGCTCGCGGCTCATATAGTCGAAAAGAACTTCGCGTACGTCCTCGCACTTCAAGACGGCGCCATTTCCGTGCTCTTTCATAGTGCCTGCTTCCCGCCAAGTTCCACCGCCAGTTTCTTCATTGCGTGGTGGAGTATGTATCCGACGTTGGTTGCCGTAAGTCCGGCAATCTCGCCAATCTCAGCGTAGGTGCGATCCTCGAACACCTTGAGGATCACCAACTGGCGCTCGCGCGGCGAGAGCACCTGAAGCGCTGCCACCGCCATCGCCGCCGCATCGCTCGCCTCCAGCGCGGCCGACGGATCCCGCGGCGGATCGGCCGCCGGAGGTTCCTGGGCGTGCGCTTCGTGAAGACGCCCGCGACGCGCTTCCCGCCGGAAGTGGTCCACCGCCCGGTTGTGAGCGGTTCGGTACAGCCAATTCATCATGGCGCCCGACAGCACCATTTCACCGTCCCAATGCCGGAACAGACTGATCAGCGTATCCTGCACCACATCCTGTGCGACGTCCTGGTTGCCAAGAACCCGCGTTGTGTACCGCAGCAACTTCGACTCGCAGCCATCCACTACTGCGTCAAACTGCGCCACGCGCTCCTTCTTCTCATCGCCGTGGGTCATGCGCGCCTTTCGTCAGAAGAACCACCGTGGATACGTCCCCCGCCTGACGTCCATTAGCCTGCCGCAAGCGGGCACATTTCTGGATGCCGTAAAGACTCCAACGAATGCATCGCCAGCCTGCGTACGAATATTAGCCAGTTGGGTTTGCACTGGCCAGCAGTAATGCTACAATTGACGGGTTTTCATGCAGCGCATTCAACACGTCATCTGGGATTGGAACGGCACATTGCTGGACGACCTCCACGCATGCGTCACCACGATCAACCGGATGCTCGGCAGACGATCGCTTCCGCTCCTGGACTCCACCCGGTACCGCGAAGTATTCGGGTTTCCAGTTCAAGACTGCTACCGCGTTCTTGGTTTTGACCTCGAGAGTGAAGACTGGGACGATATTTCCCGCGAATTCCATGCGATCTACGAGGAAACATCCAGTTCCAGCGGATTGCGCGATGGCGTGATTGACGTCCTCGACCAGATCAGGCAACGGGGTTCCGGCATGTCAGTGCTGTCGGCTTGCGAGCGCAACCTGCTGGCCCGCATGCTGCACAGCCGGGGAGTCGCACACGCGTTCCACCGCGTGTATGGGCTATCCAATCTCTACGCCGCCTCAAAGGTGGATCTTGGGCGGGAACTGCTGCGCGAGCTGGACATCCCGCCATCCGGAGTGGTCCTTGTGGGCGACACCACGCACGACTTCGACGTCTCGGTAGCCATAGGGTGCCGGTGTGTTCTGATGGCCGGCGGACACCAGCCGGAATGGAAGTTGAAACAGTGCGGGTGCCCGGTGGTCAGCGGCCCGCATCATCTTCTGGAAGCGCTGCCGCCCTGGAACGGGCTCACTTGAGTCCCAGTTCGGGCTGGCGCGCGGACGGCTGAAGGCCGAAATTCTGGTAGCACAATTCCGTCGCCACCCGCCCCTTCGGCGTTCGGGCAATGTACCCTTCCTGAATGAGATAGGGCTCGTAGACCTCCTCCAACGTGTCGGGTTCCTCACCCACCGAAACCGCCAGCGTTCCGAGGCCCACCGGGCCACCCGCAAACTTGTTCAGGATAGTCTCAAGGATGCGCTTGTCCATCTCGTCGAGGCCGTACCGGTCTATCTCCAGCATTGCCAGGGCCTTGTCGGCCACGTCCCGCGTTATGCGGTTGTCTGCACGCACCTGGGCATAGTCGCGCACGCGCTTGAGCAGATTGTTGGCAATCCGCGGGGTCCCCCGCGACCGCCTGGCAATTTCCTGCGCGCCATCGGCGTCCATATCCACGTTCAAGATGCGCGCCGAGCGCTCGATAATGTCCCTCAATGCGTCGGAGCCATAGTAGTCGAGACGATTGACGATGCCGAAACGCGAACGCAGCGGCGCCGAAATCAGGCCGCTGCGCGTGGTGGCGCCGATCAACGTAAAATGCTGCAACTCCAGCCGCACCGACCGCGCGTGGGGGCCCTGGTCAATCATGATGTCTATGACAAAATCCTCCATCGCCGAATACAGGTACTCTTCGACAGCCTTCTGCATCCGATGGATTTCGTCAATAAACAGCACGTCGCCCTTTTCGAGGCCGGTCAACAATCCCGCCAGATCCCCTGGCTTGTCCACCACCGGCCCGCTGGTCGCCTTGACGTTCACACCCATCGCGTCGGCAACAATGTAGGCCAGCGTGGTCTTGCCCAGTCCGGGCGGCCCAAAGAGAAGCACGTGGTCAAGAACATCGCCGCGGCCACGTGCCGCTTCCACGGCAAGTTCCAGACGTTCACGCGTCTTCTTCTGGCCCACGAAGTCCCGGAACTTGTTTGGCCGGAGGGTAACGTCCAGATCCCGGTCAGGCACATTGAACGGTTCGATTGCCGGCGGATGGGTCATACGTTCATGCAGTGTGCCGGTTCCCGGCCGCGAATTCAAGGATTCTCGGGCACCCAATAAGTAATGCCTTTTCGGGAAAGCTGTGGTATAGACAGCGCCGTCTCCACGCCGGAAAGGGATTCGCCTTATGGACAAGCAAGGGACGCCGCACCGCATTCATCTGCCACCCGATCAGGAAGCCGAACTTCATGGCGACGCGCCTGGCGAAAAACTCGCGCTGATCATCAAGAACCTGCCGCCCGACTCATTGACGCTGGCGGAACTTCGCGATCTGGTCGGGCAGGAGGGCCTGCTGCTGCTGACGGCCCTGCTCACCCTGGTCTTCATGATTCCCGTCTCCATACCGGGCGTCAGCACGGTCTTTGGGGCGGCAATACTTTTAATCGGGGTCTGTCGCCTGTTGGGCCGTGGCCTCTGGATGCCAAAGCGATTTCGTGAAAGGAGTTTCCCGTCCGATAAGATCCGCAACGCTCTCACCGGCGGAATGGCGTGGTTCCGCCGCCTGGAACGGATCAGCCGCCCGCACCGGTGGAGATGGCTGACTTCCGGTTTCCTGATGGACCTGATCAACAACGGCGCGCTGATACTGGGCGCCATTCTGCTAATGGCGCCCTTTGGACTCGTGCCCTTCAGCAACACGCTGCCGGCGCTCGCGCTCCTCCTGCTCGCCATCGGCTTGCTCCAGCGGGACGGCGCGTGCATCGTGCTGGGCCACCTCACGAACCTGGCCACCATCGCCTACTTCACCGCCCTCATCGTCGGCGGCGGCGCAACCGTGCACGAAATCTGGCGACGGCTCGCCGGACACGTCTGATTGCTGCAGCCCTGATCCTCGGCTAGGGAAGGCAGAACTCCCTTTGCTGGCCCATGTGCGTCGTGTGTTTACGGCTCGCTCGGAGAGCTCGCCCTACCTGGGGAACATATACAGACTGTATGTCTCGCTGGGTAGGGCGAGCTCTCCGAGCGAGCCGCTGCCGCAATGCCGTCCGCAATGGGTCCCGCCGGTGGCACAGCGCTTAGGCAAGGATTTGGGTGCAGGGAAGCTCCTTGCGCCGCCAGTTGGATTCCGCTACCTTTTCCCATCACACAGGAGGGTGCCGTGCCTGCTGATTATCATGTTCACACCGCCTTATGCCACCACGCCAATGGTACAGCATCGGAGTATCGCGACGAGGCTGTTCGCAAGGCTATACCAGAGATCTGTTTCACGGACCATGTTCCGGCCCCGGACGGCTATGACCCGGCCAACCGCATGGATATGGCGGAGTTCCCGGAGTACAGGCGGTCCGTCGAGGAAACCGCCGGCAGTGGCGCTGTCAAGGTTGGATTTGGAATTGAGGCCGACTACTACGAAGGGGCGGTTGACTTCCTTCGCCAGTGGCTCCCGGAGCAGTCGTTCGATCTGGTCCTTGGATCCGTGCACTACATCAACGACTGGCCGTTCGACAATCCTGATGCCCGCGAAACATGGAAGTCCGTTGATGTACGCGGTGTCTGGAAACGCTACTTCGAGCTAGTTGGCCGCCTGGCCGACACACGCCTTTTCGATGTTGTCAGCCACCTCGACCTCCCGAAGAAATTCGGACATCGCATACCTGACCACGATCTCGAGGAACTGGCCCAGCCGGCGCTGGACCATGTCGCCAAAGCCGGCATGGGAATGGAGATAAACACGTCCGGACTGCGCCGTCCCTGCAAGGAGATGTACCCATCCCCGCTGCTCCTGAGCCTGGCGCAGGAGCGGGGTATTCCCATCACTTTCGGATCGGATGCC
Organism: uncultured Victivallales bacterium; assembly: GCA_964635275.1. Classification (GTDB taxonomy): domain Bacteria; phylum Verrucomicrobiota; class Kiritimatiellia; order UBA8416; family CAZWPN01; genus CAZWPN01. The sequence continues at coordinate 2,639 of CAZWPN010000088.1, read as the reverse complement.
CATTCGCCGAGGGATGTGGGCTACGCCTTCGATCTGGCCGTGCAAGCCGCCCGGCAAGCCGGCTATGTGGACTGCTTGCAGATGCGAAACCGGCGCAAGGAGCGAGTACCGCTGCCGGCCGGTTAGAGTCCGGCCACGCTGCTCTCGAAGCGTTTTTGCCGCTCAGAGTGCGTTGGGGCGACCGCCACGGCCTTGATCGCGGGCTCAATCGAAGCCAGCCTTGCGGCTGGTGTGGGATGGGTCTTGGCAAACCCTTGGGTCTGCCCCGCCATCCTTTCCTTCATTTCCCTCAACATGTCACGCAGCGCCAGGGGGCTGTAGCCAACCCGCAACAAGATATTTACCGCCGCCTTGTCTGCTTCATATTCGGATTGCGTCGCATAGCCGCTGTTGACAAGTTTCGATGTCACATCACTAACCGAACTTTCCAATGCGGTCGTGAGTTCCCCCACCTCTTTAGACCCGAAACTCTTCGCTCCCTCGGCCAATGCCGTCGTCGCCGCCGTCGTCCACCGGCCTTTGTTGATGGCCTTTATTCCGTGCTCAAGCTGGACATGCCCGATCTCATGCGCCAGCACAGCGGCGAGTGCGTCCTCGCTCTTGCAGCACTTGAGAAGTCCACGGCTGATCAGAACAAACCCGCCCGGCGCGGCGAAAGCGTTTATTTCCTCCGTGTCCATGACCGCAAAATGGTAGCCCTTGAATGTTTCCGGCCGGTCGGAAAATGCGGCCAACGTCTGGCCCAGTTGATTGACGTAGGCATTCAGGCGCGCATCGTCGCGGGCTTTGTACGACCCGAGCAATTGGGCAGTCACCGCCCGGCCCAGATAGTACTCCTGCTCCAGCGTGAACTTCTCAAAGGCCTTTCCCACCGCAGATCCCGTCTTCTTGATGGACTCCGCCTGGTCCGGGGAGATCGCGCCTGTGGCAGACCCGATACCCGCACCGACCGAGGAAGCCACTTCCAGCGCCTTGCAGCCGCCTAGCACAGTTGCAGCCAACAGAAGGAGACAACACAAGAGATTCATTTCAGATCCCCCTCTTTGGGCTCAACCTTCCCCGCTTTCAGGAACTCGCGCATCGCCTGAGGCGAGGTCTTCCACTTTTCCATCCGGTCAACCCACGCAAAGTCGATGGCCGGATTCTTGGCCCGATACGATTTTTCAACCTCGGGGCTCCAACCCTTTCCGGCCATCATTATTTCGCCGCTGGATGCCCCGCCAGCCGCCGTCTCCTGGCCAGACTTCATAGAGACCGCCTGCTTCGTGAGAGAGGACATGTGCACCCATCCTGTTGCACTCCCTCCGACGAGCGCAACCTTCGCCCAAAGACCCTTTTCCTCAATGACCTGCACACGATTCCCATATTTTAGCGTGGCCGCAGCCGGCTCGAGATTGCCGGGCTTTGCCCGAAGCGCCACTTCCGCAATGCTTACACTCATTTCCTTTGCGGCCGCCATCGCCGTGGCAGTCACGAGCGCCAAACCAACCACCGCTCGAAGTACGATTCCAATGCTTTTCCGCATACCTCTACCTCCCGTATAACCAGCTACCTTTCGAGTGTTTCGCAGTTCCCCTTCGTACGGCGTATTTACACGGCTTGACCCGCGTAGATTGGCGAAGAGGGCCGCCGCATCCATCTAAAGCGAACGGCGCGACCGCCCCCACATCGGAGGCCGGACCGCGCCGCAACCGCTTACCCTATTATCGGACCCAGACCGTACCGGGGCGGTAGTAGATCGTGTTTGTGGCAGGCAAACTGGTGTCCCACCACTTGTTGGTGCCGTCGCTTGCCCGCGGAATGTCGTCACCAACCCTATCCCAACTCGTCATCAGGTTCGTCGCACGATCAACGTAGAACACATTCGTGACTCCGCTATTGGTCGTCGCATACCAAGAGACAAGATTCGACGAACCATAGAGGTCAACGCGGACCATGCACACGGATACCGCATTCGACGGATGCGTGCCCATCACATACTCCTGCCAAGTCTTGTGCCCGTCGGGTTCGATGTCTACGTCATCGTGAGACTCATCGAGATCGAACTGCACCAACCAGGAATAAGGCGTTCCGTTGGCGGTCTTTCTGATCCCAGTCAGAACCTGTATCGTATGCTCTTCCGTGACCCCGGTGAACGTATAGGTGTTGAGAACACCCTGAGCCACGCCGTCCACTATGACATTGGTGATTGCATAGTTCGGATTGTTGGTGGAAATCGTGAATATCTGATTGTTGCCATCCACCACATAGACATCGCCCACCGGGTTGATGCCCGCACCTGTCCCTGCCGAAGCCGTTATCTTCCAAGACGTTACCACTGACGGACCGGTCAGAACCTCAATAGTATGATTTGCTGTGACGTCTGTGAAAGTGTGTCCGCTCACAACCCCAAGGAACGTGTTTCCGTCCACCACGACATTTGTGACTTCATAGTTGGGATTGTTGGTCGTAATGGTGAATGCAATATCGCCGCCGTTGGTGACGAATGTCTGACCCGACGGGGCAATCGTCACACCGGTTCCCGCCGAAGCCGCGATCAGCCATTTGGCCGTAGTAAGCGGGTTGACTGTCGTTACCTGAAGGTCATCAAGGTAGCCAGCATCGGAGACGGCGATGCTATTAAGACCGTTGGTTTGGCT
>CAZWPN010000087.1:0-13999 GCA_964635275.1 uncultured Victivallales bacterium | reverse complement strand
GAGGTCTGCAAAACCTCGTACACCGGTTCAATTCCGGTTCGCACCTCCAACCACAAACGCTTGATTTTCAAGCGTTTGCACTAGGAGCGTGTCAGGCTTACGGCTCGGTTGGCATCGAACGCCGGGCCGACAGGCTCCTGGAACTGGCAGCGTGTCGGCCAGTGCGGCTGGGGCTACTCCAGCGGTAAGTCCGACACACAGCTCGCAAACGTCCGCGTTGCGGGGCGGCGCGATACCGACTTACCCAGCACCGTTCGGCGCTCTCAACGTCCAAGTATCACATCGATTCCATTGATGACGGCGGTCACGTACCTTGGTGAAAGGTTGCCTACTCGGTCCGTGAGTTGGCGTCGGTCCAAGGCAACGATTAAGGAAACATTCGCGATGGAATCCTTCGGAAGACCGGTTACCGATGACTTCAGCAACACATTCCCAGGGGCTGAAGCCCATTTGGTGTTGCTTGTCACCACATCGAGCCGCGCAGCGTTCGGCGCACCATCGCGAACCAATGTTGGAACCAACCTCATTCATCATGTTCGTTCCAATAATAGCATTCGCTTCGCATACTGACTGACCCATTACGGGGGCCTAATGTTCGTTCGACTCGTTCCGTCACCCCCACAACCTGTCCATGCATCCCAGCGGTCAGCGCCGATCTGGACGCCTGAGATTATGCGGGTGATTGACATGGGAAGATTGCGGGGACGGCGGTGGGGAACCTTGGCACGGCTACACACCGGGCGAACCGTAGTGGTCCACGCTCTGGTTCGATGCCCTTTTGAAGTGAAATGCGCTCATAGCCCCGAAATTGAATAGATTTGCCAATGTCGAGAAGGTGTCAACCACAGCACACAATCCGCTTCTCATGAATATGTTTCTCTTTACTACAGACGGCACAAGTGAGTCCGGGATCGGCCACCAAGTCTTAACTTCCATCTTGAAGCCAAGTCGGTGTGCGATTCTTCGCGCTTTTTTGATGTCAATCCAGTCTGGCTTCAAGCCGGAATATTCAATTCTCATGGTTACCCCCATGGGCTCCAAAAGGTTTACCAGCCAGTTGCGAGTTGGTTCAACCATGAGAAGATGCTCGAACCTATTGGCCAGTAGAGCTTCGAGCGAACCATGCACATCATCGCTGTGGTGCAATGCTTCAAACACAAACCCTACAAGCTTGCTATCTTTCGTGACCGGACAGTGGTTAAAGTCACATGCAATAGTTCCCAACACTCCGTCAATGTCTTTCACACTAAGAGGAATCGCCCGCGCTGCTCGCCAGGAGATATCGCTGGCAATTATATCTTTTGGGCGATCATGTGGATGCATCAGTCGGAATTCAAAACCTGCTCCGCACCCCATGGCAAAGAGGACGGAATCGGATCCGGCGTATTGCTTCAAGAAGTGACACGCTGCACGAATCGCCTTCTTATGATAATGTGTTTGAAGTGCATCCCAGTTCTCTTTTTGGATGAAGGGTTTCAGTTGCTCGTCGTTCAAAGATAGCGACATGGCCTTGATTTCGTTGGTCGCTGTTTCTGGCAAAAGATCGTATGGCACTAAATCAATCACACCATGATTGACAGGATACTGAGAGAGACAGGAAGTGCAAACGACTTTCTCGTCGCTGTAATGCAAAGACCGCGATGAACAGCGTACGCACGACAAGTGATCGCAAATATCTTGAAATGCCATTGATTGCATATCGAGGTTTAGCCGATGAAGTAGTGACTCTTCTTGCCGAGCAAGCGACCCATAACGAATGCGAACGCGAGACAACACGAAGTTGTCACAGCAAAAGTCAGTAGAAACATCAGACCGCCAGGGAGCGTTGGAAGGAACTGCTTGATTGTGGGCATGGGGAACAGCAGAAACCAAGTGTTAAGAAAGAACAAAGGAAAACTGTGGTCGGCAACGAACCGGAGCGGCCCAAGCTCGCACTTATCATGAACCCTCGAAAGCAACGACAGCAGGAAGAAGATGAGAACGATCTTGCTGACGAACATCAGGTCTGGGCCTTGCCACGAGAGCATGGTTGCCTTGCTATAGTTGCCATAGCCATGAACCACCACTGTCAACACCACTGACGCGAAGAATATCAATCCCAAAAGTACGGTGTACCGCCGGACAAAGGACATGACTGAGGCAAAGTTCATCGAAACAGTAATTCCCATCAGGTAGACGGGAGTGAAGTAGACCAATGAATGAACGGGATCCAGGTTCTGGGATGGCCGATGCGTGACCATTGCGACCAATGAAAGCAAGAGCAGCAAAGCGATTTGCTGTTCGCGAGTGAACTTCATGTACTCAAGAAACACGGGAGTCAACAGGAATACCAAGGCGATAAAGGGAATGTACCAGTATCCCGTCATGGCTCTTCCAGTGGCAAGGTAACGAAAATAGAGCAGAGCGTAGTCGGCGAAGTCCTTCGATTCGGGCATGAGCGCAGAATGGGGACGATTGAAAACAACGACAATGATGAAGAACGCGGCGGAGGCCAGGAAGACGTAGGGCACGAAAACACCGATGGCTTTCTTCCTGAGAAACGAAACATACTCAAAACGGGAGGCAAAGACGTGGTGGAGAAAGAAGCCCGAGAGAAAGACAAAAAGACTGGTTCCGCCCACGATAATATTCGCCACCACTTTTTCCGGAAGAGTGTCGATCTTCCAGGAGCCAAAACAGTGGCCAGCGACGATGGACAAAATGGCAATTGCCCTGAAACTCTCCAAATACCGGATTTTCACCATCAGCCACCACACTTTCCACGAACCGTTCCCGAGTAAGAACTTCTAGCACAGGAAAGGCGTCCTGACAAGCCCAGCCAAAGTTGAAACATTCGGCCATTCGGCCAAAACCAATCGGCTGCGGGGACAGACTGCAAATAACAACTTTGAGTTCTTTGCTTCCAGGTAAGCTCGATCGAGTACTGATTCAAAGTTGTCACTTTTGGCGCTCTTCCTCTTTGTTGGACCTGCTCTGTTATTTGAGGTTCCCCCCACTTCCCATTATCTTGCCTGCGAAAAGCGACAACTTACTGCACAGTCTGCATTCGGCATAAAAGTGAGGGGTTGGAGATCGTTTCCGTCACGTCTCCGGTTCCTTGGCGTGTCCTGACAGAATCCGCATACGGCAACAAGGCCATCTTCATGACCGTTGGGCCCGAACACAGCGGCAAGACCGTCGAGGTTGCCTACCTTGTCACGCGAATGGAGAAGGGCCCGTATCCGGTGGACAACTGCCGCCGCCTAACGCTCTTGGAGAGTGTCGGACTTACCGATCGAGTTGCCCAACAACACTGGCCAACACGCTGCTAACCGGCCGCCTCGGAAAGGAGCGCGGTCAGTTTTCTCTCGAATATGGCACGTGCTTCACGACGAGCCGCCTCCTCGCGGGTCTGTCTCTTTTTGTCCTCAGCCATATCATGTTCCAGCATTTTGAGCACCAGGCGGTTAGCCCTGATCTTGATAGTGCGACCCGTGATGGAATAGCTGGGCGCGGCGCGAAGGTAGTCAATTCGGTCCTTAACCATCTTTATTTGCTTCTCGGCTGACGACAACTTGTCGGCTTCCAGAACGCGGCGCTGCTCCCGCCTTGCGTTGATCTCGGAAAGCTTCTCACGCGCCGCCTCCTCAGAAGTGAAAAGGCCCAGCGAAGTGACAGATTCGACAATGGCTACATCCCTCGGGAAAGCCTTGCTGATGCCCTTGTAAGTCGCATTCCACTCTTTCTTCGCAGCCTCCAAAGCACCGGGCATGCAACGGTTGCGAAGTGCAGCACTAGCCTTCATCTCCTGATACTTCTCCAATGGCATCGCAGCATAGGTCTTCACCCCGGTCGAATCCACTGACTCTATCACGTAGACGGGTTCAGCCGCCTCAGAACATGCCGCCTTCATAACAAGAGACGCGGCGAGTGCGGCGGAAAGAAGAGTGACAGGAAATCGTTTCTTGAGCAGAACGGGAACGAGTCCGTCAGCACCAACTGGAAGCAGCGAGTTCATGCAGGGAAGTTAGCTTGCAACGCTGAACCGGGCAAGAGCGAAACAACGATTCGCCAGGGTCGAATGCCAGCCTGCACATCTTCCTCAGGTGGGGCGAGCTCTCCATGGCCTGCGTAGCCCCTTGACCTGCGTAGCCTTGGCGAAGCGGGTTGGCGAAGCGGGCCGAGCGAGCCGCAGACACAGAACACGCATGAGGCCGCCGAAGTAGTCCTGCATTCCTTAACCCAGGATCCGGCGGCTCGTTGCCCTCTTGATCCCAATGGCCATCGGTGTATACTCGCCGACATAGGGATAAAACGCTCTCTGTTATGCAAGAGAAGACCATGGGATTGACTGCTCTGGGTTTTGACGGCTGGTTTGAGCAACATGCCGCCCCCCTCCTGCAACCCGGACACAGCATTGCGCGCGTCATGGCCGTCGATAGGGGCGCCTTCCTCGTCCGAAATCAGGACGGCGAGACGTATGCGGAACTGGCGGGTAAGTTCCGTTTCGCCGCTCAGTCCACGATCGACCTCCCCTGTGTGGGCGACTGGGTGTGTGTGCAATGTCACGCATCGGGCGGCCCCGCCATTATTCATGGCGTCGTCCCCAGGAAGACGTTCCTGCGCCGCAAGTCTCCCGGCAAGACCGCAGACGTGCAGATGATCGCGGCAAACATAGATGTCGCCTTCATCGTGCAGGCCTGTGGATGCGATTTCAACTTGAGCAGGCTCGACCGGTACCTTGTGATGGCCAACGAGGGCGCAATTGAACCCAGGATCATCCTAACCAAGACGGACCTGATCTCGCCAGAGCAACTCAGTCAGTCAATCGGACAGATGATGCACACGCACATTTCCGCCCAGATCCTTGCCATCAGCAACACGACGGGCGTTGGGCTGCACGAGTTCCGCGCACTCCTTGTACCCGGAGAAACATACTGCCTGCTTGGCTCATCAGGAGTCGGAAAGACCACACTTATCAACCGGCTGATTGGACGCGATGCGTTTGACACAAAGGCCGTCAGCGGAACTGGAGAAGGTGTCCATACCACGGCCCGCCGCCAGTTGATCCTCCTTGATAATGGAGCCATGTTGATCGACACACCCGGAATGCGCGAGTTGGGTCTTATTGGGACTAGCGACGGGGTAGACGACACGTTCGTCGAGATTCGGGATTACTCCGCAAACTGCCGTTTCGCCAACTGCACGCACACCGGGGAACCTGGATGCGCAGTCCTTCTGGCTGTGGAAGAGGGAGCCTTGAGCGAAGATCGGCATCAGAGCTACCTCAAGCTCAAGAAAGAGACCGAATTCCATGATCTCTCCTATGTCGAGAAGCGGAGAAAGGACAGATCCTTCGGGCGATTCATCAAGTCCGCCAAGAAGACCATGAAGGAGTGAGATACAGGCACCGAACCACGGCCTGATGAGTGTCCTCTTTGTCGCCAGCTTCAGGAATTACGAGCGCGCTGGACAACCGGGCCCGCGGACGCCATGATCTACGCCCGTGCACAAGAAAGCCCAGCCAGAAGCGAAGCCGACCCCGGAGGCTGAACCAGGATCAATGGGCGACTATGCCGCCCTGACGCCGGACCGGATACTGGAGTCCGTGGAAGCCGCCACTGGCCGGCGAATGAGTGGCCTTGCCACCGCCCTTCCGAGCTACATCAATCGTGTCTACGCATTACAGGCCGCCGACGGCACTAACCTCGTTGTTAAGTTCTACCGGCCGAACCGCTGGAGCGAGGCGGCGCTGCGCGAGGAACATGACTTCGTTCTGGAATGCGCCCGCGAGGAGATTCCGGTGATCGCCCCTCTGCCGCTGGCCAATGGCAGCACACTCGGCCGCACGCCGGACGGCATAGCATTCGCCCTCTATCCCAAGCGCTGGGGCCGGCAGATCGAGATCACCGAGGACGCCATGTGGCGTCGGCTGGGCGGCGTGATAGGCCGCATGCACGTGGTCGGCGCTCGCAAACCGGCGCCGCACCGCGTGGCCCTCCACCCCGCGGGCTCCACCGCGGCCGACATCGCGATGCTGCTCGATCCACGCACCGCCCTCATACACGAAGATCAGGCCCGCACCTTCGAACGGGTTTGCCGCGATATCCTCAGCCAGATCACCCCGCTTTTTGACGGTGTTGACTCAATCCGTCTGCACGGTGACTGCCACCGGGCCAACGTGCTGAACCGGCCCGACGAAGGTCTGATGCTGATAGATTTCGACGATATGGTCATGGGGCCGCCGGTTCAGGACTTGTGGATGATCCTGCCGGGGCATCTGCCGGAGACGCGGAGCGAACTGAACCTGCTGATCGAAGGCTACGAGCAGTTTCGCGAGTTCGACGACCGAACACTGTGCCTGATAGAACCGCTGCGGGCCATGCGGCTAATCTACTTCCTGGCGTGGTGCGGACGACAAGCGCTGGACTACACGTTTCGACATCACTATCCGGACTGGGGTTCCCGCGCATTCTGGAACCGCGAAATTGCCGTTCTCATGGAGCAGCACGAACGGATCGTTGAGTGCCTGCCCTCTTGAGTTGCGAATCTTTCCCTGCTTCTTTGCCCGCAGATTTTGCCGAAACGCCCGTTATCCCCGCTTTTCGTTTTGGCAACATGGGCCGGCTGGAAGTCCTCGAACCGATCCTTCTCGCTGGCTTAGCCTGCTCTTTGTTTCCCTTCACGGTACGGACAGGCTTCCTTTTTTCTGTTTTCTTGCGTACCGTTCGAGGGGCGGTCGCGGCGTGAGCCGTCTCAGGCGGCGCCACGGCTTCCATCTCGATCCCGAATACGGATCCGACGTCGTCAGCCGACAGGGTGGGAACGGCAGCCCCGGTCTTCTCCGCAGTCAGAGTTGCGATCGAATCCGCCTGGCTTACCAATTCCTGATGATCCACGTGGCGTAGAAGAAAAAGTAGTTCCGGCTTTTCATCCAATCGCGCGCCCACGCCGTAAAGAACGGCCGCCACATGTTTGCACATGTCGGCCCAATCAGGACATGAACAATCGAGATCGATCTCCGTTGGGGCTGGGAAAAGCCCGGTCTCACGATGCGTCATGATGCCCATCACCCGCTCGGAGAGCTTGCCTTGCAGCAGTTCCATCAATGACCCGATGCTGCCCGCCGATGCACGGCACAAGTCCGACCAGCGCTGCTTGTCTACCGGCTTGATCTTCACCTTAACCTTGTATAGCGATGAGCCGCTTACCAGCGCCTCGATCTCTCCCTGCCTGATGTCGAGATGTAGAACGGAGCCATTGCGAACATAGGTGCGACCGCGCGGCATGCGATTGGAGAAGTCGCTGTACGACTCGAGATTCTCGCACCACGATTTTCCCCAAAACGAGCGCGCGATGGTTTTGCTTTCCAGCCGCACCGGCGATAGGGCCTGCCCCTTCTTTGTCAGTGTGGCGGCTTCCTTTTCGGACCGCCGCCTCCGTTCGGCCACGGGTACGTAAGGCGCAAATCCCCCGTACCCATAGTCCCTGCTTCGACTTCGGCCTCGGCTTCGGCTTCGGCTTCTCCAACTCACGGTCGTACTCCTTGTGTTACGCCTACTCCGTTTCGGCGGCCCGGTTTATATCCAGCGAAACGAACCTCATCAAGTCCTTGTTGCTCATCTCTGTCAAGAGTTTCGCGGCGCCTTCGCCGCCCAGCACCTCATCGGCCAGTTGCAGCTTGCTCTCGATCAGCTCGTCGATGCGCTCCTCCAGCGTGCCACGGCAGATGAACTTGTGCACGAGCACATTGCGCTTCTGGCCAATGCGGAATGCGCGATCCGTCGCCTGGTTCTCAACCGCCGGGTTCCACCACCGATCAAAGTGGATCACATGCGATGCCTCCGTCAGGTTCAACCCGGAACCGCCTGCCTTGACCGTCAGGACAAAGAACGGCGGACCATCCTCGACCTGAAACGCATCCACGCGGTTCCGCCTCTCCTTAACGGGTGTGCCGCCGTGCAGGACCAGTCCCGACCTCCCGAAAATCGGGGTCAGGAATTCGAGCAGTGGACCGGTCATTTCCTGGAACTGGGTGAAGACCAGCGCCTTCTCCTGGCGCACTGCGATTTCTTCTGCGAGTTGCCGCAGCCGCTGAAACTTGCCGCTCTCCGCCTCCGCAAAACCGCCGTCCCGCAACCAGTGTGACGGATGGTTGCATAGTTGTTTAAACCGCATCAAGTACGCCAGCACCAGGCCGCGGCGCTGTATGCCATCCGCGGATTCCACGGCTTCGGCCAACTCGTGCACCGTCTGTTCATAGAGCGCCGCCTGCTTCGGCGCCAGCCCGCACCATGCCTTGACTTCCGTCTTCTCCGGCAAGTCGGCAATGACTCGTTTGTCGGTCTTCATCCGGCGCAGGACATACGGCGTAGCTAGCGCGCGTAGCGCGCCCAACCCGCCGCCGTCCTGCGAGCGAGCCTTGATGAACTGCGCGAACTGCCTGGCGGACCCAAGCAGGCCCGGGTTGAGAAAATCGAAGATGGACCACAAGTCGCCAAGCCGGTTTTCCACCGGTGTGCCGGTCAACACCAGTCGCTGCTGGGCCTTCAGTTCCTTGACCGCGCGCGTCTGGCGCGCGGACGGGTTCTTGATAGCCTGCGCCTCGTCCAAGGCCACGATGTCCCATTGCCGCTGCCGAAGGGACTCCATGCGCGCGATCATTCCGTAGGTCGTCAGAATCATATCATATCCGGCCACTGCCTGCTGGGCGTCCTTCTGCACCGCCTTCCAGTCACCAGGCGCCAGATCGGAAGGGTGCAGAATGCGGAAGGTCAGCGACGGCGCAAACCGCAGAATCTCCGCCCGCCAGTTGGCCAGCAGCGACGCCGGTGCCACCAGCAAACACGGTTCCCTGGCGACATTCTCCGCCTTGCGCGCCAGAAGGAGCGCCAGCACTTGGATCGTCTTGCCTAGCCCCATGTCGTCGGCCAGGCAGGCGCCAAGCCGCAGTTCCGTCATGAAGCGCAGCCATTTGACGCCAGTCCTCTGGTACGGCCTCAGTTCGGCCCGCAGTGCGGGAATAGCGGCGGTAGCCTCCAATTGAGAGGGATCCCGAAGCTTTGCCAGCGTGGTTTCCAGCCAGTCACCGGCCTTGATGCCGCTCCATTCTATTGTCGCGGTCTCCACGCCCTTATCCGCCGACACGCCGTCCGCCGGCACGCCGGACAACATGCGCATGGCCTCGGCGAAACTGACGCCGCCGCCAGCCACACGTTCCGCTTGCCTCCAATTCTCCAGCGCCGCTGCGAGTTTCGCCGGATCTGCTTCTACCCAGCGACCCCGGATCAACACCAATCCGCCGGCCGAGGCCATGAGAGTACCCCACTCCGCCTCCGTCAACGCTTCGCCATCCATACTCTTTTCCACTGTGAAATCCAGAAGCGCGCTCGTGCCGAATCCCTTTCCAGGTGTATTGCCGACGCGCACGCTAACCTGTGCCCGCGGCGGGCGTCCGCCGCGCCACATGTCAGGCAGCCGCACCACCACCCCACCGGCGTCAATGGCCTGAGCCTCCTTCAGAAACCGGTACGCCTGTGACGGCATCCATGCCAGGGGCTTGAAGAGAGTGCCGGTATCTACGAGTTCGCGGGTCAGCGGACTTCTTTCCGCCGCCGCGTGAACAGGCGCGAGCAGGCGCAGCAGCGCCGCCTTGTTGCATTCGCCCGCGTACTCGTTCAGTGCTTCGGCCAGCGGACGGTATTTCACCCGGCCCTGCCCTGATACGCCAGACGCGTAGGTGGCAAGGAAGGCAAATGGATAGTCAGGGCTCTTGCGGTTTTCGGCGAGATGGAAGCAGACGCGCCCTACCAGGCGCCAGACCGGGTTCAACGCCTTGAGATAGTCCGCCGGACCGCCGGCGTACACGGCTGCTTTGGCCCGAGCCTCATCATCCAGCACGGTCCAAAGAGCGGTCAGCGCCTCGACGTTCAGATACTCCCCGCCTTTGATTGGCGGCCGCCGTTCCAGCCACAGACGCCATTCCTCTTCCGCCACCGGTGGGACGGGTAGAATCTCCCTTGCGCCAGGGGCAACCCCGTGACAGAACCTCGACAGGTAGATCCGGCCATACTCCCGCCAGAACGCGACAGCCGCCGGCAGAGGCGTATCCAACTCCACGGAGGCAAGATGCAACAACCCATGGGCCGGCCCCTGCGCAAAAGCTGCTCCCACGCGCTGAGGGGTTGCTGGATCCGGCCACACTTCCTCACCGCCCACGGCGTCCCAGTGCAAATGGCCATGCGGATTAACCGCAAGAGTCGGTGCTGAGATTGCCGTAGTCATGACTTGGCATGATGAACACTCGCGCTTCCAATCTCAACACGAATCAGACCATCGGCAGCAATCCTCATTATGGCGTGGCCACCCCTGCCCCCTTGCGCGACAGGATCCGGAGTTTGCTGAAAAGCGGGTCTTTTCAAGCCAATCTCGCGTTCCCGCGACGCGAGGTCGCGGGGGCGCCGCCATAATGAGAATTGATGGGTGAGGCGCAAAGAAGGTTGTTCGCACGCCGGAATATGCCATACTGTGACGCTCAGCTGGGCGGAATGGCCGCGATGGTCGCGAAAATTGGATCATGGGGAAATGTCAAATGCTGTCGAGCAGCAGTGCGGACGGATTCTTCATCGGCACAAACTATGGCCGCCATACCATCGTTTTCTCCAACGGCGTGTACTTCGCCAGCCGGCCGGACCACGCCTGCGGTTACCTGGTGTGGTCATTCGGTGCGGCCTACGCTGCATGGGCTGGCCTGCGGCCGATGTCCGAATTGGAATGGGCCAAGGCCTGCCGTGGACCGATCAAGGCCGTGCCCTACGAGTTTATCTGGGGGACAACCAGTTTGTGGGAGATCGCCGATGCGTCCATAGATGTTCGCCTGACTTCTTCGGAAAACGGTACGGAGATCGTGACCAACAGCGACGTGTCCGTGGGACCGGCGGTGTACGGTCTAGGCTATCAGGGAAGATTCATCAGAGGCGGCGATGGGGATCCGGCCGGCAATGCCAACTATGTTGGCGGTGTCGGGCCGTTGCGCTCGGGGATATTTGCGACAACAAACGGGACACGCGTCAGCTCCGCCGCCACGTATTGGGGAATCATAGACATGGCCGGCAACGTGGCGGAGCCCGTGGTGACTATTGCGAATTCTGCCGGGCGCGCTTTTCTGGCCACCCATGGGGCGGGGTCTGTAGCGCTGCCTGCGGACTGGCCGCAAAATGACAATCTTGGCGCTGCGGGTTTGGGCGCGTTTTTTTCTGACAGTCCGCCGCTTGGTCTCGCGATCGCGAATCGCAATATTCCTTGGCCCACGAACAATTGGCCGTTGAATTGGTCTCTGACCAACAAGATCTATCAGTATACATCCCCTTATACAATCGGCATGCGCTGTGTGCGTACGGCGCCGGTGGCGGCAGGTACGGCGGGGGTTGCAACGAATTCCTATGGCGACGCGCGATACGGAGTTGTTCGTGGATTGCCGAGACAAGTGCCGCGCGCAGCTCAAACCGCGGCGATTCCGGCCCGGGCGGCCAATGGAACGGATTCCGCTTTCGCTGCGTGATAAGGCTGTAGATCTGGTTTGCGCCCGAAAGCGTATGCGTGCTCGTGAGAAGGTGAGACGATGAGGCGAAACATCACACTCCTGTTGCTCGTCCTGGCAGCCATGGGACTCATAGGGTATTTCATGGTGCGGAGGACGTCCCCGCAGGGCCGGTCGTCCGGCGAGCAGGCTTTGACGTCCTACCACCTGGCCGCAATCGCGGAAGAGGAACGAAGCCCGTCCGCTTCGCTCCGGGGCGGCGCGCTCCAGTCGTTCCTCGACGCGTCGAGGACCTACGCGGAGATGCCGAGGCGGGCCTACACCCCGCATTTCAACCTGGAGGCGCTTACCCCTGCCCGGCACGCCCGTGGAACCCAATGGTTCTACATCCGGGACGGCAACGAACGGATCGGACTGATTCAGACATGGACCAAGGAAATCGAAATGTTCCGGTTCTTCCCGGCGGGCGACGGCACGGGGCCCAGGCGGGAGATTCCAGAGATCTACCACTGGGCCAACCTGATGGGCGCGAGAATCCAGATGTACGGCACACAGATGCTGCCGCCTCTCACGGGGTTCACGCTCTCCTTCACGAAAGACCGCGGCGACTCGCTAGCCCTGAAGATCGAGAATCGCCACGAAGGTGGAATCCTTGGAACCAGCGAGTACCGCCTGACGTGGGACGAACGCCTCGGTTACATGTGGAATTGCGTCAGCCACTATTCCCTGCCAAAGCCGCTGAAGGTTGAGTTCAACAACCTGCTTGCCGGAGGGGTTTCCGAGTCACGCGAGGACCACAAGCGTTGGCAAAAAACCGTCCGTGCGATTGCGGATGGCCGGATTGTGTTCGTACATCACAACCCGCTCAACATTCCCGCTGACAATATTCAGGCGCACGGCTTTGTAGGGTACGTGACGGAAGAAGCGATGAATCCGTTTGTGGAATTGATCGCGGCCAGCGGCCCTGTCTCAATGGTAACCTGCAGCCAATGGTACGACCAGCATATCATCCTGAACCCCCACGCGACAGGCAACACTCCACCGCTGTCTCACGCGTGGGCACGCTATCGATTCCTGTCTCTGCCCGGCAGCCTCGCGCGGGAACTGGAAGCTGCAGCGGTCCCGTCCAACTCGGCGCGCCACTCGGGGGGGCCGGGTTTTCTGCTGAACCGCACAAACGATTTTGAGCAGATGGTGACTTCGGAAGGCGTCTATAACGGCGGCCTGTGGCAACATGTGACTCGCGACGACAAACATGCCCACTCGGGCAGGTACTCGTTGAAGGTCGCCGGCCGGGACTCGCGCAAGGAGGTCAGCATCGCCCCGATCGGCGGCGGTCCCGGGGTGGTGGGCGAATCGGAGAATCGATACCGGCTGACCGCCTTTGTGAAGACCGATCTGGTCAAGGGAACCGCCTATCTTCGTGTCGACGACGTTTTTTGGAACTGGGAGGACGTCAAGGCGACGAGGACGTCCGGGCAACTTGGCGGCCGGAGCGAATGGACGCCGTTGACCGTCGAGTTTCAACCCTCGGCGAATGATCCGTTCCTCGTTGTTCGACTCTGTGTTGACGGCCAGGGCGTGGCCTGGTTCGATGACGTGATGCTTGAAGAGGTCAAGAGTTTATAAACCATCGGTTCAGAAAACCCCACGGGCACGGGCAGCACTGCGAGGGAATACCGTATCCTTGATCCTGCTCGCCGTGATCATTCAGACGTTTCTGATTACTTCAAACGGGAAAGACCAGCCCAAAAGCATTGTGGCAACCGGAAGCTAGCCGGAGCGCGTTCACGACTGCCTGGGAGCGGAGTCCAGTCGTGACCAACTCCATGACGACCCGATCCCGCTCGACCATATCATGTGGGCTTCCGCAGTTTCAGCACTTGTCTTCCCACCATGCCATGTGCAATCCTTTCGGACATGCAACTGTATCTTCCGGCCGGCCCGGCCGAAAGGCGATCCAGGATCGCTTCGGCACTGAGGGGCAAACCGGGAACCACTGGAGCCACGCAGTGAACCAATCATCCGCCGCCACCCCAAACCCCAGCATTGCGCCCACACCTCCAGGTATGTGGAGTATTCTGGGACCGCTGCTTCAGCCATATCGCGCCCACCTGGCAACGGCCATCACCCTGAATGCGCTCCACGGATTCGCTATCACATTTCAGATATTCGCCGCCGTATGGCTTGTGGATTGGGTACTGCGGCACGAAGAGGGGCCGTGGATACTCACACTGGCCATGCGCGGACTGCATCTTGGAGACACGCTTGCGGCACGACTGTCAGTACTTGCAGTAACTTACTTCATCGTGTCGGTCTTTGGGCGCATGATCACATGGCACATCGGTTACCGCATCTTCACCTGGGTGCGCGAGCGGATTCTCACCGCGCTGCGCGAGCAGTTTTTCCGCCAGGTCAATCATCTCTGCCTGCGATTCCACATCAAGCGTTCCTCCGGCGAGCTGTACAGCTACCTCTTCG
>CAZWPN010000086.1:0-14012 GCA_964635275.1 uncultured Victivallales bacterium | reverse complement strand
CTAGGCCTATGGTTGGATTTCGCGCAGTTTGAAGGCGATATCGCGCGCGACGGGGGGCACCAGCACCACCAGTACGGCGTCTTTTGCGGCTTCGCGCGTGGTGCGGACGGGATAGCCCTGCACAGTATCCCAGAATTCGACTTCATAGACCGATTCCTTCATGCCGGAGAAGCGAAGGGCCAGTGTATCGTCGCGTGCGGAGGTGAGCGGATCGAGCACCTCGAAGTCGCGTACGTTGTACATCCATCCCTGTGCCCGGGACGGGTTGCCGAAACACTCCACCCTCCAGCGAGGTCCGTTGGTGGAAACATTCCGTTCGGTGATGCTTACGCCGCACAATGTCGAGGCCAGGTTGGTTGGCGTGTGCGGCGTTGCGTAGAGCCGGAATGATGGGTCGCGCAGGTCTGTGCCTTCCATGAATCGGCGAATCGCGGCAAAGCGCGGGTATAGGTGCTCTTCTTCGATGATCATCCACCACCAGAACATGGGCGTTCCTCCCACGGGGATGCAGGTCGATGCCCACAACCCGGCGTGAAGGGTAAGTTCGACGTGCCGGTATCCCTGGCGCGCATCGGGGCTGCCGCCAAACTCCGTGATCAGCGCGGGTTTGTTGAAGGGGACCAAGAAAGAAGCGCTATTTCGGATGAGGTCAACGATTGCCAGTGCATTGGGCGAGCCATGGTAGGCGTCGGCCGGACAGTGGTCTATACCCGGAAGGGAAATGATCTCGGGATTCTGCCGGCTGTAATCCCCGGCGCAGTGCGTGGCAACCATGTGGTCATAGGGATCCATAGCCTTGACGGCCTGGGACATCAGCCGGTGCCACTCGACGCATTCCGGGGAACGATACCATCCACCTTGACTGCCGGTCAGGTCGAGTTCGCTCCACAGTTGCCATGCGAAGATGTTCGGACTGTAGCCCCACCGCGCGATCATGTAGCGCATGAGGTTGAGGAATGTCTGGATGGCCCGAGGATCAGAGAAGTACTGCTCAGGCTTGTTCAGGTAGCCGCCGTTGACTACGTTGAAAGGGTTGACCGCCCATTCCGGATCGACAAATGTGCTGAACTTGCCGTGGTTGTGGATGACCAGGTTGACGCGAACTCCGGCCGATTCGGCCTGTTCTAGAACGCGGTCCAATTCCCATGCGTTCATCATGTTGTACTGGCCAATCCCATGGTAGCCGGGCCATGTCTTAATCCATTCCAGCCCGAGCGACCAGGACGCGGTCCAGACCTCTACGAAATTTTCACCATGTCGTCCCATGTCGTGGAGGTAGCGCGCATAGGCCGCTGACCCTTCTGCCCAGCGTTGCTTCCAGGGGAACACACTGTCTGTTCGTGTGTCGAATGGCGATCGCAGGTTGTGTCCTATCGGAAAGAAGAACGATCCGTCGTCGCACTCATAGCGGCGAGGATCCTTGGGGGAAACCCTGACGAATCCCGGATGTTTGGAGGCTGTGGCGGTGAAAACGCCGGGGCCCCATTCGGCGGCACCCCGGGTGTCGCGCACCTGAATGCGATAGCGATAGGTTCCGGGGACCGTTGGGCAGAACCGGACCTTCCATTGCGGCAGGCCGATAGGAACGGTCCGCTCACCCGTTGCGGTGATGGTGCGGGTGTAGTCGCGACTGTAGAAGCCGTCCACGGCGATGGGTGGAGTGCCGTTTGGCCCTTCGAAAACGGCCGAAACCTGGATTTCGGTTTGGTCGAAGGGATTTGGATACCGGTCGGGCAGATCGAAAACAACCTCAAATCGTTCGTAGCAGTTCACTGGGTTCTTTGGGATTCGGATGTTGCGGATGAATGGCGGGGCGGTGTCACGCCGCCACGCTACCTCGGCACGTTCGACACGGCACGTGCCGGAGTAGGGGGTGGGGCAGAAGATGCGCATGGCAAAATCCCTTGGTTCCATCATGGAGCGAAAATTCCATGGCGCGGTGTGTCCATGCGGCTCCCAGAGCTGAGCGGACGGATACGTCTCGATCTTCAGGTGGTTGATCCGTCCAGGAGTCAGGAACCCGGGAAGCAATTTCTGGTACCATAGGTAGTCCCAGTCAAAAAGGTGCACGAGAACCTGTGCGTTGGTCGGGGCGTCCTGTGGCCAGAAAACGTCAACACTTGCATCCTTGACGTAAACCCAGGAGCCGGTTGGTGCGAACAGATATATCTCTCGTTCGCCTGGAAAGTCGATACGCACTTCACTCGATGAGGTTGCATTGGTTGCCGCGCGTTGGGTGGACACGCACAGAGGGTGTGGATCCGTCTGGAAAAAGGCCGGCTCAACCGGTTGCACCGCAGCGTTGGCGGTCAGAAAGGCGGTCAAAATAGCGAAAGAAAGCGGCGCTCCCATCCGGATGCGCCCGCCGGATGCGTCCGCGCGCTCAAAACGGCGGTCCGCGCTCAATTCGACAGCGTAAGACAACGAAGCCATGCCAGCGACTGTATCCATATGGTTTTATGTCCGAACCAAGCATGTGTCATGCCATTTAGGCCCGATTCTCTGTCGGAGGAGTCAATGTTCAGTATTCTGGGCTGGCAAGAAAAAGGGTGACGTAATCATTGACAGCGTCTTCGATGGTTGTGAACGGAAGCTTGTACCCCGCGGCACGGAGTTTGGTTGTATCAGCTTGTGTGTAGTATTGGTACTTGTCGCGGATGGATTCGGGCATGGCGACAAAGCGGATGCGAGGCTCGCGGCGCATGGCGGAAAACAGGGCGCGGGCGAGGTCAAGCCAGCTTCTGGCCGTGCCGGTCCCGCAGTTGAAGAGCCCGGACCGGTTCTGGTGATCGTGGAAGAACAGTGTGGCGGCTACAGCGTCCCGAACATAGACGAAGTCGCGCACCTGGCATCCGTCCTGATACTCGGGACGGTAGGACTTGAAGAGGGTGATTTCGCCCGAATCCAGTATTTGGCGGTAGGCCTTGTTGACGACCGAACGCATGTCATCCTTGTGCTCTTCGTAGGGGCCGAAGACATTGAAGTACTTGAGCCCCACGATGCGGTCGAAATGCCCTTTGGAAAGGGCCCAGAGGTCGAACTTCTGCTTGGACATCCCGTACAGGTTCAACGGTTGAAGCGTCGGGGTTACGGCGTCTTCATCAGAGTAGCCTCGGGAACCGTCTCCGTATGTGGCGGCGCTTGAAGCGTAGATGAACCTGGACCCGTTGCGAAGCGACCACTCGCAGAGTTCGCGGGTGTAGGCAAA
This sequence comes from uncultured Victivallales bacterium, assembly GCA_964635275.1. Classification (GTDB taxonomy): domain Bacteria; phylum Verrucomicrobiota; class Kiritimatiellia; order UBA8416; family CAZWPN01; genus CAZWPN01. Next base: position 10,804 of record CAZWPN010000086.1, on the reverse strand, counting down.
GTTGTTGTCCTCCAGGTAGTGGGCATTGGTTTCTGTTGTGGAACTGCATGCACCAAGGTGGAAGACGGTGGTGACCGGCGCGATGCTGTTGGTGCGGAACAAGGTGCGGAAGTCGTCCTTGTCAAGGTAGCGGGCATGGCGGATTCGGCCCAGGTTTCGTTGCTTGCCGGGACAGTCCAGACGGTCAACGACAACGATGTCGTCCATGCCGCGGCGGTTCAGTTCGATGGCGAGGTTGCTGCCGATGAAGCCGGCTCCTCCGGTGACGATGAATCGAGGTGTCATGGTTTGTCGGGCCCTGGGTTGAGTGTCTGGCGAATTCGTCCAATGATGTCAGTTGTGGACCGGCCAGGCACGAGTCGGGCCAGAACGACCCGTCCGCCGTGGCGTTCGACGATTTCGCGTCCGCTGACGTAGTGGCTCCAGTCCTCGCCCTTGACCAACACATCAGGGATGATGCTTCCAATCAGCGGGGCGGGTTCGTCTTCATCGAAGAGCACCACGTAGTCCACTGCTTCGAGTGAGGCAAGGACCCTGGCCCGGTCATCCTGGGATACGATGGGACGGAGCGGGCCCTTGTTGCGTCGCACGGAGGCGTCGGAGTTGAGCCCAACCAGCAGGGCATCTCCCTGCTGGCGTGCGAAAGCGAGATACTCCACATGCCCGGGATGCAGAATGTCGAAACACCCGTTGGTGAAAACCAGTTTTCGGCCTTCGGCGTGAAGCCGGTCGCGTTCGCGTTGCATGGCTTCAACGCTCAGTATCTTGTCAAGGTATGGGCGCACGCCGCTAACAGTATGCTCCCGACGGGGGGAGCGTCAAGGCTGTGTTCGCCGGAGCATTTGCAAGGCCTCCCGGAAAGAACGAGGCGCCTTTTCCGGCACGTACGTCTTGGCTTTGGCGAGAAGACGACGAGCCCATGCGAACTCCAGGCCCAGGATAAACAAGCCGGCGGGGATAACCAGCATTGCCGGGCCTGGAAGGAAGATCATGAAGATTCCAATCAGGACCACCGTTAAGCCCACAATCAGAATGGTCAGACGCCGGGCCGCCCGGACGAGAGGATGGCTCTGCCATCCTGTGTCCGGCCATGGCTTTGGAAGGGAGGGCTTGGTGTCCACGGGCGGAGAGAGTCCCACGGGCGCGATAGAAAGTCAAAAAAACAAATCCGGCGCAAACCACGTCGGCATGGTGCGTTACGGAACGGTCTCGACGAAGCGTGGGACGAAGAAAGTGACGAAACGTGGCGTGGCACGGATTAGGAGCGGAATTGGTGACAATTCCGGTCGTCGTGAGGCGGGTCGTCTGGGCGGGTCGTCGGGGCGGTTGTCAGGGATCGATGCTGTCGATTAAGCGACTCACTTAAACGATTCCTCCTGTTGCTACAGGGGAGGAATCCGCTCTTTTGTAGTAGCCGCCGTGTCGGCGGCCTCTGCTCGGGAAGGAAGAGCTTACGCCGATGAAGAGGATCGGACCGCCGATGGAGAGGATGGGGGGAGGCGACTAGCGCCGCCCCTACGAAGACCGCAGGCGTAGGGGCGGACCTTGTATCCGCCCGATTTCGTTCAATCTCCGGCTCGGAGGCGGACGCCGCTGCTTACATATGCAAGCAGGCGGTTGTCTCGACCGGAATTCTGACGAATTCCGCTGCGGGGAGAGGGGGGGGCGGAACTGGTGACCGTCCTTGATCGTTGTCGACAACGATAGGGACAATGGTTGCGACGCTTCGTCGTTGACATGCCCTCTGAATTCTGACTCCTGACTCCTGAATACCTGAGTGTTACGATTGTTGTTCTGTTGTTCCAACTCTGCTAGCATCGTCCCGTTCCGGTGACAGTGAACAGTCGTAGGTGGTGAGGGGGTGAAGCAATGTTCAGACTGCTGATGGTGTTAGGCGTCCTTTCCTCGCTCGGGCCGGCTCTCTGTCTTGCCGATGGAGCCGGAAACTTCTGTCGTATCCTGGCCGATCGCTATGCGGACCTCGAACTCAGGGGACAGCGTACGGCAGAGACTCCGGATGGCTTCCGGTTCATGGCGTCGGAGTGGAGACATTACGCGCATGGGACATTCTGGGGAACGCAGGGCGTGCATGTGAGTTCGGTGGTCACGAATCAGGACCCAATGGCGACCATTCTTGACTTCAGCCGGCAGTGTCAGTCCGTGGATGTACAACTGGTCCTGGTCCCGGTGCCGGGGAAGACCGTTATCTATCCGGAACAAATCCACACGGGGCTGGTATCGGAGACACGCCTCGACGTAGTCCATGAGGCGTTCTACCGCCTGCTCCACGACGAGGGCATCGTCGTTCAGGATCTGACCCCGGAGTTCTTGAGCGTGAAAAGGATCGGGGTGGACACCCATTGGCGACAGGATGACCACTGGTCGCCAGCGGCGGTCCACAAGACAGCGCAGTTGATCGCATCTTGGATCAAGACGCAGTCATGGTATGCCGCTGTGCCACGAAAGACATTCCGGCGAACGCCCCAGAGCATTCTATCTTCCGGCGATCTTCGCGGTTTGTCCGACGCAGGGTCGGTCGCCGTGGAGACGGCGATGCTGGACAGGGTATCGTGCGATGGCGTGCCTGTGGAAAGCGATCCGAAGAGTCCCGTGGTCCTGATAGGGGACAGTCATGTACTAGTGTACAGCCAGTCGCTGACCAATGGGATTAAGGCCACGGGCGCCGGCCTGTTCGATCAACTGGCCGCTGAGATCGGATTTGCGCTGGACTTGCAGGCGACGAGCGATGGCGGCGCCTCCGGCGCGCGCCTCAAGCTGGCGCTCAACAGGGCTAACCTGGCAGGTGTCAAGTGTGTCATCTGGTGCTTCGCGACTCGCGAGTTAACTGAGAGCACCGAGGGGTGGAGGCGAATACCGGTTGTCCGTTAGGTTGTCGCCCTGCACTGGCAGCGTGTCGGCCAGTGCGGTGGAGGCAACTCGATCGGCAAATCCGGCACACTGCTAGCGGGCGGGTTCCACGGTTTCCATCAGCAACGATACCCGTGCGGCAGTCCCGGTATTCCGGGATGAAGAAATCTCGATGTGGACCAGACGCCACGGCGGGGTATTTGTCTCCAACGCCTGAACGAAGCTCGCTATGCGCGCCACCGGTATGTCGCTAAAGGTCATCTCCTGTTGCCGCAGACGCCACTTTACCATAAGATCCGAACGTTGCTCGTTCTTCGTGACCGGTTTTATTCCGCCCAGGAAGCCTCCGGCAAAGTCCAGAGGGGCCGGCGCGGCAGTGACGGCTTTCTGGCTTGCTGCCCGCCAGGCCGTTTCCATCGCATTGTGTTCCGCTTTCATTGCGCTTAGCCTTGCGTACTCGGCTGTGCGGCGTGACATACCGGCCACCATTCCCTTGCTCTTCGACGCGGCATTGAGCCAGATTGCGCCCCCTGCCAGGAGCATGGCGAATGCAGCGGTCCACAGGAGCATGCGGCCACGGACGTCAGTCATGGCGCTCCTCTGTAACCAGAGTAAAGGGTATCCAATAGTCTTCGACGGCATCCTTCCTGTTCAGTGTCACGGGGTATCCGAGCGACTTGAAGCGATCCGCAAGCGCATCGCAGGATGTCCATGTCCGTGCAATCCCGGATGCCGTCAGATTGGTGAGGGAAAGCGAAAGCGCCTCGATCCGCAGCCGGTCCCGGTTGGCGTAGTAGGCGATGTCGGCCAGCCGATCCACGAGAGACGGTGCGGTGGCATCGAGAAAAGGCCGGAGAACGCGGCGGCGTTCGCTCAGCGCCGCTTTGGCCAGTCGAATGGCATCTTCGCCCCGTGCGGAGATGTGGTAGCCGGCCACGTCGTCGGCCATGCTTGAGACGGCCCTGGAGAGCGTGGCTTCTCGGGCTCGAGCGGCGAAGAGGGTCATGCTGCCAGCGGCGGCGAGGATGATGCCGGAGGCCGCAACGGCGGCGATGGCCAGAGACACCGTTCGCGCCGCGCGGCGGCTGACGCGGGGATGCACGAATGCGCCGGTGCGCATATTGCACCAGAGCGCCCCTCGGCTTGCAGCGCGCACTGCCAGCGCCCGGGCCAGAAACGCCCCGGGATCCTTGTGTATCAGCACAACACCAGGGCGTTCCTTAGAAAGCGCTTCGTGCAGTGACTGGGCCTGCTCCGAAAGGTTAGGCAGGCTTCCGCAGAACGACCAGACAACATTGCCCTCCGGCGCAGGATAGCTGGAAAGAACGCGCTGAATGGAGGCGGGCACCACGGGGCGGACGCTGTGGCAACCGAGGAAACGGCTTCCGCGCCCGATGACTAGTATGGCTTCTCTCTCATGAAGGCATATCAAAATACGGAGGGTGGACGGTGCCGCCGAAGGCGACTCGCGTAGCTCCTGTGCCCAGAGAGCGAGTCCTTCCTGATCAAGAATGGCCGGATCGAATCCCGAAGCGGAGAGCGTGGTCAGTCGATCGGCGATGTCCCTTTGGCGTGCGGCCACAGCCAGCGCTGATGTGGCGCCAGTCGCGGTCCGCGTCGGGGCGAGAAACTCACAGATGCAGTCCTCGATGGGGAATGGCAGTTGGACATCCAGTACGGAGTGCATTACCCTCATTGCTTTCCTGGTGTCGCGGAGCGGCGCCTCTACGAAACGGGTGAAGCTTTCGCGGCAGAGCAGGGCGGCGGCGACTCGGCGACCGGCAGCCTGCTCCCGGACGAACCCCGTGTTATCCGGACGAATCGAGGCAAACCTCCAGGCAAGACCGATCCGGTCCGCCCGAACGACGGTCAGGCGGCCGTTTTCGCCGAGATCGATTCCGTACCCTCGTTGCCCCAATCGCATACCTGCCACCTGTTGAGTTCGCTAACTGTAGCGTCCGGCACCGGCACCGGCACACCGGAGACTCTAGATACAAAGGCATGTCCAAGTCAACGTGCATGCTGTGCCCCTGATCTCAGGCCAGGGAAGGCAGGACTACTCTGGCGGCCCAGTGTGCGTCCTGTTTTTATGGCTCGCTCGCCCGCTTCGCCAGGATGGCTGCGCAGGCCATGGAGAACTCGCCTAACTGGGTAACAGACCAAGGCGGGCTACGTCCTCAACCGAGTGTGTGGGTGTGGGAGTCTGTGAGTGCAGGATTGGACCTTTCGTCTGTCCCCTATGCCTCAGTCTCATCTTCTGCAACCCGATGGTGAGCATGACGGGCGGCGTTACGCTGTACCGTCACTGTATTGGTTCAACGGGGCTCGAGTCCTTGATCTTTCTAAAACACTCATACCCCTTCGTGAATACCTGCAATTTGCCTGTTGTCATCTGCGAGAGGGTCAGTTCTTCGCCGGGCGGGATCATTCCGAGCCGGTACTGAGCCATGAAAATGAAGTTCCATGCAACGAGAGCTACACAGACGCAGGTCGCAAGCAGCCGTTTGCTTTTGCCCGGCACAGTCGCGCCATTGAGCAGGAAGGCTACTCCAAACGTCAGCATAGGGATCGTCCCTGTCATGCGGCGCATGCCGAAGGAATCTGCGCACCACCATTCGTCCACGCTGCTGCAGACATACAACTGTATCAAGACTGCCAGAGTCATGACTATGCCCATCCATTTCGGCCTTATGAAGAACATGCCCAAAGCGGCCAAGGCAAAGATGGGATGCCATGAAATAAGCCCATGGCGCGTTGAAAAGAGCACCGACAGAAAATGAGTGTGCAAAGGCGTCATAAAACTCTCACCTTGAGGAATCGTGAGGATCTTGCCAAAGACCGTAACCCAGAAAAGGCTTTGGATCGTCCCCATCGCCAGGAAGGCGACGGCCGCCATGGCGCCACGGGTGGCCATGCGAGCGAATTGTTTGTTGGTTCGTATCAGCCCGTACGGGATGAGAAGCATGAATACGCAATTCTGCCAGCGAACCAGGCTCATGAGCCCCGCTGCACCGCCCACCAGCAACCAGTCGAAGTTCGTGTCAGGCTCACGTTCTAGGATAGACCAGACGAAGATCGAGACGGTGAAGAGTTCAAGGGCGTGCCCCATGGACGGCTCGAAAAGCGTGTAGTAAAAGGCAAAGGTCGACAAGAACATGAGAAAGACACTTGATGCTGATACGATTCTGGTAACGTATCTGCTTAGGGTCACAAATAGAGCGTACAGACCGAGGACGGCGTAGAGGATGCTCCCCACGCACACCATGGCCTCTTCGAGATACGAGAACCCGTCCGTGGCTATGGGAATACCGAGGTTCGAAAGCAGAATCGTCAGTCCTCGGGCTACCAGAAAGAATGGAGTCCACAGCAAAGCCGGTCCCACCGATCGATCATACAGAACGCGAATGCGATTAGGATTGTCTGGCCTCATCCGTGAGTTGTAGAGCTCTACATCATTCCGGATGTCGACGTCGTGGTCCATCCAGAATGACCGCATGTACGAGTAGTAGTATCCGCCATCGCTTCCAATCAGGTGGTTGTCTGCTCTGGGCAAAGGAATCATGGCTGCATAGACAGCCACCAGGACGATGAACAGGCCCAAAAACCACATTGTCGGCCGGAGATGGCTCAGCCAGGAGACCATCGTCTGCAAGTTGCTGGCGAAATGCTTCATTCAATTCCTGTCCTTGAACGATCCAAATCAGCGGTGCGGTTTGCCGCGTACGCTGGATTTGCTGGGTGCGCCCAGCATGGGCGTGAGCTCATGGGGTTAAGGCCCCCTATGTGATACCAGTATATGGAACCATGAGCCAAAAGCAAGGGCGGCAGGGCGCCCTGAGCCTGTCGAACGGGCACAACACGAGCGAAGTCCATCTGATCCAGAGGTGCCAGGGACCAGAAGAATTGTCTGGTCAGCCAATTGCCACGACTCCGGTTGGAGGCGTGCGTTGAGATGATAGTTGCCGGCGTGCATGATCGCCGCCTCAAGAGGGTGTCGAGACCGCCGAAGGCGGCCAGTTCCCGCATGAGCTTGTACAGGCGCTGCTTCTCGACATCGCCGAGGATCTGCCGACGCTCGATGATACAGGACCTGGCGTGCCAACGTCCGGCGCCCCCTGCCTGGATGCGTGCTCGCCGCATGGCTCGCCTCCTGTCTGGTTCTCAGGGCAACACGCCACTCTACCTGCATACAGAAACGCGCCATCGACTTTTTCGCAAGTAATTGCAATTATTCGCCTGTCCCCTATGCCGTCTTTTCACTCTTTGGCGGCCGCGTGCACTTCGGCGACAAGGGGGGGTAGCGGCTTCTACGCCGCTGGACTTCGCGAAGCCCTGAATGAGAATAGACATGCAGACCGATCAAACCGTGGGAAGAAATGTGGCGCAGGACGAATCGCAGCTGTCGGTCATAGTCACCACATACGACGCCCCGTGGAGTCTCTCTTGCGTATTGCACGCCCTCGCCGCGCAGTCCCTGGTTCCCCGCGAGGTAATTGTGGCTGATGACGGGTCTGGCCCAGCCACGGCGGACGCGCTGGATGCTATCGCGGCGGAAGTTCCCTTCACACTGCTGCATGTCCGCCAGTCTCACGACGGGTTCCGCCCCGCCAGGAGCCGTAACAACGCGATTTCCGCCGCCAGCTTCGCGTACATGGCTTTTCTGGATCAGGACACGATGCCCCATCCCGATTGGCTTGCGTGCCATGCGGCCGCTCTCAAACCGGGATACGTCTGCCTCGGAGCGTCGCTCAACCTCTATCCTGACCGCAAGCAAGACCTTACGTCGGAGAGTATCCGCTCTGGCGATTTCGTCAGATGGCATGCTCCGAGCGACAACCGTCGCCTGCTGCGCTTTCACATGAAGTCCCGCCTCTACGCAACTGCCCGCATCTTCGGACTCCCTTTCCATAACCGCCCGACGCTGCGTTCCGGGAACTTCGCCATATGCAAGGGCGACATCATGCGAGTGAACGGGTTTGACGAGTCGTTCGTAGGCTGGGGACATGAAGACGACAACCTCGGACGCCGGCTGTACCTCGCAGGAGTCAGACCCATAGTTCTGACGAGGTATGCCCGAGTCACACACATTCCACATCCACGCCGTAACCGAAGCAGGGATGCAGGCGAAAACCTGTCGAGACACAAGGGCCGTTTGACGGACGTCAGAAGCGCCCATGGGCTTGACTCCCGTCCCTACGAGGACGTGGTTCTGCGACGCGTAGTATCGAAGTAGGCGCCCGAAGCGCCGCCGGCGGTCGCTACCGAGGTGTTCGATAGGAACGTAACCACCTTCTCAGGCACCGCACCGGGAACGCGTGGTGACAAAACCAAACTTCCCGCAACAGATCACGCGCCGCCACGCCATCGCCGCGATTGACCGCGTGCCTGGCGACCTCCAGCAGGTGCTGTGCAAGGAGCAGGCGAACCGACCGCAGAGGAAGACGCGACGGCAAGTCGCCATTCAACACCCTTCGCAGAACGCGACTAAGCTCCGTGTCGCCGTTGGCGTAACTTTGCCGGTTCATGGCTCTGTTGGAGGCATCCTTGTGATAGACAACCTGCACCAGCGGCGACCACGCCACTGAATACTTCAACGCGATTCGAACCCACAGCACACGATCCTCGCCCAGCGCGACGCCCGATGGAAACCCGCCAACATCATTACAGACTTCCCGTGACACCATAAAGCCGCTTGCGCAAACCGGAGGAACCTTCAAGGCGCTGCGAAAGAAGTCCGGAATCAGACCACCCTCTTCGCAACGCGGCACACCCGTGCAGCGAACCCGCTTGGGAACGTCATCTCCCGTATAGATGAGTTCAAACGCAGTGGCCCACATGCCGGCATCGGGGAAACGGCTCCGCAATGACAATACCGTCTCCAAGAACTCCGGCTTCCATTCGTCATCGGCGTCCAGAAAGGCTATGGCATCGCCTGACGACTCGACAACACCACGGTTCCTGGCAACCGATACGCCCCTGTTTTCCTGGGAAATGACACGCACACGGCGGTCGTCAAGCGCCCTCACGGCCTCCGCACCACCGTCCGTCGATCCGTCATCCACCACCACCACTTCGCCAGCCGGTACCGTCTGCGCAAGAACGCTCCGCAACGTCCTGACGACCTCGCGCTCTTTGTTGAACAGCGGAATCACAACCGAGACGGAAGAACCGTCTGTCACACCATTTCCTCCTGCCTTGTTGCGATCAGTCCAGCCGGAACAAGCCAGACAAGCGCCAGCGCTGTCGCATTCGTGGGACAATCAGCCAGGGCATATATGTGAATGAAGACCAAAAGGGTGAGAAGCATGCGCGTCAAAGCTCTCCGCGATGGATCCTTGGTCAGCAAGTTCACTTGCAGCAACCTGAACGCAAGCGCGCCCCAAAGGGCAAACACCAGCACCAAACCAATCGCACCGAACGAAAACCACATGCCCAGAGCGTGCTGGTGCTGGTGATAAAAACGGTGAGGCGAGAAGGGAGCGTCAGCGGTATGGTAGTCCAGCATGAACACTTTCTCGCCAAACCCGTGCCCGACCAGCGGTCGTTCCTTTATCAGGTCCCACGTGCGAAACCAGACCTTGTCGCGGTCCACCAGCCCGGCCACCGACCGCACGTCCTTGAATCGGGGATTGATGCACTCCCTGAACCCGAAGAGCGTCATACAAACAACCGCCGCCACAACCGCCATCGCCAGACGCCTCCGCCATCCTTGCGCGGCCAGCACAGCAACCACCAGGAGTGCGCCAACAAAAGCGACCTGCGGCCCACGCGACCCTATTACTATTAGATACGCGACGTTCACCAATGCTCCGGCAACTGCCGTTGCAACCATCCATGCCCTGTCTCGCGCCGCCCAAGCCATGTGCGACAAGACTATAGCCGCCAGGCCAGCCAGCATTGCCGCAATGTTGGAATGCACCCATATGAACGGTTCGTAGACGTGCGCCTTTGCAAGGATCTCGGCCCCAAGTGTCCACACCAACCGGACCAGATCGCAAGCCATCACCGCTGTCAAAGCCCATGCGGAACATGCAGCCGCCATCCACAACGACGAACAGGTGAAGATCAACACCGGCATTGCCAAAGCAAACGCCACCGTATCGGCATGCTTGACCATACCCTTGAACGCAATGGTCGGGTGCGATCCCAACGGCACAGTCACGACTATCCACGCCAGACACAAAAGGCCAAGAATACCCAGTGGAGACCGCCACGCCGACCACCCGCCCGAACGCAGCGTAATCGCCCAAAGCACCCCGCCCCACAATATCGCGTCCTGCACTCCCCACGACCGATGACGCCATACAATGTAGGCCAACCCTACACCCAGCAGGAAACGCACCACGGATGGAAGACGTCCCCATGCTCTTACGCAGGCGTCGCCCACTACGTAGCATCTATCCAGCAATGACATAGATATGACCTGCTTAGCCTTGCACTCCAACCAGCGCCTGCCGGAAGTCCTGTTGACATCCTGTCGCACGCGGAGAGTGGCCCACCAAAAAGGGAAACTCAAGGAGAAACCCGCGGTGACTCCAGCATGGCGACTTGACTCATGTTAAGTGTTACCGAAGCCGGAGGGCTTAGGAGGGTAAAATGGGTCGTTGACTCATAATTGATGTTACCGGAAGGAGACATCAAACGGTCAACGAATCGAAGGGCGAATATCTGGCGGCAGTTACGATGGGAAGTGGACAAACCATCGCGTTGTCTTGCGGAAGAACCGGCGTTCTTCCCTCGCAATCGCGCGATCTTGCAACGGATTACGAGAAGGGAGAATCCCCATCGTCCACCGCTCTCGCGAGCCGGAACGCTCAGCCATCAAACATGCTGAGCTTGCTCATAGGTTGGGCTGAACTGAGCCCCGTGAACGGCTACGCTAAAAGAGACCTTTTAGACAACCGTGCTCAACTTACCAGGGATGGTCTGTCCCCGC
>CAZWPN010000085.1:0-14100 GCA_964635275.1 uncultured Victivallales bacterium | reverse complement strand
AGCCTGAACCGCGCGTTGAAGGTGCCGACCCAGGCCTGTTCGCGTGCCGGATGGAGAAGGTGGGCATCCAATCCGGATTGAGTACTTCCGCCTGGCGGGAACCCACAAGATGCGTCTCTTTGGAGTCTCCGGTGCTGGGCATGGCGCTGAGCGCTTCGGCGTCGCCGTTGTTCGTCGATTCGCAAGGACCTGACGACACGATAACTCTTTCCGTTGACTACGACGGCTATCTGCCTTATTTTCGGCGCATGTGTTGCTTGTGTCATAGTTTTGCTCCTTTTGCCTTGGTTCAAGACGAAAGGCGTCACAACGATGGCACAAAGTCAACACACCTTTCCGGGCTAGTGTTGCGTTTAGCCAATATCTACGGGCAAATACCCCTGTAGCTCAGCTGGACAGAGCATCGGATTTCTAATCCGACGGTCGCGTGTTCGAACCACGCCAGGGGTGCCAATCCGCAAGGCGGTGACTTCGGGGGCATCGTGTTTGTTGTTTACATGGCGGTGGGTTGCGGAATCATGTTGCTGCTGATTCTGCTCACCATCGGGGTTGGTGCGTGGCGGCTTCTGAGGGCGGGCGCGATTACCCGACAGCAGTTCTGGACCATCACAGGGGCTGCTGTCCTGTTCTTCCTGTTCATCCCGCTTGTCGTAATGGGGTTTCTGATGCTGGGTTGAACATGACCTGCGCTGTCCAGCATGGTTGCCGGTTGAGAGCCGTGGACCAATGGCTCAGCGCGAAGATGTTACACCGATTCTCGGACAGAGATTCGCTATGGGACAGGCAGCGCATCTCGGACTCACCGGAGCGCAGGTTGTCTGCCCGAAGGAGACGAAGTAGGAGTTCCATGTCTTCCAGTATCGGACCGGCAGGATGCGCCGGAGTTCCATTTCCGTTTCGTACGGCGTTTGTGTGTTTACCAGACCCAGACGGTTGCTGATGCGGTGAACGTGTACGTCTACGCAGACGGCCGGCTTGTTGAAGGCCAGGGCCACAACCAGATTGGCGGTCTTTCGCCCGACTCCGGGAAGCTCGCAGAGTTGTTCCACGGTTGATGGTATTTGCCCGCGAAACCGTTTCTCAACCGCATCTGGAAGCTGCCGAAGGTGGACAGCCTTGGTTCGGTAGAAGCCGACTGGAAAGATGAGACGCTCCAGATCCGATTGCGAAATACGCCGAAGATCATCCATTTCATTGATGACTGCAAAGAGGCGCATGGAGGCCGCGGTGGTTGTCTCGTCCTTGGTTCGCGCGCTTAAGATCGTTGTAACCAGGACCTTGAAGGGGTCACGTGTCTGGACGGCGACAAAATCAACAACCGGTGCCTTGTGGAGGGAGTACTCCGTCTTGACAATGCGGTAAACCGTTCGAACTGTCTTTGCATCCATGGGTACTGTTTTCCACTGCGAAAAGCGACATTTCGAAACGCCGTCTCTAGCGACGAAGAAGCACGTGCCCCTTGGCGCCGAGGTGCACTCTGCCGCGAAAGACGACCTGCTCCAAGCAGGTCAATATCCGGTACTTGAGCCGATCGTGCTTCTGCGGGATTCTGGGTTTGCCGCTGTATTGCAGTTGATCCTTCCAGTCGAGTCTGGCGATCCAGTCCGCCATGACGGCGGGGTGGGTGCCTTTGAAGACGGCGAGGCGGTCCAGCGGCCCATAGTCAAACCCTGCGTCAGTTCCCATAGCGGCAGCCTTCTCCCGCCCGTGGTGGGTGATTGCCATTTCGCGGTTCTTGGTGGCCATCATGCGGGGAGGCCGGACCCACCCGTAGTGGAAGATGCGGGCATCGACGGCGGCAACCCGCAGCTTTCCTCCGTCGCGGCGGAAAGACTGGGCGGAACTGAAAGATTGGATGCCTTTTCCGTTTCGCACGATGCGGATCTCGCGCGGATAGGCTGTGTGGTTGATGTGGTAGTGGTCGTAGTCGCCCCAGAAGTGGAGGTAGCGAAACAGCAGGCCTTCGACGTCCGCGTCATCAAGCAACTCGCAGCAGCGGGAACGGATGGCCGGCAGATCATCTTCATGGACTACTTCATCGGCCTGAACATAGAAACACCAGTCACCTGTGCAGGCATTCAAGGCGACATTGGTCTGCTGGCTATGAATCTGGCCTTTGAGCCGTTCCCTGTCGGTCCATTCGGTGTCAATGATACGGATCTTGGGATCGCCGATGGCGGCTACCATGTCGCGGGTGCGGTCGTCGGGATCGCCCCTGCCGATGGCGATCACGAACTCGTCGCAGATTGGCAGGATTGAGCGGATGGACGCTTCTATGGGATAGTAGAGCTTACCGACGTTTCTTGCGAAAGAAAATCCACTGATGCGCATAGGTATCCCCCTGACGGCGGGATGATACCGAACCGGCACCATGGCAGGGAAGCATGAATCTGCGTGTGTCGGAACTCCGTTTGTGGTATCAGGGCAGACAAATAGGGCGCCGCCGCGCGGGGATTCGGCGGGTAACGCGGATGCAAGGATGGAATTGGCAATGATGGATTCGCGGAATGGGGCAGTGGGTTGGGACAGATTCTTCGAGCAGGTTCGAAAGGACGCCAGGCTCTGGTTCCTTTGCGTCGCGCTGTTGACGGCCTACCGTCTGGGTTTGATCTGGGCACTGCGGGACAGGATGGGGGCTTCGACCGGCCTGGGTGACCTGGCCCTGGCCTTCCTGACCGGGTTACGGTTTGATGCCCGGATCGCCGGGGACTGGATCATGCCCCTGTTGGCGATGAGCGTGCTCGGCGCGTTTGTGGACCTCGGTCAATGGGCGGACCGCGTCCGAATCATCTGGGGTTCCGTCTTCGCCTGTCTGGTTCTGCTGCTGTTTCCGGTGGGCGTCCTGTTTTTCCGCGAGTTCGACGATCAGTTCAACCACTGGATCTTCGGGGCGGTTTACGATGATTTGTGGGCCGTGGTCAAGACTGTCAACCATGAGCATCCGCTGGGCCTATGGCTGTCCTTGCTGGCTGCGGGGTGTGCCGGGATGGTTTGGGTCGTACGCCGGTGGCTGAGGACTCGCGTCCTGCCGGCCGGATGGTGGGCGATCCTCTCCGCATCGCGTGGGTCGCGGGGCGTTGTAACCGTCCTGGTCGTCCTCTTGTTGGCGGTGTCCACCCGTGGTTCACTGGGCAGACGGCCGGTTCAGCGCAAAGACGCGGCGGTGACGGCCGACGAGTTCCTCAACAAGTGTGCCCTGAATCCGTTTATGGCGATCTACTACTCGATTCTGGATCATCGCCGAATGGGTAGCGCGCGGGGGCTGAAGGAGTATCTTCGTGACGGCGATGTGCGCGGGGCGGCGAAACGGTTGACCGGTCGAACCGGGGACTTGTCCGCCCTGGATGACTATTTTCGCCATCAAGCCATGGGACATGAGCCCCGGCCCCGGCACGTCTTTGTCATCGTGATGGAGAGCTATGGTGTGTGGGCCATGCAGGAGCGCTATGCGGCGCTTCGCGCGACGGAGGGTCTCCGCTTGCTCGCGGCGGACGGGCTGCGCGTCGAGGCGTTTCTGCCGGCCTCCGACGGATCAATGACCTCGCTTGCTTCTGTCCTGAGCGGGCTGCCGCATTGTGGCGTTCCCCTGAACTACCATGCGTCCTCGCGGGTTCCATACCCCACATCGCTTCCCGCCATCTTCAAGCGGCTCGGGTACCGGACACGGTTCTTCTTCTCTGGATACCTATCGTGGGAGCGGGTGGGGGAGTTCTGCAAGAACCAGGGATTTGACGAGGTGGTTGGCGGCGGGCAGATGCAGGAGCGCTACGTCGGCAACGAATGGGGCGTTCACGATGCCGATCTGTTTGACTACGTCCGCAAGCATGTGGACGCGGAAACACCGAGTCTCAACGTCATCGTGACAAGTTCGTTCCATCCCCCCTTCAGTGTGGATTTGGATGCGGCTGGGTTTCCTCTCAAGGCGATGCCGGAAAGCTTTGCTTCCCTCTTTGACGATCCCAAAGCCCTGCGCAAAACGGGACATTGGTGGTATGCCGACCAAGCCATGGCCCGGTTTCTTCGAGGTATGTCGGCGAGCCACGCGCCGATCCTTGCCGCGGTGACGGGGGATCACTACAACCGCGCGTTCATTCCGCGGGGCCATTCGCTGTACGAGAAGATCGGTGTTCCGCTGGTCCTCTATGGCCCCGAGGTGTTGAACGGCCTGTCTGTTCCCGAGGGCGCGGCGGGAAGTCACTCCGACATACCCGCCACCCTGGTCGACCTTTGTGCGCCCGCCGGCTTCGAGTACGTCGCCTTCGGATCCAACTTGCTCAAGCCGCGGGAGCGGGCGATGGGGTTGGCATGGCGGTACGCCATTGATGAGAGGCGGATCGTCAGAACTGGCGACAAGGCGATCTTCCCCTTGCCAGGGCGCCGGGTGGACGGCGATGCGATGGACCCGTCCGAATCGCTGCGGGTCCACCGCGATGTGATGGGGACCGCGTGGTGGCGTGTGATGCGGGGCAACGGGTTCTGACGCGCAGACGAGTGGCGGCACGGTGATCGTGAGTCATTGAGGATGAACATGGATAGGCAAAGAGACGAGAGTGGCGGGGACTCCGGACTTCGGGTGTGTCTCGATCTCAACGGCCGCTGGGAGTTTGTCCGTCGGCGTGTCTGGAGATGGTGGCTTGGCGGGCGCGGTGAAACTTGTGGGATTGTCTCGTTGCCCCACTGCTGGAATGCGATGGACGGGTTTCGCCCCGGGGTTTCCTACTATAGGGGATGGGGGGCTTATCGCAGGGAGGTGCGGGTGCCGGACGCGTTACGCAAGGCCGAGCACTTGTCATGGCGGATTGAAGCCGGCGGATTCTATGGAACGGGTGACGTGTGGTGGAACGGGCGTTGTCTGGGGCGCGTGGACGGACAGTACCTCGGATTCAGCCTGCCCGTCGGCGATCGGTTGACGGGGCGCGAGGAGGGGCTCCTGGCCATCCGGCTCACGAACCGATGCGCCTCCCATGTGCTGCCCGGGCTCCGCATGCCGGATTTCCTACTCCACGGAGGATTGGCGGGCGGCGTCCGGCTGATGGGGCTCCCGCGATTCCGATTGCGTTCTTCCGACGTGTGTATCCGGTCGTGCGAGGTCGGAGCAGCGTGGGAGGTCCGCATCGACTTCGCGGTTGAGAACGAATGGGATACCGAGAAGAAGGCGGTTGTTCAGTGGGAGGTCGTGAGTCCGAGCGGCGATCGTGCCGGCGCGTGGCTTCAGGAGGTGGACGCGCCGCCGGGCGGCGCGTCTGACAGGCGGGTGGCCGTGTTCCGCCTGAACGATGCTGTGCGGTGGTCGCCGGACACCCCGGCGCTCTACACGGCTCGCTGCCGCGTGTTCCTTGCCGACGAACGGGTTGACGAGGCCCGTTTCCGCTTCGGTATTCGCACGGCTGAATTCCGGGCTGATGCGGGGTTCTTTCTCAACGGCAAGCGATTGGAACTGCGGGGCTGCAATCGGCACGAGAGCATTCCGGGACTCGGTTCCGCCCTGTCGCCGGGGCTGCATCGCATGGACGCGAGGTTGCTCAAGGAGATGGGATGCAATTTTGTGCGCTTGTCGCACTACCCTCAACATCCCGCGTTTCTTGACGCGTGCGACGAACTGGGCATGCTGGTTTATCCGGAGATCGCCACGTGGAAGAGCGTGAGAACCGGTCGCTGGCTTCGCTCGGCCACCCGGCAGATGCACGATCTGGTGGTGCGCGACCGGAATCGCCCCTCCGTGATCCTCTGGGGCATGGGGAACGAGTCGCGGTCGCTGCGCGCGTACCGGACCCTGTCGGAAACGGTGAAGGCCCTGGACGCGGATCGCCCTGTGACGTACGCGGAAAACCACCTGTACCGGGCACGACGGGAAGGCACGGTGGGGCTGCCGGACGTGTGGGGATGCAACTACGAACTGGATATACTCGAGCAATGCCGCGACGCGTCGCGGCGGCGCGTGGTGGTGGTGAGCGAGTGCTCCAACTACCCTCCAGGGCGCCGCGGGGACATGAAGGAAGAGGCCGCCCAGCTTGCGCTGATTCGACAGGATCTGGCTGTCTTCATGGATTTGCCGTATGTGGCGGGCTTTGCGCTTTGGAGTTGGAACGACTACGCTACCCTGCGCAAGAAGCGATACTTGCGCCAATGCGGGATCGTCGACGCGTGGCGACAGCCCAAGCTAGCTGCGTGGTATCTCAAGGCCATGACCGACCGGGAGCCGGTGTTACGACTCGACGGCGACTGGGGTCGCGCGGGTGGGCAGACCGCACGCTGCATTCATCTCATAACCAACTGCGCAGCGGTGCGTGTTGCCGCGGGCGGGGTGGAGCGTTCGATCCCGGACGGCTCTCTGTGGGTCGCATTGGATCTCCCGTTTGCCGGGTCGGCGATTGTCGTGGCGGGAATGTGGCGCGGGAACCGGGTGGAGGCGAGTCTGGAGCCGTGGGGCAAAGGCGTGCGCCTCGCGCCGCGCCTGGGCGTTGTGCCGTCTCCCTGGGCGCCTGGTGAGGCGTGGGCGATCGACATTGACGTCACGGATGGCGAGGGGCGTCGCGATCACTCCTGGCAGGGCGATGTTGAGGCGGAATCCGAAGGGCCCGTCGAGTTGCATTGTTTCGCTCCTGATGGTAAAGTCCCAATTTCCGGCGGCACGGGGCGGCTCTTTGTTTCGGCCCGCCAGGGGGGCGCGCGTGTCGCTGTCGTGTTTCGGCGGCCCGATATGGCGACCGGAAGAGTCGAGTGGCAACTCCCTGGCGATGCCGGGGGAACTGGATCGGTCCATGGTTGATCAACCCGTATTGTCCTCGCAACGCGATGCGACGTCCATGCCGAAGAGGTGTCTCCTGTTGTCCACCTGCACCATTCGCGATGTGCTGCGCGGCGCCGAGAAGCAGGTTGTTACCCTGGCTGCGGGCCTGCGCCGGCGCGGGTGGGAGGTGTTGATGGGCGTCCCGCCCGGCAGTAAGGTGGAGGAGGCGGCCCGTGCGGTCGGCGTTCCTTCTTTCCATGTGAATGTTCGGCCGGAGTTTTCCCCGTGGGCGTTCTGGTTGCTGCATCGGCGATGTCGGGTCTTTCGTCCATCGGTCCTTCATCTCAACGATCCGCACGCGGTATCCATGGGAGGGTATGCCCGCCTGTTTCGAAGTGCGCCTCTCGTGTTGGCACACCGGCGCCTTGCCAAGACGCCCCACCACACGCTCTCTTATCTTCAGGGCGCGGAGGGCCTGATTTGTATCAGCGAGGCGGTTCGGGCCAATATGCGGGAGGCCGGGTATCCCGATGCGCGCATGGCGGTCGTGTTTTCCAGTGTGGATCCCCAGTACCTCTCGTGTGACACCAGCCGGCGGGATGCCCGGGCGCGGATGGGTATTGCGCCGGAAACCTTCGTCTTCGTCATGATCGCCGCGATCTTCCGGCAAAAGGACCATGCGACGCTGGTGCGCGCATTTGCGCGGTTCCGCGGTCGCGCGAACGTGCAACTGGTTATCGTGGGCGAGGGTCCATGCCGGGCGGACGTGGAGTCGCTGATCCGCGCCAAGGAATTGGATGCCCAGGTTCGATGCGTCGGCGCTCTGTCCGGCGAGGCGCTGCTATGCGCCTACCGGGCCGCGGATGTGGTCGTCTACTCCACGCACAGGGAGGGTTTGGGCGTGGCGGCCCTGGAGGCCCAGGCGATGGGGCTGCCCGTGATTGGGACGCGGGTGGTGGGGCTGACCGAAGCCATTGACGAGGGGCGCACGGGGTTGCTGGTTGAGCATGAAGATGTGGAAGGGTTGGCGGTGGCGATGGACCGTCTCTATGCCGACAGGGCCCTGATGGAACGGCTGGGGCGGGCTGGACCGGACTGGGTACGTTCACGGTTCAGCGAGGACGCGATGGTCGAGGGTGTAATTCGCGCCTATCAGGATCTGGGTAGGAAACCCTTTGAGGTCGGAAAGCGTTAGCATGCCCCTGAATCCTCTTCGGTCGGAAACGATTCCCTGCGGGAATGGGCGATGGGTGCGCATCTCCTATCCGGACACCGCGTCACGATGGGGTGACATTGCCCTGGATTGGTGGTCGGAGCGCCTTCCCGGTCTCCGCCATGTTGCCGGATGTCCGACGAGCGCCGTCTCTCGCGGAACGATTCCCGAACAGGAGGGGGAGTACTACTTCAAACGCTTCCTGCCGCGCGGATGGAAGGACAGGCTGAGAGTCCTGTTTGGGCAGTCAAGGGCCATGCTCGAATGGCGGGGAAGCTGTCTGGCGGCTTCGCACGGAATCCTTGTGCCGGCGACGCTTTGCATCGTTGAGGAATATCGACGCGGTTTGCTTGTTGGCAGCGGCGTGATTCTGAAGGGTGTTGCGAACGCCCCTAACGGGCGCCAGGCCATGTTCCGAAACGGCGGAACGGTTCCGTTGCCCGATCGGGGACACCGACGATTGCTTCTGCATGCCCTGGGGCGGGAGGTCGGCCGTTGGCATCGCATGGGCCTGTGTCATGGCGACATGCACCTGGGGAATGTGCTTTGCCTTGGTGACAAGGAAACGTTTCGGTTCTTTTGGATCGACCATGGAAACACGCGACGGGACTCCACGTTGCGCGGGCGAGCTAAGAATCTGGCGGAGATCGGTAGGCATCCAGGAATGGATCGAGTGGATCGGCGGCGTTTGTGGTCTGCCTACTGTTCCGATGCCGGCATACCCGATCGGCTCCAATCCCGGCTTTTGCAGCAGACCGTCAGCCGGATTGCGGCGAAATGGCGGGAATACGGCGTAGCCGACGCCGAACGGCAGGCCCTGAGTGCTGAGTTGCAAGGATGCCTGATAACCTTGTTCTTTTTGTTTGTATGCGGAGCGGCAATGTTGTAGACGTACGCCCGATATGGATGGCGTGATGAAGGGTGCGGTGGTTCGGCGGGGTTTGGCGTGTTTGGTCTTGGGCAGTGAAACCAAGTTTCTTGCTTCCGCCGGCACAACGTTCCAGTTCATAGTTCTGCCCGTCAGGAACGTCAGCGCCGCCTCATTTATGGCCCTGGTAGGCGGCGCGTCCTGAGGGCGTGGGCGTTTCCTTATCGGGTTTGTTACTGTTGACGTTGGCCTCGGTGCCCAGCAAGGGTGTCGAGGTCAACTCGTTTGTGGGGGTAGCGGGTGAATGCATGAGGGAGACCCACGGATGAACCGGCCGGTGAAGGTGGCGTACGTCTACACGTGGTTGCCGGTGGGGGGGGCTGAGCACCACCTGGTGAATCTTCTGGCTGGGCTTGACAAGAACCGCTTTGCGCCCACCGTGGTTTGTCTGGGGGAACCCGGCGCGATCGGAGACAGGCTAAGGGGCGAGGGGGTGCCCTTCCAGTCGTTCGGCCTGCCTCGGAAACGGTTATGGATGCCGTGGGGACTTCGCCGTGTGGCCGCCTATTTTCGGGAACAACGGTTCGATATCGTTCACACACACATGTATCACGCGAACACCTATGGCCGTGTGGCGGCCTGGTGGGCCGGGGTGCCGCACATCGTCGCCACGATACACACCAACACGGTGTGTCCCTCCCGGAAACAGCGGATCGTGAATCGGTGGCTGGACAGGATAACGGACCGGACCATCGTTGTGTCCGAAGACATCGCCCGGACGCTGACCGCGCAGGGCGACATCGCGCCGGCGCGCATGGTGGTGATTCACAACGGTGTGGACATCGAACGCTATGCGTCGGGCTCACCTGCGGATGCGACGCGGATGCGGTTGGGAATCGCGAGCGACGCGCGGGTGGTCTGCTGTGTCGGGCGACTGGAAAAGGAGAAGCGTCACAACGATCTGTTGGCGGCGTTTCGGATCGTCAAGGAGCGTGTTCCGCTGGCGCACCTGTTGCTCGTCGGCGGGGGACGGATGGAATCAGCCATTGGTGATGCCATTGAGTTGGCCGGGTTGAGGGCGTCGGTGACCATGACAGGGGTTCGCGGCGATGTGCCGGACCTGTTGCGCGCGAGCGACGTGTTTGCCCTTGCCTCCGAAAGGGAAGGGCTGCCCCTGGCGCTCGTCGAAGCCATGGCGGCGGGCCTGCCGGTCGTGGTGTCGCGGGTCGGCGGGATGCCCGAGGCCATTGGCGGCGAAGCGGGTCTGTTGTTCGAGCCGGGTGACGTTGATGGGTTGGCGCAACGGCTGACGGCGTGTCTGACGGACGCTAACCTGCGGCAGCGACTCGGGGCCGCGGCCCGCCAGCGGGCCGGGAAATCGTTCTCCACGGAGACGATGGTTCGCAGCCTGGAAGCCGTCTACGAGCGCAGCCTGGCTACTACGAACCCCGGGGCGGCTTAAGAGCGGTAACCATGCAGATGTCGCTCAGGTCAATCTTGACGGGCAAACGACCGATCCCGCTCCGGAGGGCAATGCGATGCACTGCTCGCCCGGTGAAGGAATCGCGGTTCATCACGAGCAGTGAGTAGAGCATTTGGGAGAGACTGCGGTACAGTCCGATGTGGCGCGAGTCGACGACCGTCAGTCCGTGTCGTTCGAGCATAAGTCGTAGCGTTCGGATCGAGAAATAGCTCAGATGAGTGGGCGGGTGAATCTGACGCCATTTCGGGCCACGTCGCATGGCCAGTTTGGACTCGATATCGCCAGTGGTTAGCGACAGGATCCCGCCCGGCTTCAACGCCCTGACCATGAGATTCACATAGCGGTCCGGCTCATGGAGATGTTCGATAGTGTCCCACATAACAGCCACGTCGCAGGTCGCCTCTCCCGGAGGATCGCCGAGCATATCCGATCGCACGGTCTGCCCGAGGACGTCCACGGCGTAGCGTGCCGCATCCGGGGATATCTCGTATCCATCGCAAGTCCACGTGCGTCCGGCCTCACGGAGAAAGAACCCGTAGGCCGACCCCAGTTCGACGAGGCGCCCCCGGGGCTGGGTGTGCCGAAGCAGGATGCGGATCTTGTTCCGCGCGTTTAGCGTGTGAATCGTCGCGTCACGCGGATAGTCCTCGTACTCGCTGCCATGGAAGTAGTCCCGGCCGTACAGACCGTGGAGGGTTTCTTCCGGAAGGCGCATGTCCGCGAAAATAAATCCGCAATCGGCGCAGCGCACCAGACCGGCCCAGTGGGGGACGGCAGGCACGAGCGATCCACACACGCAGCATCCTTTTGTCATGGGTTCTCCGGCGGAAACCCGACCCGCTGTTTCACCAGATACAGAGGCCGGCCTTTGACTTCGTCATAAATGCGGTGGACATATTCCCCGATGATGCCCAGCGAAACCAACTGAACCCCTCCGATGAAGAGCGTGGCGAAAATGGTGCTGGTCCATCCGTGAAGGATCTTTTCCGGGTAGAGGATCTGAACCGTGAGCGCATAGAGGCCGTAGGCCATGGCCAACAGCGTGCTGGCGAAGCCCATGATCGTGGCGAAGCGCAGCGGCAGCGCCGAGAAACTGGTCAAGGCATCGGAGGCGAGATACAGCATGCGGAAGAAAGAGAACTTGCTGACGCCCTCCTTCCGGTGGGCTTCCTCGTAGGGCACAGCCTCGATATGGAATCCTGTCCATCCCACCATGCCCCGAACGAAACGGGCGCGTTCCGGCATTCGGCGGACGATGTCCGCTACCTGCCGGTCCAGCAACCGGAAATCGGCGGCGTTGGGAATCAGGGGCACCTCGGAAAGTCGTCCCAGGATTGTGTAGAACAGCCGACTGCTGAGTTTCTTTGAAAAACCGGCCGCCGTGTCGATGCGAATGCCCACGACGACCATGGCGCCGTTCTCCCATCGCCGCAGGAACTCGGGCAGCATCTTTGGAGGGTGTTGCATGTCGCCGTCCATGGTGATGACGGCGCGGCCCATGGCCGCGTCCATGCCAGCGGAGATCGCCACTTGATGCCCGAAGTTGCGCGTGAATCGGATCAACCGGACGCCTGGGTGCTGACGGGCCAGCTCGGAAACGACCTCGGATGTCTGGTCTCGACTCCCGTCGTCCACGAAGATGAACTCCCAGTCATAGCGCGGCTCGCCCTCGGTCACGGCCTGAAGTTCAGCGAATAGCGCCGTGACGTTCTTCTCCTCGTTGTGGACGGGGATCACAATGCTGATCAGGGTGTGGTCGGATCCGCTCATGGCGCAGGGTCTCCCTTCGATGCAGAAGGCGGCGTGGGGCGAAACAGCATGAAACAGGAGCGGTTGACAGCAGGCGCGCCGGTGACGCCGGAGCGGCGAAGGGCGTCAATAACCTTTTCGAGAGGGAACTGCGGCGAGTCGTACAAAAGCAGGATGGGGCCGTGTTGGGTGGGGCTGCCGGACTGGAGAAGCAGGTCCAGCCGTTCCGGGGAATACTTGATCAGCCGATGTGTTATGGACGGTGCCAGAACGAACGAAATCAAAGGATCGTCGCTTTCGGCGATAATCGTGACCTTCTCGCCGAGTAATACATGGTTTTGGATGATGTCGGGGATGTCGTAGTACTGCTCGTGCCAGTTCTTGCTCGTCAGCACGTGATTGTATACGAAGGCCGAATGCGCAAACGCCACAACGGTCAGCGCCAGACAGCATGCGATGACCATGGCCCGGCGGCCCCGTGCGACGTGAAGAATCAGGGCTCGTTCGGGTGGAACCGGGTCAGGTGCATCGGCCCACTGGATGCGGCAGAGCCGGCGAACGAGACAGAGCAGCCCGTGGGCGAGGAATACCGAGGCCACTGGGACGGTGTTCAGGAAGTAGTATTGGTGAATGGTCACGGCCGCCGGATAGAAGTCCACGAGGTGGTACACGGCCACAGCGCCGAACCAGACAGCGAAAAACGAAAGGCCCTGCTGCCGCTTGCCTTGCCACAAACCGTAGAGACACAAGGCGAGAGCCGGAAAGGATGGCACCGCGTACCGGGCGAGCGAACGGATCAGCCGGGTCCAGTTGCCTGAATTGGCCCACATGGCGAAATGGTCGGCTCCGAAGAAGTCCCGGTGTGCGACTTGCGCGCTGATGCCCATCATTTCCGCAGTGGGGAGCGTCCGCCCGACCATGAGCGTGTGGCTGTACCACGCCGCCGCCGGTGCGACGACCGCGAGGGCCGTGATGTAGAGGGGCCATTCCTTCAAGACGTGCCACTGACGGTGCTGGAATGCCAACCACCCCAGCGGGATAGCCATATAGACCGCATATGGGTTCAGCAGCACAGCGACAGCCAGCATGGCGGTTCCCGCGAGCCATGTTGCGACTCGCCGTTCGCTCAAGTAGCGTGCCATGTGGAACGTCCCGCCCAGAAGAAGCATCATGAAGAGAGCCTGGCGCTGGATAGTGTGCCCGAAGTACGTCATCACGGGCGTAAGGGAACACAGGAGCAGGGCGAGGTCGGCGAGGAACCTGTCCTGAACAAAGTGCAACAGCAAACGGTGAAAATACCAAAGCGCAAGGATTGAAAAGGCCAACGAGAGCAGGCGCCCGAGTACGAGGTGTTCGCCGAAGACGCGCCAGAGCATTCCCAGCATGTACGGGTACAGGGGAAAGTCGTTGAGGTACAGTTCCCGTTTGAAAGTTACGCCGTCAATTGCCGGGCGCAGAATGTTCGTCTCGCTTGTGGCGAAGGTGCGCGCCATCAGGCAGTCGTGGGCTTGCCGGTAGTGATGGGCGCCGAGGAGTCGCGAAGACCCCAATTGATTGAGACTCAGGACAACGAACGGGATGAGCAGGAGTACGAAGCGGACCTTGATGTTCACGTTCCTTCTTCCCTCGGCGGTGTTGCGTGAATTAGCACCCGCTTACCACCGGAGTCCACAGGCTGTCACCCCCACTGCGCAAGAGGGGTACAACTGAACCACATTGCTGACCTCATAGTCGAATTCCTGGTGCAGATAGCCGATGCCGCCCGACAGTGTCCATTTGACGTTTTCGATGACCTGACAGGTGGTGGAGCCCAGCATCCTGCCGAGTCCCACCGTGAGATGATATCCACGGCCGGCATCCATGGCGGCTTGGACCAGAATCGCACACATACCGAAAAATGCCAACACGACCCAGAACTGCTTTATGCCCGTCCTCCCTCTTGTCGGCTTGGTGACCGGCCGGGATACCGCCCCGCCTCGTCAGCGCCAGTATTGGCCGCTTGTACCAGACATGCGGACCGCCTACAAGAACAAAACCGATCAGAAATGCCGTTTGAA
>CAZWPN010000084.1:0-14260 GCA_964635275.1 uncultured Victivallales bacterium | reverse complement strand
CAACGGGACCCTGTGATCCTCGGCAGGGAAGGCAGGACTCCCTTGGCGGACTCATGTGCGTCCTGTCTTTACGGCTCGCTCGGCCCGCTTCGCCAGGATGGCTACGCAGGCCAGGGAGAGCTCGCCCTACCTGGGGAGCATACCAGAGCAGGCCGCGCCCGCAACCGGAGTGTGTGGGTGTGGATTTGGAAAAGGACGGGGCACCGCCGGCGCGACAAGGAACGCTGGCTCTTTATCGGAGATTCGCAAACACGAGATCTCCAGACTGTACGTCGACCTTCACCCGGGCGCTCTCCGCAATCTCGCCGGCGACTATTTTGCGCGCCAACGGCGTCTCAATACGATGTTGCAGGAAGCGCTTCAATGGCCGTGCGCCATAAACGGGATCAAACGACTCCTTCGCGATGAATGCCCTCGCAGCCGGTGTAAGCGTCAGCGTCACGCCGCGTTCCTTCAGCCGCGCGTTCAATTCCAAGACCTGGAGATCGACAATCTTCTCTATTTCATTCTGCAGTAGCGGCTTGAATAAAACGGTCTCGTCCACACGGTTCAGGAACTCCGGTCGGAAGATCTGTTGCAGTTCGCGCATGATCTTCTGCCGGACTTCTTCCAGTATCTTTCCATCAGAATCAATGCCTTCCAGCAGCAGGGGCGATCCGATGTTGCTGGTCATGATAATGATGGCGTTCTTGAAACTCACCGTCCGGCCGTGTGAGTCCGTTAACCGGCCGTCGTCAAGGATCTGGAGCAGGACGTTGAATACGTCGTGGTGCGCCTTCTCAATCTCGTCGAGGAGCACAACGCTGTAGGGTTTGCGCCGCATCGCCTCGGTCAGTTGCCCGCCTTCCTCGAACCCGACGTAGCCTGGTGGCGCTCCGATAAGCCGCGACACCGTGTGTTTCTCCATGTACTCACTCATGTCAATGCGGACCAGGTTGGCTTCGCTGTCGAAGAGTGCGGCAGCCAGCGCCCGGGACAGCTCTGTCTTGCCGACACCGGTGGGGCCAAGGAACAGGAACGACCCGATAGGACGCCTGGGGTTACTGATTCCGGCCCGCGCCCGGAGTACGGCGTCCGCCACAGCAGTGACAGCTTCGTCCTGCCCGATGACTCGCTCGTGCAGCACAGCATCCAGGCGCAGCAGTTTCTCCCGCTCGCCTTCCAGCAGGCGCTTGAGCGGGATTCCGGTCCAGCGCGCCACCACCTCGGAAAT
The DNA here is from genome assembly GCA_964635275.1 of uncultured Victivallales bacterium. Lineage (GTDB taxonomy): Bacteria > Verrucomicrobiota > Kiritimatiellia > UBA8416 > CAZWPN01 > CAZWPN01. The sequence continues at coordinate 13,047 of CAZWPN010000084.1, read as the reverse complement.
CTCCTCCTCGGAAACTTCTTCGCGCAGCAGGGTCTTTCCGCCCACCTTCTTCATCCGGGCCGTCTCGTCGGCCAGTTGTTTCTCCAGGCCGGGAATGACGCCATGCCGGAGCTTGGCCACCGCCTCAAGATCGTAGGCGCGCTCCGCCTTCTCGCTCTCCCGCCGCGCCTCCTCCAGTGCCTGTCCCAACTCACGCACTTTCTGGATCGCCTTGCGCTCCGCCTCCCACTGCGCCTTCATTTCCGTGGATTCTGCCCGGGCGTCCGCCAGTTCTTTGCGCAGGGCCTTCAGCCGCTCGTGACTGGCCTTGTCCGACTCCTTCCGCAACGCCGTCTCCTCGATCTCAAGGCGGCGCACTTTGCGCGTCACCTCGTCCAACTCGGCGGGAAGGGAGTCTATTTCGGTACGGATCGATGCACATGCCTCGTCCATGAGGTCAATGGCCTTGTCCGGCAGGAAGCGATCGCTGATGTAGCGGTCAGAAAGGACCGCCGACGAGACCAGCGCCGCATCCTGGATGCGCACGCCGTGATGCACCTCAAAACGCTCCTTGAGCCCGCGGAGGATGGAGATCGTGTCCTCCACGCTGGGCGCGTCCACAAGGACCGGTTGGAAGCGGCGCTCCAGCGCAGCATCTTTCTCTATGTACTTGCGGTACTCGTCAAGTGTCGTGGCCCCGATGCAGTGCAGTTCGCCGCGGGCCAGCATCGGCTTGAGCATATTGCCGGCGTCGGTGGATCCCTCGGTGCGCCCCGCCCCCACAATGGTGTGCACTTCGTCAATGAAAAGGATAACGCGGCCGTCCGAAGCCTTGATTTCCGTCAGCACCGCCTTCAACCGCTCTTCGAACTCGCCACGGTATTTTGCGCCAGCCATGAGCGCCGTCATGTCGAGCGCAAAGATGGTCTTGTCCTTAAGCCCCTCCGGAACGTCGCCGCGAAGGATACGGTGAGCCAACCCTTCGACAATGGCCGTCTTTCCCACGCCGGGCTCGCCAATCAACACGGGGTTGTTCTTTGTCTTCCTGGACAGGATCCGGATAACGCTCCGGATTTCGGTGTCGCGGCCGATAACCGGGTCCAGACGATTGGAGCGTGCCATCTCCACCAGATCAACGCCGTACTTCTTTAGCGCCTCGTACTGGCCCTCCGGGTTGTCTGACGTCACGCGTTGATTGCCGCGAATATCCTTTAACGTCTTTAGTACGCCATCGAGCTCGATCCCATATTCGCGACACAGCTTCCCGGCAAACGTGGCCTTCCCCTCTTCCACGAGGGCAAGAAAGAGGTGCTCCACGGAGATGAAGTCGTCCTTGAGGCGTTTGGCCTCATCCTCGGCTCTGACAAGCAACCGGTTGAACCTTTGCGTCACATAGATCTTGCCGGACTCCACGGCCCCGCCGGACACCTTGGGGCGCCGATCCAGCTCCTGCTCCAAACGCGCGCGCACCTCCGCAAGAGGAGCGCCCGTCCGCTCTATGATACGCGGAACCAGCCCGCCATCCTGTTCCACGAGCGCAATGAACAGATGCTCACCATCTGTCTCCTGATGCCCGCGCCGGGTGGCCGCCATATTCGCTGCTTGCACCGCTTCCTGAGCCTTCTGAGTCATTTTATTGATGTCCATCAGCCGCTCCCTTCTTGATTGCGATAACATACGCAGAATGGATGCCAATTGCTGTTCAAAGACACAATGGCTTGTAAAGGATTGCTGATACGATTGTTACAAACGACGCCTCTGTCTCATTAGTGCGTCGTAATGACTCACGGTTGCCGGGCAAGAGCCACATTGGCGCACACGAGAGTGAGTCGCCGCTGTCCATAGGAAGCCAATAACTTGCGTCAGACATGCTACGCCATGCAAAAATCCACACGCCGCCGGCCGGCGCCGAGTTCGATCGATTTCCCATCGGGCAGGCGTAACTCTCCAACGGTTCCACTCGGCAGCGTGACATCAAAGACGATCCCACCCGCTTCGCGCTTCCAAGCCGACCGGATGATCCCGGCCGGAGCGCGATGCCAGGCGCTGATCGAGTCCAAGCCCGTCACCGTTTGCGGCCGCAGAGTGACGCGGCTGAAGCCGGGATGCTCCGGGTCGGGAACGATTCCGGCAAAATAGTGGTAAAGGCAGGCGCTGATGTCACCGAACATGATGTGGTTCTGCGAATCGCTGCCATTCCAGTTCTCGCGCAGCGTTGTAGCGCCCTGACGCAACCAGTTGGCCCAGCCTGGAAGCTCCGGCTGCGTGAATAGCCGGAGCGCCACATCCGCGCGCCCGTTTTCCGCAAGCACGCGCGTTACATACTTGGCGCCGAGAATGCCAAAATCCACCTTGCCCTCATTACGTTCCACGGCCTCGGCCAGCCGCTCAACCACAGCCTGCCGCTGATCGTCCTCAACCAACCCCTGATAAACCGCGGCTGCGAGTGCCGTCATCTGCCCGTCGGCATATCGGCCTTCACCATGATAGAACATGGCGTTGAACGCGCGGCGGATGCACGCGGCCAGAGCTTGAAAACCGGCCGCCTCCTTGTCGCGGCCGGTCATCGCCGCGAACCGGGCCAGCAGGCAGGTATCAGCGTAGTAGTAAGCAGTGGAAGTCAGCCCGGACGGCACGGTGCGCTTGTCGACCGAACACCAGTCGCCAAGGCCGAAATGCACAATGTGGCCGGTGGCCAGTGTTCCAAGGTAGCCGACATAACGCGCCATGGCCGGATAGAGGCGCTCGATGTGAGACCTGTCCCCAGTGTAGAGGTAGATGTACCAGGGAATCAGAATCAACGCGCTGTCCCACGCGGGGCCGGAGCCCCAGTTGTAGCCCCAGCCGGAGCAGGGCACGATGGCGGGAATCTGGCCGTTCGGCCGCTGGCAATCCGCTATGCTGTCGAGCCATTCCCCGTAAGCGGAAGCCGCACCGAAATTCCAGAGCCCGGTCTCTGCGGCGAGATGGGCATCGCCGGTCCAGCCGTTCTTTTCCCGGTGAGGACAATCAGTGGGGAACCCCACGAAGTTTCCGACATAGGCCCAGCGTGTGCAGACTTGCAGGCTGTTGAGCGTCTCGCTCGACGTTTCGACGCCGCCAACCTCGTCGAAGGCGGTATGCACCACCCGCCCCCGAATGGCGTCGGGTGTGGGCTCACAGGGCAGTCCCTCCACGCGCACAAACTGAAAACCATGGTAGGTGAAGCCGGGTTCCCAGGTTTCTTCGCCCTCTCCTTTCAGTGTATAGCGGTCGGTCTGGAATTCCCCGCTTTTGATGAAGCGGTCCATACCTGCCAAGTCAATATCGCCCTCCGGCGTGCAGCGCTCGGCATAGCGGAGCACGACCTCCGTTCCGGCCGGTCCGCTAACCCGGAGCTGAGCCCAGCCAGCCATGTTCTGGCCCATGTCAAAGACGGCGGCGCCGGAAGCCAGCTTCCTGACTGAAACTGGCGTGATGGTCTTCATCACCCGGCAAGGCGGCGCGATCTGCTGCTCGAGCACTCCGCCGGGGCCGGGCACAATTAACGCCTGCTCCCAGTCGCTATCGTTGAAGCCGGCGACGTCCCAGCCTGGCCGCTCGGCGCGCGCGTCGTAGTGCTCACCATTGCGCAAGCCGTCGAAGCGAACCGGCCCTTCAGCGACACGCCACGATCCGTCGGACGCCAGCCGGAAAGTCGCGCCCGATACAAGCTGAACATCCAATTCGAGAATCAGCTTGGGATAGTCCCTCCAAGTCGCCCGGTCCAGATTCCAGAACTCGACCGTATGCCCGTTGTACCAACCGGTGCCCAGCATCACGCCCACGGCATTCGCGCCTGCGCGCACCAGACTGGTTACATCGTGCGTGACATAGCGGACACGACGGTCATACTGCGAGACTACCGGATCCAGCACGTGGTCGCCAACCCGCTGCCCGTTGATTCTTGCGACGTAGTACCCCAGCCCGCAAATATGGAGCATGGCCTGCCGAACAGGCCCTTCAAGCGCGAATTCCTTGCGGTAGAGAGGCGCGGGCTGCAATTGATCGGCATATTGGAACATCATGTGGTGCCGCCCGATCCACTGCGCTGTCCAGTTGCGATGATCACCTCGCCTGTCCACGCCGTCTTCCGGACACGCGGTCAGGCAGCTCTTCGACACTCCCGCTTCACGCCTCTGTCTCGCCTTTTCACTCATGACAATGACCCTTGGAGCCCTTCCAGCTTGATTTGATACCGCCCTCGCAATCGCACTCACGACGAGCGCGGCGGCCATGGTCTTCGATACCATCGACTTGCACAAGCCCGAAAACAGCCTCCTCAGCAGAATCTGTGGGCGCCAACCACGTCGGCATGGTGCGTTACGGAGCAGTCTCGACGAAGCGTAGATGACAAAGCGTAGGACGAAGAAAGCGACGAAGTGTGGCGTGGCACGGACAGGAGCGGGGATGACCCAAATCCTCGCCCAAGCACTGTGCCACCGGTGGAATCCATTGCGGACGACCTTGCGACAGCGGCTCGCTCGGAGAGCTCGCCCTACCCAGCGAGACATGTGACGCAAGGCATCGCATCTTTCTAGAGCGAGGTCGCATGTGAGAATGTGAGTGCGTGAGTATGTGGAAGCGAATATCAGGATCCACACTCACAGACTCCCACACCCACACACTCCGGTTGCGGGCGTAGCCCGCCTTTGTGTGTTCCCCAGGTAGGGCGAGCGCTCCGAGCGAGCCGCTGCCGCAAGCAAGGCATTCCGCAATGGGTCCCGCCGGTGGCGCAGCGACCGAGGATTTTGGATGACTTTTCCACCTTGCCGCCGATGCCGTCGAAATGATACTCACTTGGATAGTCACTGGTTGCGGATGTCGTTGACGCAACGCACTTACTGGAAGAGGGGAACTCGAATGAAGCATCCTACAGCATGGGCGGGAATAGCGGCTGCAATGTGTATCATTTCGTCAGCCGGCGCGGCAGACTGGAACCAGTGGCGGGGGCCGCGGCGGGATGGAGTCTCAGAAGAGACCGGGGTCCAGACAAAATGGTCCGCCGGCAGACCCGCCGAACTGTGGCGCAAAGTGATCGGCAATGGTTACGGAGTTGTGGCCGTAGTGGGTAATCGCGTGTACGCGGCGGGAAACAAGGAAGGCCAGGATACGGTCGTCTGCCTGGACGACGCCACCGGCAATACGATATGGAGCACATCCTACAAGGCACCGGCCAAACTCGCGGGTGAGTTCGGGTCCTTCTACGGCCCCCACTCAACTCCAACGGTGCAGGACGGCAAAGTCTTCGTGCTCAGCCGCGACGGTCAGGCCCGCTGCCTGAATGCTGCGGACGGCAAAGAAATCTGGTTCGTTGACTTCAAGGCCCTGGGCGCCAAGGTCCCGACATGGGGAATGGCCGGATCCCCCCTCGTGATGGATGACCTCGTGCTATTCAATGCGGGTTCGGGCGGAGCAGCGATCGAGAAGACGTCCGGCAAGGTCCGGTGGTCATCCGATGGCGCGACAGGATACTCCTCCCCCATCGTCTTCTCGCCGGACGGTGCTACAAAAGCCATCGCCATATTCAACAAGGATAGTCTTACAGCCGTAAGCGTGGCGGACGGCAGTCGCCTGTGGGCTCTGCCATGGAAGACAAGTTACGATGTCAACGCGCCGGATCCATGCCTCGACGGCGAGGCGTTGTTCATCACCACCGGATACGGCAGCGGCTGCGCCCGCGTGAAGGCCGCTGACGGTTCCGTGCTCTGGCGCAACAAGGAACTGAGCACCCAGTGCTCGGGCGGCGTCCTCTCCAAGGGGCACATCTACGGGTTCAACGGAGTCATCAACCGCAAAGGCCAACTGCGCTGTCTAGATGCGAAGACCGGCGCCGTCCGATGGACACAGGAAGACATGATGGGCGGATTGATGATCGCCGACGGCAAATTGATTATCGCGCTGGTGCCAGGGAGTCTGGTCATCGCCGATGCAACGCCGGACGCCTATCGCGAGCTGGCGCGCGCCGCCAAGGTTACGGACGGCGAATGCTGGACAATGCCGGTCCTGTCCAACGGCCGGATCTACATGCGCACCACCGACGGCGCGCTCTACTGCATGAACGCGGGCGCCGGCAGCGGTTCAGTCTCCGAGCCGAAAGCCAAGTAGCTCCACCTTGCGCCGGAGCGAAGCGGACGCATTTCGAAGCGAAACACTCGTAAAACGGAACTCGCGGCGCATCGGGTAGTCCTTGCGCAGCCGGTCGAAGTGCGCCGCCCGGACGGCGTCATCAGCCACAGCTCCATCGCGAAGGCGCCGGTCGTCCCCCTCAATGTCGTACACCGGTCGCACGATCCTCCACAAGGCCTGCTCGTCCGTCATCCCGGCTGCATCGATGACTACCTCCGGAACCTCCGGCGGCGGCAGGAGCCCGTCCGGCGTCCATGTCGCCTTCACTCCGAGGAACTCACAGGCGGCACGGTAGACCATGACCGTCCCAGCGACCTTGCCCTCGAACGAGTGTCCCGCAATATGGGGTGTGGCCAAGTCAGCACGGGCCATCACATCGGGCCGGTAGGCCGGTTCTCCCTCCCAGCAGTCCATAACGAGATGCGAGACCGTTCCCCGGTCCATGGCGCGAAGCAACTCGTCAGAGACCGTCACTGCCCCCCGCGCTGCGTTGATAAATATCGCGGAAGGCTTGAGCCGCCTGAAGAAGCCTTCTCCGGCGAGGTGCCTCGTCGCGTCCGGTCCCTCCTTCGTCAGCGGCACGTGAAGCGTAACGACGTCGCTCTGCGTCAGGACCGCGTCGAGATCAACGAAACCTGATGGCCCCTCCACCTTCGCCCGCGGCGGATCGTTCATCAGAACCCGTATGCCCAGCGCTTCAGCCTTGCTTACAACCCGGCGTCCGACATTGCCGACCCCGATGACCCCAATTGTTCTGCCTTCCAGCGTAAACCCGTGGCGCGTGGCAAGGCACAGCAGCGCCGCTGTCAAGTACTCGGAAACGCTGTTGGCGTTACACCCGGCAGCAGAGCACCAACGTACCCCGCGGCGCATCAGGTACTTCGTGTCCAGATGATCGGTCCCGATCACGGCTGATCCGACAAAGCGCACACTACTCCCGTCCAGCAACGCCGAATCGACCCGCGTCGTTGAACGGATGGCAAGGATGTCGGCATCCTTCACCATAGACGGGGTAATCGTCCGGCCATCCACGGCCACGACGTCACCCAGCGTGCTGAATGCCTCCAGCGCATATGGCATGTTGGAACAACAGACTGTCTTCATGGCATGGGGCACAGTGTGCCGTGTCACCGACACACACGTCAATCGTATCCTTTGAAGGGCGCATCGCTTCAGTGGCACAGGGGCCGTAATGGTAGGGACGCCTCTCCGAGGCGTCCGCGCGGACCGCTCGGAGAGCGGTCCATACCCCGGAACACCACCATGTGAATAAGGGGTTGCGAAGGACCATCGCCGTTAGGGCGAAACGGTGAGGCGGTAGAACTGCGGCGAGACCGGACCCACATCCGACGTGTAGGCCATCCGACCGCCGGTACCCGGCCGATTTGAAAAGTTGGGCATCGTATCCCACGGACTGGCAAATAGGTTCGTCACCCGGTCCACCGAGTACCATCGTCCGGTCTTGCCCTCCCATTCCAGAATCAGTACCGGTGGCTGCGAGGTCGCCACACCCATGGCAAGCACATCATGACCATTGCCAGGGTCCGTTCCTGCCACCGCCTCGTCTGCTGAATTCATTCCGTCCAGATCCCAATCCGTCACAGGATTGAACGCCATGAACAAGACCGCCGTGGCTTGACCGATTCCGCCCGCCGCATCGTATGCCCAGACATGGAAACCATTGGTAGCATCGAGGCGGCACCCGGATAGCACACCAGTAGTTGCACCTGTGATCGGAGTGCCTGCTATTGTTCCACCGCCATTCGTCAGCGCCACATAGTACCCTGCCACGCCCGAAAGCGCATCCGAGAATCCGCTCCACGATCCTGTAACCGTTGTGCCTACCACGTACCACGTCCCGCCAATAATTGACACCGTGGCCATGGTGGCAGACGGCGGCGTAGCGTCAATCCAGTACGGCCCCGTAGTCACCACATTTCCCGTGTTGCCGTATCCGTCGAAACCACGCACCGAAACATGCCAGTTCGTGCCGTCCTGCGGCGCAACCACCGTGGCGGATAGACCAGGCTGGGCCGAATTGGATGACGCCGGGCCAGGAGGCTGCGCCAGGCTCAGGCGGTAGCCGGCCACACCTACCCCATCGCCATCCGTGGCCGCGCCCCATGCGACGTGCATGGCCCTGTTCGTGGACCACTCGCCTGGCAGGTGGCTGGAAATCACCGGCAAGCCAGCCAACAGAGGGCCATCGTTATCCACCAGGAAGGCCGCGCTGGTCACCGCGCCCCAGTAGAATCCATCCCACACCCGAATCCGGACGACGGTTTGCGTACACAAGGTCAAGGGCGGCACGCCGGCGCCGGTCCTCCAAACTATGGAAAGTGCGTTGGTCGCCGGCCCTAACCCGTTGGTCGTGGGCACCCCCGCCACCTGCGGAGTTGTCAGGGACTGGACGCCAGGGGCGCCGCCAAACGACATGGCGGCCGACTCCACCCAGGCAGTGTGCCACGTAGCCCCTGCATCCGCCGAGAACGACATCTCAACCGAACAGGGCTCGCCATCCGCGTCCGCCACCAAGTTGCTAACGGTAACGAGGCCACTGCCGTTGGTCGCCTGTCCGGCGTGTAGAATCTCCACATGCGGCACGCTTCTAACGGAAAGCGTTACCGGAACCTTGTGGCAAGGTGTAACCGGATCATTCCCCCTGACCTCGGCATAGGCAAACCAGTCCGCTCCGGACGCCAGCGTCGCCGAATCCATTGTGGCAGTGACGCATGCGGACTGGTTGACGGCCAGAGACCCGTTCGTCGCACTGAAACGCAGCCACTCATTCGTCCCCGACAGCGGCGTAATACGCACATCGTCAATGTACCACCCCTCGGCGACTGTCAGGCCATCCGACCCGAAATGGAAGCGGATAAGCGCGTTGCGCCCTGCGAATGACGAAAGATCAACCGCGGCCCGCTGCCAGCCGCCTGTGCCTCCGTAGCAAGGCGTGTCGTTCGGCCACGGCGATTCCCCATGGCCCACCATCTTGTGCGAGTAGCCGCCCACCGGCGTCAATTGCTGGTAGGAAATGCCGGCATTGGTGGAAATCTCGATGATGCCGGCATCCCAGGTGTAGACCGACCCCAACGCAAGAATCTCCGAATCCATCCAGTGGCGGAAAGTCAACGTCGCGCCGGTACCCAGCAAAAGCGCCGGCAGTTCAAGCCGCGCGTGCATGCTGTCTGAGTAAGAGCCATCCTGGCCACAATACCAGGCGTGCGAGGCAGAGAAGGACCGCGCGCTGTCTATGTGCCATAGATCGTTGGTCCCGGAATGGCTCCACCCGTTCGTTCCCTTCTCAACATTGTCCTGAAACCCTACCTGAACCGCGCGCACCGTCCAGTCGTATGTGGCGTTTCCTCTGTTGGTAATGCACAGGATGTCCTGCACCTGTACGCCGACGAGGACGCGGTTCGACACCGAGGTGGGACTGACATCGGTAATCGGGTAGGCAACCGAGAATAAGTACGACGGGGTCTGCGTCAGGTAGCCGGCGGCGTCCGTTGCCTCAATACGGTACTCGTACTGGTCACCGAGCAGACCCGGCGCGGGAATGGCGGACTGATAGGTGCCCGAGGCATTGGTCTGCATCGCGCAGTTTTGCCAGGCCTGCGGCACGCGCCGCCAGCGGAGGTTTACAGAGGCAACCTGGAAATTGTCCGTCACCGCGGCTGTCACTGCCCAGGGCGCGGGAGACGGTTGAGGATCAGCCAGCGGAATATGCGCGATGACAGGGCCAACCGGCACCGAACCGGCATCCCTTGGATGAGTGCGGTCCGCGTACTCTTCGGAATTGCGATAGCCATCGCCATCGGTGTCCGCACCGGCCTCCGCTGATGTCGGCGAACCGTAGTAGTACCGCTCCCACCAGTCGGGCAGTCCATCGCCATCCGTGTCCAGATCCGCGCGCACATAGACGACGGATGCGGTGCGGGCCTGGGTCATTGCGATTCCAGCCACCGGATTGGCGCCCGCCCCCAGTGCATCTTCGCGGCGGACGCCGTCTACCTGCCATTCCACAAACCGGTACGTGAATCCGAGAATGGTGGCCTGCACAGCCGCCACCCCTGTTGTCGCCATGCCCCCCGTGTCCCACCATGTCTGCGTGTTCACAACACCCGCCGGCGCTGACGTCTGGCTCAAAGCGAACTGCTCACGCCAGCGCCACATGATTGAGGAATCCCTCGTCAATGGAAACGCCACGATGTTTGAACTGCCCTCCGCCGGCACACAGGCATTGCCGATCCATCCGACGCAAGCCCAGCGCCTGGTGGCGCCTGCGTTGGTATACGCCGACGCTGTTGCCTGAACCACCACGCCGGAGGCAATGGTTGAAACACCATAGGGCGGCGTCACTGCGCCGTAATTCTCCGGTGAACCACTGACCATCAACACCACCGGATTGCCCACCTCAAATACGTTGAACACAGCGGGCGCGTTGCTGGGGTGGACGCCGGTCAGTCCATTTGACGTGGTTGCCGACAGATAGTAGGACACCCTCACTCCGGACGGCTGCGCCGGAATGGTCCCGCTGTATACCGCGTTGGATATCCAGGTCATTGCATTCGTTGTGAAAACGCCGGGATTGCCGGAAGTGGACCAGGCAAGCCATACGGCACTGGTGTTCAGGGGGCTGAACGAATCAATCACCGCATCCACGCGGTATGTGCCTGTCGTCTGCAACGTGTTTGCCAGTGGCGTGTGCCGAATCACCGGAGGATAAGAGCCGCCGCTGACGACCAGGGAGAAATCCTGACGGTTGTCTTGAAGAGCGCCTTTCTTCTTCACCGTGATCGTGTAAACTCCGGACGTCGGCGCCGACACCAGCACCTGCTCGACGTTGTCCCTGACATTGTCGCCAGTGGTTGCCACCTGAGACGGCAACGCCGGGTTCATAACAAAGGGATAGTTGGTATTGCCGTTGGGGTCCGTCAGGCGCAAGTCCAGGTCATTGACAAGCGCTGGGGTCGTGTTGTCCAACGTCGTGCGCGCGGTTCCCGGCGGATCGGTCCAGCACAGCGTCGCCCGGACGGCCGTGGTCCGGTCCCAGACGAAACGGTAGGTCCGCTGCGTGGTGCTGGTATCGAGCGCCGATTCCACGATCCGCACTAGGTTAGAGTACTGCGATTGCTCGACAACGAGATCCGCGGCAGCCTTCAGATTAAGCAAGCCCCAACCATAACGGTAGTCGGGGCCGGCATTACCCAGATCGTCGGCCGTATGGATCAGCAACCCCTTGAGCGTACTGCTGCGCGCCGAAGTTCCCAGCCGCCGGCGATAGTGCTCGGCAAGCAGCGTGGCGCATCCGGTTACGCCCGGCGTCGCCATGCTGGTGCCGCCCTTTATGGCGTAGCTGGTGTCGCCGCCGGAACTGGAGGAGTACAAATCCTCCCCGTTGGCCACAACGTCCGGCTTAATACGCCCGTCGTCCGTGGGCCCCCAGCCGCTCCAAACGCTCATCGCCGCCGCCGCAACCGACCGTTGCCCGCCGCTGACGGCGTCGGAAACAGAGCCGACGGTGAGCACGTTCTTGGCCGTGCCTATCAGAATGATAGTGTCATAGCCGCCGTTGTCCCAGTAATCATTGCCTGGATCGGTGCCGGGGACGTAACTCTTGTTGGTCCATCCGCTATCACTGTAATACTGGAATGTGGCACCCGACGATGGTGCCGCCTCCGTCCGGTCATTTCCGGCCGCCTTGCAGGGGAGATAGTACGGCGCCGCGTAGCATATCTGGTCCCAGAGCCGCGACTTGCTCTCGTATTGCCCGAAGAAGTCCGACTCACGGTTGGTCGCTCCCTCGTTAAACGTCCCGTACCAGCGCGGCGGCGAGTAGTTGTACGACCAACCTGCCGCGTAGCCGTATGAATGGTTAGAAACATGCACATCGTTGGTGTTGTTCGCAACCGCCATGGCACGGGAGGCGGCCTCGGAATCGTCGAAATTCCAGTCGTAGCTCTCCAGTCTGACTCCCGGCGCCATCCCTATCGCGCTGGCCACCACACCGGAGGCGCCGATCGTTCCTGCGACGTGGGTCATGTGGTCGGAGAGCCCGACATTGTCACCCACGATGATCCGGCCGCGCAGTTCCTGGTGATTCGTGCGGATAATGCCCTGATCCCACACGCCGACCCGTACCCCGGCGCCGGTGAGACTGTAAGGCGCCGTGCGCCGCACCAGGTTCGCGGCAACGGAAATCCCAGCGTTCAAGTTAAGTGTGGTGTTCTCGAAAACCCGGCCGTCGCGAACGGCCTGCACGTTGGATGCCGAAGTCCACCCCTCCCGCTCTGCGCGACGCTGAACCTCTTCCTTTTCAGCGGCGGCCCTAAGCTCCAACAGGCGCACATATTTTGCGCGCACATCCGGATCGGCAAGAGCACCGGGACCCAGGGAAGATGCTTCGTTCGCAACGGGGACCGAAGACGGGGGAGGATTTGATGCGACCTCTACCGGCGCGGGCGCGGGCACAATAGCAGCCTGCGGAGCACCGGGCACAGCCGCGAGCGGCGACCCGGCCGGCAAATACACCGGTGCGGCCGCTGTGCGCGGCACCAATCCCTCACTGGGCACCGACTTTGCAGCACGCCGATGAAGCTTGCGGTACGTGCGATGTGTGCCCACCAGGGCGATAAGGCTCAGGATGAAAAGCGCCCCGAGCACCATCAGCAACCGCGTCATCCTCTTATTCACCGTATTATTGTATTTCTACCGTCCATCCGAAGTCAACGTCGGTGAGTGTGTAAGAGGAATTGCTCTCATTCGTCCACCGTAGTCGTCGCCGTCGTCGTCAGCCGATTCTTCCTCTCTTCCGGTGGACGATAGCGGGCGGCGAGAACGGATTACGATTTCCTTCGGTCGCTTCTTTCTCGCATCTCGCCAACAGGAGGAATCGGGTAAGTGTAGCCAAGTAAGTGT
>CAZWPN010000083.1:2519-14339 GCA_964635275.1 uncultured Victivallales bacterium | reverse complement strand
GCAGTCTAATCCACCTCCCGCCCCTCTGCCAACACTGACTCAGGATCCCGTCGGTAGCATGTGGTTTGTCTGGTCGGGATACCGCGATATGAGGGCACTCTCCTCGTTTGCGGGTGTGTGAGTTCCCGTCCGCGCGCTGGCGGGTGCTGCCTTCGGCGCGAAAACGGCAGGCAACCGCGAGAAGCCGGCCGGTCTCGCTGCACCACTGTTTCAACACCGGGGAAAGGTCCGCCGCTGAGACAGGCGCTGCAGTGTCAACACGGCTGTGTCCCCCGCATGAACGCCAGTTGGATCTCCCTGGAACCGGGAGCCCGTCCGCAGGTCATGCCCTCGATGATCGCACGCGACCGGTCGCCCTTTGACTTCTCGCCATTCAGCAGCAACCGGGCATGATACTTGGCCTTTATTGGGCTTTTAGGTGGAGCGGGTGACGGGAATCGAACCCGTGTGACCAGCTTGGAAGGCTGCGGCGGAACCGTGCTGTTTATTGGTCTTTGATGAGTTTCCAACACACTTTCCGCCTTGTGGGTGCGTTTGTGGGTGTTTTTCGGTTGCGCGTCTGTTCAGATTGTTCTATGCTGCTCCCAATGTTTCTATTTGGAGGGAGCGGCCATGGCACTGATGCTGAAAACCCAACGGGACGGGACTCTACGCGAATGCTGGTATGGGGTCTATACCGACGCTGACGGCAGCCGGAAGGTCGTCAATCTGGGCGTGAAGGTGCAGGGCAACCCGCCGGCGTCGCGACGGGTGGCTGAGCCAGGGGACGAGGATTTTGAAGAGAGCCGGAAGCTGGCACTGAAGGCTCTCGAGGGGCATGCCGAGGAGGCCAGACACAAAGGGCGCGCGGAACATCTGACCGAGCGGCTGATCGAAGCGAAGACCGGCCGCGTGGTCGAGTACACCCGGATTGCCGAACTCCCCGACCGCTGGCGTAACATGGGACGGGAAGTCGCGGCCGGTGAGGGGCATCTGGGCAACTGCGATGCGCACTTCCGCCGTTTCACGACGTTCATGCAGCAGCGGAGCGCCGACGCAACGTTCCTTTACCAGGTGACGCCGACAGACGCCGCCGCCTTCGTGAAGGAACTGCGTGCGAAACTGGCGCGGGGCACGTCCCAGTATGGCATCCGCCTGATATCGAAGGCCATGAGCCGTTTCCTGCCCGTTGGGGCGGCAAACCCCTTCAGCGATTTCGTGGGACGCCGCACAGCCGGCGTCGACGGCACGGTGCATCGCAAACCCTTTACTCCCGATGAGCTAAGGAGCCTGCTGGAGGTCGCCCGTGGCGACGAGTTCATGTACCCGCTGATCGTGACGGCCGCCTGCACCGGCATGCGCCGCGGCGACGTGTGCCGGCTCCGGTGGGCCGATGTGGATCTCGCCGGCGGCATGTTGACCGCCAAAGCATCGAAGACCGGGGCACAGGTGGAGATTCCCATCTTCAGTCCCTTGCGGGCGGTTCTCGAGCACCGCAAGCGGGACAAGACCGGCTTGGTATTTCCCGAGGCCGCGGCACTGCTGCGCACGCAGCCGAGAAGCCTGACATGGCGGTTCAAGAAACTCGTGGCCATGGCTTTTGAGGGCGACCTTCAGGCGGATCCCCCACCCCGCGTTGCGGCGGCCGAACTGGAGGAGGAAGGTAGGTCCGCGATCATGGAGAGGTTTCCCGACGGGCCGCGTCGGGACCGCATGCTCGACGTCTGGCGCCGTTACTGTGGCGGACAGTCTGTCCGACAGATCAAGCTGTTGGCGGGGTACTCCAAGCCCACCGTGTCAGCCGACCTGCACTTCGTACAGGACGCCACTGGCAAGAACTTCATGCCCGAGGCGCAGGGCCCGGGCCTGACGGCAGCCGTGGCTCGCATCACGCGGGCCAGGCGGGCGCACGGTCAGAAGAGCGCGAGCATCCGCGATTGGCCGAGTCTGCGGACGACGTTCGTGACACTGGCCCTGACGGCGGGTGTCCCCATGGAACTGGTCCGGCGCGTGACGGGACACAAGACGGTTGAAGTGGTCCTGCAGAACTACTTCCGCCCCGACCGGGAGCATTTTCGGGCCGTACTCGGCGATGCCTTGCCCGGCATTCTGACGGGCAAGGTAGCGCAGACGAAGCCTGCCGATGAACTCGCCGCCCTGGCGGCGAAGGCAGCGGCGGGCACTGCGACCGAAGCAGACAAGGGGCGGATGCGGGATCTCGTCGCACGGATGTGAGGCGGACTCAGGGGGCGAGAGCGGAGGCCCGTTCTGAAGGGCGCCCCTACGCCCGAAGGAACGGGCCGGACCGAAGGACATGACGCTTCAGATGGGCGTTGGTGCCGTGGGCGTTTCCGTGACGATCTGGGTGAGTTCTGCCAGCGTTGCCGCGTGGTGTTCGTTCAGGTAGGCCGTTAGGGCGGGCGTCGTGATGATCTTGCGGACGTACAACGTCATCTTCAGCAGGTCGGCGGAGTACTGGCGGTAGAGTTTCGTGTAGAAGTCGTGCTGCTTCTCCGCCTCCTCCAGGCGCCCGACTAGTTCCCGGCGCTTCGTCTTGTCCTCGGACCACGATCTCTTCGGGTTACGTTTGGGGTTGCGCAATTCGGGCGGGGTCTTGAGGATGAGTGCCCGGACGAAGGTGGGGCTGTAGTCGTGGACACGTCTCATCTCCTTGAGCATCTCAGCCTGTCGCTCGGGTTTTACGCACGTGAGTTCGCGCGCGGCCACCTTGCCCAGAATATCGCTCTCAAAAGCCTCTGCTGCCTTGGGGTGGAGTTGGGCGACCAAGGTGGGGGCCAACCGGTAGCGGATTGACTGGACGCCGAAGACATCGGAGATAGTCCGCTCGTCGAGCGTTTCCAGCGACTTCCGCAGCATCCGCATTTCCTGGTAGGCGGAGAGTCTGTTGACCATACGGTTGAAGGTGTACGCTTCCTTGTTCTTGTAGACGATGCACGGGACGGATTCGATCTTCAGATCGCCGCAAGCGCGGAAGCGGAGATACCCATCCAAGATTACATAGGTGTCCCCTTCCGGGTAGACACACAGGGGTTCTATGAGGCCGATGGCCTGGATGCTCGATCGGATGCGTATGAACCCTTTGTGGGTGTTGGTGTTGAGCGCCTCGCGTTCGCGAAGCGGGGTGAGCCGGAGAAGGGGGATGTCCACGCCGTTGACTTGAACGGTTGCGTTCATGACCTTGTCTCCTTCTGTTGCGTTGCTGGGTCGCCTTGGGTGCCGTTGCGAAGGTCGACGCCATACTTCCCGCTGAGTTCTGGGGGCGCGGCGAGATCGTGAGTCCGAAGCATGGCATGGAATTGCGCGTCCGCCAGCATGGCTGAGGCCCCCATCAGCAGGGTGAGCAGACGGTTCTCCTTCCGGCTGGTCTCGCGGACAAACGCTTCCTTCTCCCTCGTTGTCTTGGTGATCTCCTTGGCGAGGTCCTTCAGGTTGTACGCCTCGGGCTGGGTGGCGGTCTTCTTCTGGGGGCTCTTGCCCCGGTTCAGACGGAGTTCCAGTAGTTTGCGGACGCGCGGGACCGTGTTGCAGTTGACCAGGCCGCCGTCGAAAGCATCCATCAGGACGTTCTGGATCGTGGTGTCATCGGACTGCGCGACCTGGACGGCGAAGGACATCGAGAAGAGGCCGTGTTCCACGCCTTCAATGAGGCGGTCCTCCCCTTGCTCGACCAGTTTGATGTAGTCGCTCACATAGGTCTGGGCCTTGCCTACGATGGTGGCTATCTGGGCGAAGTTGAAGCCGGCGTCATGCATGCGTTTCATCTCGCGGGCAAACCACATGGTGCCTGGCGGAACGCGGGCGATGTTCTCGACGAGGGAGTACAGCAGGGCTTTCTTGCGGTCGCAATCGATCACCTCCGCGGCAATGTCGGGTTTCTCCAGGCGTCGGTGAGCGATAAGCCGTCCTTCGCCGCAGACGAGTTCGTAGAGGCCGGTCTTCTCGACATTCCGGCCGTTCACCACGATGGGTTTGAGCAGGCCGATTTCCTCAATGCTGCGCACGTTCTCGGCGAACTGCTGTTTGTCCCGCCCGCGAGAGTTCAGAACCGTGATCTTGTCCACGGGGATCATGCGGTACTGGCGTTGCGTCATCGGTACGATTGTCGCGTTCACTGGCGTTCCTCCCATCCGATCAGGGTTTGCAGGGCTTCGGGAATCGTGTAGGCGTGCAGGTCGAGTCTCTCGGGCAAGGTGCTCACGATGCGGACTTCCCGCCCGGCAAGCACGATGCGCGGGAAAAAGAGGTAGCCGAGGACCGTGTACGTGCCGCCGTTGCTCAACGGGACGCCGATGGTGATGTCGATCTCCGGGCGTGGATCGGGGGCGAATGACCAGGCGGCTTCGTAGCCGCAGGGGTACGGAACAACCGGTTGGATGCGGATGCTGACGTAATTGCGCAGGACGAAGAAGTCCTCGCATTCGGTGATTTCCGGAACCGCGGAGCGCAGGCTTTCTACGACCTGGGAGCGGCGGTCGGCAATGACATCGGCAAAGAGGATCTGGTAGGCGGCGACCAGGTTGCCGAAGTGGTTGGTGTACGTTGCCGGCGATACCATGTCCTGCTCCCCGGCGATGAGGCTGGCACGGACGGTGCCGTAGCGTGTGTACAGTGCGCGCAGTCTGTCCAACATGTCCTTGTCGGAATAGCGGGTTCGCCGTTCCTCTTCGGTTTTGCGGATCCTCTCCTGGGCAGACTGAAAGAGGGCGCGCTCGATGATGGCCGGGAACGCGTCTTCCGCGCGGATCCAATCTGCCCTCGGGTTCGTGTGGCTCGGGGATTTCAGGCGCTGGGTCGTCTTGTTGTAGACCATGGTGCCAGCGTAGAGTTCGTTGCAGAGAATCCCGCGCACGGACTGGGCGGTCCAGGTCTTGTCGCCGGGGGATGCGATGCTTTCGCCATTCAGGAGGGCGGCGATCTGCTGCGGGGTCTTCTTGTGTTGGACGAAGGCCCGGAAGATTCGTTTGACCACGGCAATCTCCGCTGGCGCGCCGGGCGTCAATGTAACCCGCTGATTCTGAATGCTCTTGCGCTGTCCGGGATCGAGAACCTGTACCGGGTTCCGTTGCTCGTCTAGCAGGATGCGGTGGAAGGCAAATGGGGGCATTCCGCCGGCGCGGAAGCCCTGGCTGGCGATCTTGGCGCAACCCTTGAAGACCTTTGTGCTGAGTTCGCGGCTGTAGTTGGCGGCCTGGAAACGTTCGATGTTGACCCGCAACGTGTGCATGAGGTCGTTCTGGGCGGCGAAACCGATCGAAGCGTAGATGACAGGCGTGCCGTGCATCTCGCAAAGGCCACTGTAGTAGGCAGATATGTCGGTGTTCTGATAACGTCCCCACCGGCTGACGTCGAGCACCAGGACATAGTCGAACTGGTGTTTGCCGGTTTCCACGTCGTGAAGCATCCGCTGGAATGCTTCGCGCCCCTCCGTGATTAGGCCCGTCTTGCCTCGGTCGATGTACTCCTCGACAATCTGGATGCTGTTGTCCTCCGCGAACTTGCGGACTTGATCCTGCTGGATCTCGACGGAGTTCTCCTGCCGCTCCTGGGCGGAATGGCGGTAGTACGCAGCGGCGCGTTTGGCATACGTCTTCTTCGCGTTGTACCATTCCATGCGGTCGCATCTCCGGGAGTACGGATGCATAGCCCTATACCCATAGGGAGGAATATAGGCACTTTTGAGGGGGTATCTCAGAATTTCCTCTGCTTTTGTTCGGGATATGTCAGGGTGTCGAGCAGCAGTCGGGCACGCCTGTGGGTGAGCGAGCGATCGAGCAGTTGACCCAGCGTCTGGATGATCTGGGCGTACCGGGTGTCTGGATGTGTTCGGCTTTTGGCAGCCTTGCGGATGGCCTTGCGCAGCTTGCGAAAAGCGCCGCCGACATGGGAACGGCCCCGCTGTTTGCCAGTGAGGTGCTGCGAGACGGTGGCTTGAGTGATGCCGAGCGCGGCGGCGATTTCGACCTGGGTACGGCCCGCAAGGTGGTAGAGTTCCAGTACCTGGCGTTGCCGTGACGTCAACGCCGTGACCATGACGGCGTGCAGGATCAGTGCGATTTCCTCGGCCGTCTGGAGACGTTGTTCCGTCGCCGGATCGGACGTGCCGTCGGGCCAGAGGCCGGCCGATTGCGGAATGTTGGCCCATTGCTCGGGCTCGAATTGGACTTCACACCAGTGCGGGGCAGCGTTCGTGTTCATGCCCCCAAGGTACTGGAGGTAGGAGGGGGGACCGGGGGTTGCGCCTGCCCCGTAGAAGTCAAGGCACAGGTCCTTACTTGTCCTCTGCGAATCAGTCTGCAATACTCCGAATCGGCCTGTAACGGTCTACTATGGCAACGGAGAACCTGAGCCGTGGTTCTCGATTGAGCAGATCGCCGAGCATCTCGGCGTGAGTCAGGACACCGTGCATCGGTGGATTCGAGTCCGGAAACTGCCGGCGCACAAGGTCGGGCATCTTCGGAAGTTCAAGGCTTCAGAAGTTGAGGACTGGGTGCGCGCGGGGAATTCGAGAGCGAAGAAGTACGCGACCTCGCGCAGGCAGTGAGGAAGATCAAGGGCTGCCGTTCTACGGGGAGAAACGATGACGCCAGACAAAATCGAGATGGAACCAAGACCCCCTACGATCATGGTTTCGTCATGTGTGTATGGCATTGAAGAACTGCTGGAACAGGTCTTCGCGATCCTGTCCGGCGCAGGTTTCACAGTCTGGATGTCGCACAAGGGCACCGTTCCCGTTGATCCCGAGAAGTCGAATTTCGACAACTGCCTGGCAGCCGTCGAGAACTGCGATCTGTTTCTTGGGATTCTAACCACTCGATACGGCAGCGGGCTGGACAAAGAAACGGGTGAGAACTCGATCACCCATCGCGAGTTGCTCAGGGCGCTTGAACTGAACAAGCCGCGGTGGTTCCTGGCACATCGCGATCTGGTCTTCGCGCGGCGTCTCCTGATGGATCTTGGGTTTGAAGACGAGGCCAAACGGAGTTCGCTCAGGCTGGTAAGTAAAGTTGCGGTCGGCAACCTACGTGTAATCGATATGTATGATGCGGTGACTCAGGCGGAGAAGGACCTCAAGGATCGGGTGGGCAACTGGGCTCAGCCCTTCGTTACGAATGATGATGCAAACGTGTTTGTGGTTTCTCAGTTCCTGCGCTTCGGGGAGGCTGTCGAGTTCGTAAAGCAGATTGGTGTTAAGGCCAGGAAAGCGCCGCACCGGCAAGGAGGAGGGCAATGAGCGACAACGGACTGCGTGCCCTTCTGAACCGAATCGAATCCCTGCATTTCGAACACAAGCGGACCGGCGCGCGCGCAGAGGAGATCGCGGCGACGATCTGCGCGTTTCTGAATGCCGAGGGCGGAACGCTCGTGTTGGAGCTTGAGCCGGATGCGGATGAGGCGCGGATCGGGGAGTTGAAACTGGAGATAACCGACAAGATCACGCCGCGCGCGTTCTGGGCGGCGACGGTTCAGGAGGTGCGTGGTGAGCGGCTTCTGTTGATTGAGGTTCCAGCCGGCAAGGACCGGCCGTATGTGGTGAATGGGAATATCTACGTTCGGAAGGGCAGTGCCACGGTTGGTTCCACGGTGGCGGCGGATGCAGGGGCGATTCAAGCGCTAGTGGGTAAGACGTATGCCGAGGCAGAGCGCTGGGAGCGCAGGCTCTCTCCGAATTTGGGGGTGAACGATCTGGACGGCGAGGCGATTCGGGCCGTGGTGAAAGAGGCGCGGGAGCAACGGAACCTGCGATTGGAGGAGAGTGGGAACCTGGAGGATCTTCTTGGGGCGCTTTCGCTTCGCCGAGAGATGCAACTGACGAATGCGGGGGATGTCCTCTTTGGCAATCGCCCTTCCCTTCGACTGCCACAGACGCGCGTGCGCGTGGCGGTTTACGCAACGGACAAAGGCGGGGACTTTGAAGATGGGCGGATATGCGAAGGGCATGCCTTCCGGTGCATGGAGGCTGTGTTCGATCTGATCCGGCAGCACACGCCGGTGCGGGCGGTCTTCGCCAAGGATCGGCTGCAACGGGAAGAGCGGCCTGCGTTCCCCGAGTTTGCCGTCCGGGAAGGCCTCGTGAACGCTTTCGTTCACCGCGACTATGCGGGGTTTGAGGGCGGTATTTCCGTGGGGTTGTACCCCAACCGCCTCGTGATCTGGAACTCCGGCGCTCTTCCGGAAGGCATCAGGCTTGGGGATTTGAAGAAGGATCACCCTTCCATCCTGCGTAATCCGGACATCGCGCACGTCTTCTATCTGCGGCGCTATATGGAGCGTGTCGGCCGGGGCACGCAGAAGATCATCGAGGAATGCAAGGCGGCGCGGTTGCCCGGTCCGAAGTGGGAATCCGGTCCTGGCGGCGTGACATTGAGCCTATTCGCGGGAACCATTCCCGGCGACACCGAACGGTTGAACCTACGGCAGCGGAAGCTGCTCAAGGAGATACAGTCCGGGAGTTTGATGAAGACGGCAGAGTACTGCGAGCGGTTGACGGTGAGCGAGCGGCAGGGCCGCCGCGATCTCATGGAACTGGAGCAGGCCGGGTTTCTGGAGCGTGAGGGAGAGGGTCCGGCGACGGTCTTCCGTCGGACGGACGTCGTATGGAAGGGCGACTAATCCGGCCGAGACCGGCCAAAACGGCGGCGAGCGATGCGGAGCGATTCTTCTTGGCGTCTGATCGTAACCCTTTGATTTGCAGTTTTCTGCGTGGATTACCGCGCGACGATGATTGGACGAACTGAGGCGGAATCCGGCCAAATCCGGCCAGGGCCGAACATGCGCAGACTGGCAGAGGGCCGATTGCGAGAAGGACTGAGCATAGGGTCTTGACATGCCAAGAGTCGGGCGGGGCGATCAACGGGCGGTGTGCCATCACGCGCTCAATCGCGGGGTCAACCGGCAGGCGGTTTTCGCTGACGAGGATGATCTGCCCTGCATTGCGTCGAAGATGCCATGGTGCGGGCGGTTGCGGGTGAACGGACGATTGGCGTCCGCTCCGTTGACGCCAGCCTGAAGATGGAACGTGGGCGCAATCGGGTCAAATGCGGTAGACCTGAACGACATTGCAGGCGCCTTGTGAACTGTCTGATACCCGATTCCTTCGTTCCTGTTAAACGTCTGTCGCACGGGCGGCGCGTTGCGCGAGTTCGTACACTTGAACACTGTGCTCCGCGTCCGTCTCTGGGGGCTGGAGGTATCCGAGTTGTAGCAGTTCCTCGACTGCCGGCCGGAGAATGGACTTCTTCACGGAATGAGCCGCGTCGGCCGCACCTGTGCTGGGGAAGAAGCACATCTCAAGAGGTCCGTCGGGGCTGTCCTGCAGAATCAGCGTGAGTCCCCGCTGCTGAGGATCCGGGTTGGCCAAAATCATTTCCAGGAGTTGCCTGGCCACGGGCAGTGCTGGTTTGGCGAGTCTCGGTTGGCGGAGCGCTTTCGCTTGGCCAGCCCGCACGCGCCGCTTTGTGTCCTCATAGCGGATACGCTGCCTGACGATTTCGAGTTGGTTGTTGCCGAGATCACGCAGCGATTCAACGGGGCGCTCGTAGCCGACCTTCTGTGCCGCGAAAGCGTGGAGTTCGAGTCTGGACCAACCGAGTTTGGCGGCTATGGTGTTGATGGCTTTGGTGAGGGTGTTGCGGTACTTCTGCGGGTCTTCGCGCTTGTAGTTCTTGTCCTTGCTCGCCCTGTACTGGAGGAACCACTGTTTCGCCTGGTCAAAATGCTCTCGCAAGAGCGATGGCAGGCCGCAGTCCTTGGTGCCGAACTCGTCGTGGAACTGACTCCAGACGATGCCAAACGAGCGGCCTTTCGCGTTCTTCGCGGCGTCTTCGGGTCCCTTTGCATAGCGGACGGTGAGGCGATCGACGACTTCAGCGCAGAGTCTATTGAGCTCGGCCCGCTGTTCGACGGTGACATGCCTTTCGTCGGGCTGGAACTTCTCCTTCTTCTGTTTGCCATTGGGTGGCGTGTCGGCGCCAGCGAAGCCCGCAGGATCCAGGATGAGACTGCGGATGCCCTCGGCAACATTCCTGAATCCCTCGTCGGGGGTGTGCCAGTACCGGCTAATGATCGGCTTGCCGTCTTTGGGCAGGGCCTTGAACTTCCTGAGTTCGGGGATGTCCCAGTCACACTCGCGGGCAATAATGGGAACGATGATCGCCTGCCCCATCTCGTGACGCTTCAAGGCGCGAAGGAATTCCCTGTCCATGCAGTAGTTGGAGTCGATGAATGCGGAGGTGACGAGGAGGAGATAGAGTTCAGCACTGTCAACCTCGGCATCCACGTGAGCGTCAATGACGCCACCGGCGGGGATCTTGCGATCCGTCCAGGTCTCGATCAGGCCTTGGCGCCGCAGTGCCGCAAGATGTTCGTGCAGTTGGGTGAGGAGGTCGTCATCCTTGTGAGAGTAGGAGATGAACGCGCGCACGGTGGTCATGAAGCGCCTGCGATTCTGGCCTTGAGCTGATCCGGGACTGCGCGGCCCTCCGCATCCTGTTTCACGGCCCAGGTGAAGATGGCCTTACCATCGCTGCATGCGTCCCAGCGGCGGCCGATGTCGCGTTTGGCCTGTTCGCTGGCCTTGCCTTCGAGCAGGGCGCCTTTGTACTCCACCAGCATGACGCGACCGTCGGTGAGACTGGCGGCGAAGTCCGGGAAGAACCGACCGGTGGGCACGGGGAGACAGTAGGCGGACGGGCCGTGGTCGAGGTTGCGGACCCAGTACTCGACCTTGGGGCACTGGTCTATGGCCACGGCACAGTCGAACTCCTCTCCTTTGGCTTCGAGTTCGCCGACTTCCGGATAGAAGTGGCGGGCGAACCGGAATGAACCCTGGTAGAACCAGTGCGGTCGGTAGCCGTCGGGTGGGAAGGTGAAAGCGTAGTCGAACGTGGTTCGCACCGCGGATGCCGGCAAGGCCAGCAGTTGCTGAAACCCTTTGTGAAAGGCGGCATCGCGGTGCCGGCGGATCTTCTGATCCACAGCCTTGTGCAGGGTGAAGGCGTATTGCTGGAGGTCCGCGAGGGTGAGGCCGCGGTCGCCAGTGAGGTTGCGGACAACACGACGGACAAAATCCCGCAGAGCCATTTGCGTCAGGTCCTGGCGATCGGAGACATTCGCGGCCTCGATGTGCTGAACGAGCCAGCCGATGAGGAAGTCCTCCGTCCACGGTTCTTCCATGTGTTTGAGGTCGAGGGTCATCTGGGCGCCGAGGAAGCGCTCGACGATGCGCTTGCCTTCGAGCCCGATCTCGTAGCGCTTGGCCTCAATGTCCGTGGAGAACTCCGCCGGTGTGAGCAAGGCCGGGTAATCGGCCAGATTCCAGCCTTCGGGGCCAATGAGGTTGTCCTGTTCGACAATCTCGAGTTCCCCTGGCAGCGTGCGGCAGAGTTGCGGCAAGACCAGGGACTGGCCTTTGCGGGCTGGGGCCTGTTCGCGAGCTTCCTGACGGCGACGGATGGCGAGGGTCTCCCGGAGGGCGGCGCGTTCCTTCGGCTGCAGTTGCTTCTCCACCTTGCGCAAGGTGACATCCGGGATGTGGGTGTCCACGGTAAGCGTGGTGGCGCCGTCGGGCTGTTTGTGGACCTGTACGAACTGCTGTTCGGTGGGTTCAAGGATCGAAAGGTCCGGCGCTTCCCTTACGGTCAGGTCGAACAGCGGAAGGCCTGCCAGGGGGTCGCGCGACTCGTACTGCAGCCCCAGTTGCGGGATGGGTTTGGGGCGCTGCTCCCGGATGGCATCTTCGGCCTCGATCTCGTCGAAACCCATGTCCACCAGGCGGTCGCGCAGTTGCTGCCATTGGTCGATGGAACGCAGGCGTTGGGCTTG
>CAZWPN010000083.1:0-2509 GCA_964635275.1 uncultured Victivallales bacterium | reverse complement strand
CGCAGTTGCTGCACGGCGTAGGGCCAACTGGTGGAAGAGACGTGAGCATAGGCGCGGTTGAGCGCCGGTTGCGACCGGCGCTCGGCGTAAGGCATGCGCAGCACGCGGCCGAGAATCTGCTCCACTTCGGTCTTCGAGTGGACGGTGGCCACCGAGCAGAACACGTAGGCGAAGGAGCAGTCCCACCCTTCCTTGAGGGCTTTGACGGTGATGACGTGTTCAACGGGGCACTGCGGGGAGAAGAGGTCCACGCCGTCGAGTTCCCGTTCTGTGCCCGTGGCGACGGCAATCTTCTCGCGGGGTATGGACTCATCCGTCTGGAGATGGTCCAGAACGACCTGCCAGGTGACTTCCTTGTCTATGTTCTCGGCCTGGATGAGCGTGATGGGCCGAATGTAGTCCTTCTCCTTCCGGGCGAGTTCGGCGAGCTTCTGCCGCTCCTGCACGGCGTTGTGAACGGCTTCCTGCCAGGTGGCGTGCTGCGTGAGTTCGATCGGGAGCTTGATCATGCTGGCGTTGTACAGGTCGCCGGCGGTGACATTGCAGAGGATGTTGCTGTTGGCCGCGGGCGTGGCGGTGAACTCGATGACGCACGAGGGGCGGATCCGGCCCATGACTTCGGTGCTGAGTTCGGAGGTGTTGTTGTGAGCCTCGTCCACGATCACCAGCGGCCGGCAGAGCTGCAGGAGATTCGCGAACGAGAACTTGATGGGCTTGCCCTTCTTCTTCTCGCTCCGTTCCAGGCCGGGTGTCGAGTCCGGCACGCCGGTGAAGAACGGTTCCATGTTCTCGTTGTGCGCGTACACGCGGCGCAGTTCGGTATCGTCCACACGCGCGGTGGCGAGCGTGCTGACCACGATATTCGCCCGGGCGCCGAGATCGTGCGGGCGGAGCTGATCGAAGTCCGCCACGGAGAGGACGCGGAACCGGCCCTTGAACTGCGTTTCCAGCGCGTCGTGATGCATGTTGCCGGGCGTCTGGAGGGCTTTGATCGTCTGGTTGCGGATCGTTTTGGTGGGGACGAGCCAGAGGACCAGGGGGTAATCCTGGTCGAGGTATTCCTTGCCGGCGATGGCAATGGAGAGGGCGGCCAGCAACGTTTTGCCGCCGCCCGTGGGCAGGCGGAGGCAAACGTAGGGTGCGTCGGCCATGGAATCGGCCAGCGTGAGGTAGTCCCGGCGCATGGCAGGCGGGAGTGACGCGGTGGCGGCGGCGAAGGCCGCCTTGGGACCAGCGGTCCGCGCGAGCGACAGGTACTGGCGCAGGGCGGCGAGTGTGTCTTGCTGGTACTTGATGGCTTTCATCGGGCCTCGTCCGGGAAACCCAAATCGTTCAGGATGGCCATGAGCCTGGGAATCAGCGGTGCGATATGCCTGTCCGCCAGATTCCACACCCGCTCGTCATCCACCTGATCGTAGCCATGAATCAAGATGTTTCTCTGTCCGATGATGGCGCGCCAAGGGATGTCGGGATGTTTCTCGCGGAGACCGTCTGAGACACGGCGCGCCGCCTCTCCCAGAATCTCGATCTTACGTTCCACGGCATGGCGCAGGTCCTGATCGCTTTGGTAGCTCGCGAGCGACACGCCGCGCAATGAGCGGAGGACACCGCGGGCGGCGTTCAGCATGTCCAGGATGCAAACCGGATCGCGTGCCTCAGGCTGCATAGACCACCTCGTTGTGGCTGAGGATTTCCCGTCGAAGGATCGGGTTACGGATTGCCGGTTTCTCAATCAGGTCCACGGATCGGCCGAAGAGCGCCTCGATCTCATCCTTCATGGCTACGAGATCCCACAGGTCCCACTTGGCGTCTGGGGCGAACGTGACCAGAACGTCAATGTCGCTGTCCGCGCGGAAGTCGGAACGTAAGACGGAACCGAAGAGCGCCAACTCCGTCGCGTGCCACTTTCGGCAGAGGGCGGCAATGGCTGCGGTTGGAATGTGCACGCCGTTCTTTGTCATAGTCGCTCCTATCTCACCTTCAATCCGTGCGGGATCTTCCGGAACTCGATGTTCTCGCGGCGCAGACGGTCCGGCCCCCATTGGCAGGCCTCGCCATACACGATCTTGGGGCCGGCGTGCGGCGGGAGGTGGCGGAACGTGACCGCATTCAAGACGTTGCCCGCGAGCGGCCGTTTGTCACCCAGGATGCCGTTGAAGAGCAGGTAGTAGGCGGCGCCGTTGTGGAGGCCCAGGAGGGGCGTGGCTGACACGGGCGGGACGCCCGTGCCACTCTGCTTCCAAGCGGTGCGGGTTTCGGAGAACCAGATGTGCGCGGCGAGCGTCGGGAAGCGGATGTCCGGGTGCATGGCACCGTCGGGCGTGAAGATGGGAGCGCCCAGGCGCGCGAAGCGGAAGCCGCCGCCGCCCTGCCAGTTCACGAGGCTGGAGATGCCGCCCTGTTCGCCTGCGATGACTTTCTTGAGCCGCGGCACGCAGTGCGTGACCGCGTGCTCGCCCATCTCCATGCCGACGTACCGCCGCCCCATCTTGTGCGCCACGGCCGCCGT
>CAZWPN010000082.1:0-14344 GCA_964635275.1 uncultured Victivallales bacterium | reverse complement strand
GTCCAGACCACCAATTACCTAGCGGAAGTGGCCGAAGTATTTCGGAAGGTCAGTGATCTGTCGACTGCCGATCCGCAGAGTGCATGGTGGGAAGAGACAGCTCTTCCTAAACTGCGGGACCTTCGCGAAAGGGCTCGGAAAGGAATGTCTAATGACATTGTAGTGACAGGGCGAGTCGATGCCGGTTGGCCAATCGTGAAGTTGAAAGATGTGCTCCCCGGGGAGAGTATTTGGCTCTCGGGAAAGGAGTTGGCAAGGGGCGAATCGGAGGAGCTTTCCAATAAGCACTGGGGCGAAAGAGCTGAAATCGAGGTCAGATGGGTGGATGGCAGCAGCGAAAATGTCAGCGTCGATCTTGTTCCTCCCGGCGGCATAGAGGGGCTCGTAGTGCTAGGCGGTTGTGCGATCGGCGTGGCGAGGGACCGTCTTGATCAGTGGAGTCGATATCTGGAGCATGGATTGGCAAGAGAGCTTGAAGCAATGCTGTTGCCGCCAGTCATTTCGCTGGCGCTACTGCCGCCGAGTCGGGAGCATCCCGGGTGGCCCAGAGCGCAGGCGGTGCGGGGAGGGTCGCCGGGCGAGCGCCTTCGGGTGACGGGAAAGGATGTCGGGGCGGAGCCCGTTGAACTA
This sequence comes from uncultured Victivallales bacterium, assembly GCA_964635275.1. Lineage (GTDB taxonomy): Bacteria > Verrucomicrobiota > Kiritimatiellia > UBA8416 > CAZWPN01 > CAZWPN01. The sequence continues at coordinate 13,714 of CAZWPN010000082.1, read as the reverse complement.
AACGGCAGCCTCTGGGGCGGTGACATAACCTATGAAGCCGTCAACACGAGTGGTGTCGAGTTCCGCAGGGAACTGAGACTGGGACTGCTGGAACTGCTGGCCCCCCTCACTGCGTCAGGCGTCTACGCAAATGCGAGCAGGCAAATGTTGATGGACATTAGAAACAAGTGGGCTAACTTCCTCGCGCCCAACTACATTGCCATGCTTGATGAAATGATCAGCCCTGCTTCGGTGCTTGTGGTTGCTCCGAACCATCCTGACTGGCCATCCGTGCTGGCCAAGGAACTGCGCCACGGTGGCAGCGTTTGGCTTTCCGGGCGGGAACTGGACGGACTGGCTTGCGGGGAGGAAGTGAGGCTTGTCGGGATCCCGTGGGGCGAAAAGGTTGAGTTTGAGATTCGGAAGGCGAATGGAGGGCGAGCAACCAATGCCGTTCTGATAGTGCCCGACACAGGCATGGCAGACCTGATTGCACTGGCCGGGTGCGATGAGGCTCAGGCTCGGAAGCGCCTGAAGGAGTGGAGCCCTTACCTGGGCGCAACGGCATCGCTGGAATGTGGCCGGATGCTAGAGCCGCCCGCCGTTTCCCTGGCTATCCAACCACCTGCTCAGGGATCGGTTGGGTGGCCGAAGGTGCGCCCTGCGCATGGCAAGGCGGGTGAAGGCGTGGTGTTTAAAGGCAAAGCTGTCCTGACAGATGGACTGATCCTGACCGGCTGCCGATGGGGTGAGACCGTTGCTTTCGAGGTGACTAATGCAAAAGGTGTACGGTTTGGACGGGAGGTAAAACTGGATCTCCTGCCCGACCTGTGGAGAGCCATAGGCGTTGATAACAACACCAAGGTGGCGGATATGAAGAAGATCCAAGGTGCCTGGCTTTCTGTTCTGGGGCCAGACTATCTTGTCATGGTGAACCAGCGCATCGAAGACATGCTGCGCTTCTCCTCAGGGGCCTGTCTGGTGGTGGTGTTTGACCCCCAGAAGCCGGCGCGCCCATGGTGTGACCTGAGGGGCATTTCGGTTGGCGATAAGATAGAGATTCTTATGCAGGGCGTGGCGTGGGGAGGCCGAAACACTGAGTTGCCCAAGGACCTGCGGTGGGGAGCTACGTTGGATTACGTAGTGGTTAACCGGTACGGTGCCGAAACCCCTCGTAAGCTGGTGTTGGATCCTACCAACAAAGTTGAGGAGGTCTTTGAACTCACGAAAGACATGCAGTGGATGGCCATTTGCAGGCGATGGGTCGACTATGGAATGGTTGGTGCTCCGCGCAGTGCGCTTGTCGAGGTGCTCAAAAACAGGGCGGGGGCGGACCTGGGTGCCCTATTGAATGAATACATCTCGACCGGAAAGGCATCTGACGTTCATGGATTGAGTCTGGCGGCGAAGGATGCGCCCGAGTTGTTGGCTTCAGTTGCTGGCCTCAATAGCAAGGCTCTGTCGGAGCTTCTGGGTAAGATCGAATCCCTTGTGAAAGATACGGGTGCTGACCCGCTTACGACGGTCGCAGCCTCGAAACAACTCCGGAGTTGTGCCGAGTCTCTGGAAGCAACGCTGCGAGCTGGCATACCAGAACGCTGTTGGGGCATATTGGCGAACACACTAGTACGTCAGGGAACAGCAGTCGCCAAGGCGCCGAGAGGCAAGGATTGGTCCGGGTGGGGATATATCAGTTGCCTGTCAGACGTAGACAAGTTGTGGGATGGCAGAGCCAGAGGAGACGCGAATCTCATGGGCGTTGCAGCATTGCTGTTCGGCGGCGCCCCTGACCCTATATGCATGGTGGGTAAGGGGAGTGTGCATTGGAAGAGCGTTGAGGATCTCGGTCTGACACAGATAGTCTACAGCAGTCTGTCGAAAAGAAACACCCAGAGGATTGCTGAGATCCGCTCGGTCAAGGAAGCATTGATTTTCCTGCAGGGGTTGGATCAGGTGGAAGCCGGGGGGCATCGCGCTGAAGCATTCTGGGACGTCAGGCATGCCGATGCATGGATGAGGGCGATCAATAAGTTCGGTGATTTGAAAGAAGTCCGAGACGAACTGATCTCTGGTGAGGGGCCGGATCCAGTCCGGGTGATCGCGGCGCTCCGGCGAAAACTTCACCCCCCTTGGTGGAAGCCAGTGACGGACTTGGTAGTGGCCGACCTGGAAGAGGAAATCCGCTTGAAAGTTGTCATGGATGAGATCGCTGGGCTGGATCAAGGCATTAAGGAGGCTACAAATGCGACCGCCCTGCTGCAGTGGTTCAGTCAGGCCGATGGCATCAGAAAGATGTGGAGCGACAACAAAAGGTTGAGCACGTTGTGGGATGCCAATGGTCCCAAGTGGGTTACTGGCAGTTTTGAGATCGCTATGAACCATGCGGAAATGGATGCCTTTGGGACCGTCTTAGCCGGCCTTTGTGATCCCTATGTTCGAGAGGTTGGTAAGGTCGCCATGGGTAAAATTGCCAGTCGCTTTTGGAAGGCCCGTAAGGCGAGTTATGGCGATGGCGTCAAGGCCACCGATGCAGGGTCTAACGCGTTCATGGCAAAGGATTGGGGTGATGCGGCCGCCGGTTTCAGAGACGCGGCAAGCCGTTTCTGGGAGATGGTCGCTGACTTTGGGCCGGAGTTTGAGGCAAGCGCCAAGGTCTGCGACTTCAATGGGGTGCTTTGCGAGCTCAAGATAGCCGGATCGAAGCCCAATGAATTGGTCCAAGCGATTCTAAAACAACAGGCGAAGCTCGAGAAGATCTCTGAAGGATTGCCTGCCGAATGTGGTGATCTGATCCTTATGAGCGCGTCGATACGGAAGAGCGTTCCCCGCACTGGCACTGAGGAGATGTTCGCACGTACAAGGCTTAAAGCGCTGCTGGAGAAACACAAGGAGCCGGTGAGCCTGCCTGTGCTGCCAGGATTTCAGTAGGGCAGGGACATCCGCGGTCAAAGGGTTTGCTAATTGGTCGCTGTTGCAGAATGGCCTGTGCGCAGGCCGGTACAGCTTGTCATTAGAATGCGTTTTCTTCTTCCTTCTTTTTTTTGTTGTCATGCAGACGCGAGAAGCTGATAATGAGCCGCGTGTAAAAATGCTGTTCGAGTGGAGGTTGGATTAACCGGAGGGTGTATCATGAACCGTATTGTGGCATCGTTGGTGTTGTCGCTGTTTATCGGATGTGCGGCTGTTGTTATGGGAGCGGATGCGCCGAGCGCTCCTGCGGCAGGCTCGGAGAACACAATTCCGAAGGAGGAAACGCAGGGCTACTTTGTTTCTCAACTACGAAAGGACTTGAAGATAGATTCCTTTTTTGATGGTACGCTGACACTGGCTGATGTCGCTGAGAAGCTTGCAGTTCTCGGGTGCGTTCCGGCTGGCGGATGGAAGCTCGACAATCGATTGCAGGAGGAAGATATTAGGTTCATATACAAGCGGATGGTTGGGGAAAGCGAATCGAATGAGGGCATGTCGGGGGCGGAACTTTTGAAGAAGATAAGTGAAGCGCTTAAGAAGGCGTTTGAGGCGCTCAAGGAAATGAATGAGCGACAGCCAGTGAGTCCGACGCGGCCGCCGAATTGGTTGCGGTAGGATGTGAGGTCTCGTTAACCAGGTATTGGTGGAGAGATGGTGCAAAGGAGGTATGCTGTGAGTGTATTGCGATATTGTGTTTTCCTCGGCTTGATTGTCTCGTTGGTGAGCCCCCGCGTCGTAGCGGCGGCGGATGCGGCGGCGGATGCGGCGGCGGATGCGGCGGTTGAGCAGCCGTCTGATTCCGGGTGGGAACTACGGCTGGATGTCGGAGTCGGAACGCACTCGAACCCCTACTATCGGAAAGATAGCAAGGGCGGTGAATCCGGCGGCTTGTCAGCTGGCATCGTTCTTAACTGTGATCCAAGTCTCATATTTGACGCGCCCGTAAACGAATTCCTGTATTTCGGCGGGAAGATGAAGTTGGCGATGTCCACCGTCATTTTGGATGAAGAAGGCAACGGGGACGAGGGGCGTACGGCGATTCAGCCTATTGTGCAGGGGACGTTCCGGTATAGCCCTTCCGACGTATTGTCGTTTGAGCTTTCGGATGAGTTTCAGACTGCCAACATCGATAAAGACATCAAGGATCCGCGGTTCTATTACAATAGGGCTGGGGTCGGTGGGGCATACGGAGCTGGTGCATTTAGCAGTAAGCTGAGCTATAACAACACGATGCTCTGGCAGGATACCGATCAGCCGCTTTTTGACTCGACAGAGAATGCTGTGGGGCTGACCTTGGATACGCGCCTTGCTCCTGCATGGTCCGGGCGGAATCCCGTCTTGGGCCTCGCCTTGGAAGGTGGCCAGCGAGATTTTGAGGGCAATGATCGGTTTAAGGATCAGGTGGATGGCGAAATTGTCAATCCAGAACATGCCAACCCGAAGACCCATACCTTCTATTCGTACGGGATCCACTGCGAGTGGCCGTTAGCTCCGTTGTTTACTGTGCACGTCCGCGCGGGACAGACGCACAGGGATTATGAGTTTGTGTACGGATCTGCAGGAGAGAAGACGGATGCACCCTATGGTGGGTTAACGGTGCAGTATCTGCCGTCGGGAGCGCCGTACTCGTTTACATGGGCCAGTTCCTATCAGGTCACGGATACTATGGTATACAACACCCCATTGGTCGACAGGGCGGTCTTTGACGCCACAGACCCATTGATCAACAATCTGGAGATTGAATACAGGGAAATGGAAGTGCTGCGCACAGGACTCCGCGGGAACTATACGTTCGGAAGGACTTCTCTTGGCCTGTCGGGCACATATCAGCAGGCGCGTGCAGACAAGGAAGAACATCTGGCCCCCGTGTCGGGCAACGATTCCGGCGAGGAGGCCGCCAAGGCAACCGATCAGCGAAGCGTGACATTGGGAGTGGGCGTGAACTACAAAGTAGCGAGTGCTGTCAGCATTGGCTTGAACTATCAGCACGGCTTTGCCAAGGATTACGACACATCTGCTGGAGGCGACGACGAGCTGTATCAGTATGACTCTCTCGCACTGGTCCTTCGGGCGGACCTCGGGTACCGGCGAAGTTTTAGCACGAAGTGAAGTTGCCTTGACTGAAATCACGGATCGGCATAAGACCGCAAACGACCGATCTACCCGCGGGGTGTAGGTGTTGGCAACGCCCTTGATGAGGCGTCAGAGACTATGGGCCTTGGGTTGAGGGGTGCCGCAGAGATGAGAGGACTTCGTGCGCTGCCATTCGTAGCGGTATGCGTCTTTCAGGTGATGACCGGCAGACCTGCCGAGTCGGCTGGAACCGGTCCTTATACGCTTGGTCCCGGAGACGCGGTCGAAATTCATGTCGGCGACGAGCCATCCCTCTCAGGTCTGTTCAAGATAAGCCAGGAGGGAACCGTCGTATACCCCATGCTGGGCGTCATTCAGGTCAGCGGGCTTGATGTTGGACGTCTGGCGCAGATGATACGGGAGCGGCTGGAGAAGGACTACATTATCAAACCCCAGGTGGCTGCATACATCGTAACGTATGGCAGTAAAAGCGTGTCAGTCCTTGGGGAGATGATCACTGCCCCTGGTGTATATGCGCTCAAGGAGGATTCGACGCTGCTGGCGGTCTTGACCGAAGCCGGTTTCAAGGCGACTGATTCGGACGCCACTATTGTGATTCGTCGGCAGGAGGTGCAAGCGGGAAAGGGGCAGAAGTCCGTGGATGCCCCCCCCGTGGTTCTTAGTCTGTCCGCTCTGACTTCAGCTTGGAAGAGCATGGAGCCCGCAGCACTGCAGGCAGGTGACCAGATCTTCGTCGTGGCTAAAAAGATCTCTGTTATGGGGGATATGCTCTCATCGCCAGGCGTATTTCCTTTGAAGGCGGACACAACGGTCTTGTCTCTTTTGGCGGAGGCGGGATTCAAGGCTACCGACTCAGATGTCACGCTCATCGTAAGGCACCGTGAGGTGCCTGCCGAGAAGGGGCGTCCGGCGTTAGAGCCCCCACCCACGGTTGTCAATCTCTCCCGCCTGACTTCGGCGTGGGAGGGTAGCGAGCCGGTGGCGCTTAATGATGGAGATCAGGTCTTTGTTGTGGCCAAGGTCCGCGGGAAGATCGTGGTGTCCGGTAGAGTCAAGAAGCCGGGCAAAGTCCCTTTAACGGATGGGTTGACCGTGTGGGAGGCTCTGAACAGTGCCGGTGGAGTGGCTGATTTCGGTGATTCCAGCGACGTGCGCGTCATACGTGATGAGCAGGGCAGGACTGTAGTGCTGCAGATGGACCTCACTTCCGTCGACAAGGGCATACGGTCGAATGACATTCCTCTGAAAGACGGCGATATTGTGGTTGTTCCCAAGCGATGGTTCTGAGGGAAGAAAATGCCCAGCCAATCTCCCGTCGATTTACGTGAATACCTGCAAGTGCTTCGCAGGAGCTGGCTTATCGTTTTGCTCCTCCTTCTTTTCGGATCAGGGGTAGGGCTTCTGGCTTCGCGGCTGAGCACTCCAGTGTTTGAAGCCTCTGCGGAGATTGCGCTCGAAAAGACCGAGACAGCGAGTGTCCTCGCAAGAGATGCGCGCACAATCTGGGACGAAGCGTTCATGCACACCCAGCTTCGGTTTCTGGAGAGTGATTTTCTGGCGCTTCGGATCGCAACGAAGATGCGCGAACGCTGCCAGTCTTTGAGCGCAGCGGAGGTAAAGAGCACAGGCGGGCTGGAGGCTGCAGGCGGCGGTGCACGCTTGCGCACAGCGATCCGCAGAGTGTTCGCGAGGGCTTCTCCTCCCACCCTTTCTGAGTTTTTGCAGGGACACACGCCGGAATCATTGAAGACCGTCATTAAGGGCAGTTCTTCAGTTTCTATAACACTCAGGACAAGGGTGTTTTTCATACGCACAAAGAGTATCTGCCCTGAGTTCTGCGCTCTAGCTGCGGACTTGTGCGCAAGCGAGTACGCTGCCTATGTGTCGGAAACCTATGCATCCAGTGCGCAGAAGGCCTTTCAGATGCTAAAGAAACAGTCGGATGAGGCTACCGTGCGCTTGAAGGATGCCGCAGACAAGTTGCTGGACCTCAAAAAGAACGCAGAAATTCAGGCGCTGAAAGATGTTCCGACCAACTCTGCCACAGGAGTGGATGGATCTGGCCTTCGGGAAGCGGTGGCCAGGGGTAACTTGGAGATTCGTCCCCTTCAGGATGATCTTGCAAGAACAGAGTTGGATATTGCGCGTCTTTCAAGTCGATATCTTTCCAAACATCCCCAGATGGTGGAGCTTGTGGTGAAGCGAGATATGCTTCGTGAACAAATTGAGAGGCTCAAGGATCGCGCCCTGTCGGATTGGATGCGAAAGCAGAGGGAGGATCGCACCCAGGTGGAGTTCACTTTGCGCGAGCAGGATCTTGCCGTATCGCGAAAGATGCAGGAAATGCTCCTGGAGAAGATCAAAGAAATAGATTTCATTGGCGACACTCCTGCAATGACGGCGCGTATTCTGGAGGAAGCATCGATCCCTCGGAAGCCAACATCACCTAACGTAGCGATGAATCTGCTTCTCGGGGCACTGGCCGGGCTGGCTGGTGGGGTTCTTCTTGCGCTGTTCCGCATCCATGCCCAGTCGCAAGTTGTGTCTGCGTCAACGCCTGACTCATCACTTCCCGGATCAGTGATAGCGGCCATCCCACACATAGTCAGCGCTTCTGCGGCCATGGACGTTCAGTTGGGACGGGACTTGTCTTCTCCCACTGCCGAGGCATTTCGAGCGATGCGAACAGCAATGGTCTCTGCCCTGAAGAAGGCGGGGGGGCAGACGATTCTCATCACGAGTCCGGAAAGCGGGGAGGGCAAGTCTCTGGTCTCAATGGGATTAGCCCACAGTTTTGCGGACTTCGGCTTGAATGTTCTCCTTGTAGACGCAGACATGCGACGCGGTCGGCTGCGCGTGGCATTCGGCATCGAGAAGAGGGAAGGTCTTTCCGATATTGTGTCTGGCCGTGACGATGTTGTACCCCACCATATTTCTTCGCACCTGCACTTCATACCTTGCGGGAGCAAGACCGATCGGCCCTCGGAGTTGCTTGGACGAGAACGTATCAAGGAGTTCTTCGGGTGGGCGTGTTCAAACTATGACATAGTCCTCGTGGATGCGCCACCTCTGCTTGCTGTTACGGATGCTTCGCTTCTTGCGGCGTATGCCACGCTCAGGTGTATGATCATCAGGGAACACAAGACGCATATTCGTGTCGCCAACTTGGCTGCGGATGTGCTCGGCAGCCTGGGGTACGAGATCACGGGAGTGATCTTGAACGACATTAAGCCTGACCGTACCCGCTATGGGTACGGGTACGGATATAGATACGGGTACGGATCTGACTCGAACCAGAAATAGGGCAAGATCCAATGAGTGCGGCAGTCGGCAGCAACCCTTCGTACCACTTAACCACGGACAAACATAGGTGTGAAACTTAGCTTGATCGATGGAATTGCGAGTCCGAAATCCGGTCAGGTAAACGTGTGGTTGTGTGTTGCGATTGGAGTTGTTGCCTTTGCCGTCGCAGCCTTGGTCATCGGCGTCCCCCTTGCTGCCGCATCGGCCATAGGGGTGTTCGCGGTCATTGCCGTTCTGAGAAGTACTTTCTTTGGCGTTCTTCTTCTGCTCGTGATGATGCTCTTCTCGCCCGAGGTGAGAGTCGCCTCGGGGCTTATCCTGCGTGGGGAGGAATTGCTGCTTCCTGTGCTTTTGGTTGCCATTGCCGCGAGGATGTTGTTGCCTCAGTTCCGGCGCACGTTCCGTATCGGCCGCCTTGGGATTCCGCTGATAGCCATTGTCCTCGTCAATGCGATCGCAAGTTTGCACGGAATCGGACGCGGATACGTCGAGCCATTCGAGAGTTTGAGTTGGAATCTGAAGGCCTGTGAGTTCTTCCTCATCTACTTACTGGCGGTCAACGCGGTTGAAGATCCGCGAGACATTGCTGATTATCTGAATCTCATTATTCTGGTCCTTGTGGGTATCGTGGGATATGCGTACTTGCAGATTCCAGGTACAGAGGTGCACACGTTGCGGCGCCTGACAGCTCCGTTCGAGGGGAATCCCGAACCCACGACTCTCGGTGGCTACCTGACTCTCATTCTGGGCATCGTTATCGCGATGGCGCTCCACGCCGAGAAGGTCCGTTCACGCGTGCTTTGGTGGGGACTGTCCCTATTTGTCCTGGTCCCTATCGTGTTTACTCTATCGCGCACCACGTATGTGTCCTGCCTTGTGATGATCCTGGCCCTGGGTATTGCAGCGCGACGGATGTCGATTCTTGTGGGCCTTGGAATGTTCGTGGTGCTTTCCCCATTGTTGCTGCCGGACAAAGTCATTGCGCGTGTGCTCATGACGTTCTCAGGCGGCGGGGCCATGGGGCTTGACTCCTCGTCGATGGAGCGGATCAATGTCTGGGCGAAGGCATGGGATTCGCTCAAGGTGCATCCCTTCTTGGGCTCCGGACTGCCGAGCAGCATCATCGACAGCCAGTTCGTAAGGACAATCGTTGAATCCGGTCTGGTAGGCTTGTGTGCTCTGGTCGCTATGCTCGTGGCCTGTGTGCGAATGGGGGTGCGGTTGAAAGTGGCGGCATCCGATCCCTTACACAAGGGATTGGCGATCGGCTACGTGGCCGGCACAGTATCCTTGGTGTTGCACGCTTTTGCTGCCACAACATTCTGGATTACCAGGATCGTGGAACCCTTCATGTTCATTTCTGGAATCGTGGCAGCGCTTGAGTCGCACTACTCCCGACAAGGGCATTCCGACGTGAAGGTGTCGGAAGAAAGTCAGCCAAAGGAAGTGCCTGTCGGAGCAGCAGGGCGAAGCGTCGTTTCGTCTTTCAATGAAGCCGCAGGATCTCCCACGCTGTCGCGCGGCTTGGATATGAAGTCGCCTCCCGTGGTGGATCTGACTGCTTACGAGCAGGAAGGACGCCGGAGTCCCAACCTGAAATAGGTTGCCCCTGTGGCGCGAGCCTGAGATCTCGGCCTTCAAACTTTGGTTAGCCGTTGTCCTGAGTACATCCGAACACACTCGCGGTTGCTCTGTGCGCCTAGTGCAGTAGGATGCCGACGGTCTGGCGAGTTGCTCTGTTTTGGAACGTGTTAATATGGAAGTGGTTAAGATGTCTCGTAGCTGGGGGGTGTGCGTTTGGAATGCTTCCTGCTAGCGTCTTGGTCCTATTGCTCTCGGACCGAATCACGACACTCGGACCGAATCACGACACTCGGACCGAATCACATTGAAGACGGTCTTGAATAGTGCTCTACTGTCGAGTTGCGAAAAGTCATGTCGTTTGTTGACCGGAGATTTCGGGCTGATTGGGGATGCTGGAAAGGAGCGGGTTATGACGTGGTGGCGTGAAGCTGGCGGGTATTCCAAGGTGGCAGTTATAGTGGTCTGCGGGGTATTGCTGGGAGCGGGAGCTGCGTTGGCGCAGGAGGCCAAGGGCAAGGCAGTCGCGGCCGCCACGAAAGATGAACCTGAGGAGGATCAGACCAATGCCGTGGTTGAGGCTCCCCAGGTGGTGGTGGAGGGCTTGCGGATCAAGAGCGCAAGCGTTTCACCGCGCGATGCGGACACGGTGACGGTCACGTTCGACATCTCATGGACGAATTCCTGGCGGTACGGTAACGCCTTCGACGCCGTCTGGGTCTTCTTCAAGGTGCGCGGGGATGAGAAATCCGCTTGGCAGCACGCCAACCTGGCGGCCGACAAAGTCTTGAATCCTACCGGCTTCACCCAGGCCAAGGGCGGCACGGCGCTCGAGTTCGTCGTTCCGGACGATCGGGTGGGCATGATCGTGCGCCGCGCCGGGCCGGGGGACGGGTTGACGTCCGCTCAGAAGGTGACGGCGATCCTGGATAAGAAATCGATCAAGGGTGTTGCGGATCTTGCCAAGGCGTCGGTCAAGGCGATTGGCATCGAGATGGTATTCATCCCCGAGGGGGCGTTCGTTGTCGGACGCGGAAACGGCCTGCCGGCCAAGTATGCCGGCAAGGGATCGGGCGGCCAGGAGCAAAACTGGTTCTACAAGCACAACGGCAAACCGAAGGACACATTGATGCCTCTCCCTTATAGGAATGGCGGTGACGTCGATTACTGGATTGTGGGGGTGAGCCGGGAGGATCAGCCTCCGTATCGGATCGAGAATGAGGGGGCCATTCCCACCGGCAAGAAGAAGGGCGCACTCTGGGCGGTGGGGCTCACTCCGGAGGACGGCGGCGAGATTTCCGCGGCGTTTCCCAAGGGCTACGCGGCATTCTACTGCATGAAGCGGATTGTCCCGACGGCCGGTCAGTATGCCGAGTTCCTTAATACACTGACCGATGCGCAGGCCAAGCCGCGCTTCTACGAGCATGGGCACGGCATGGATATCAAGCGTACCGGTGCCGCGCCGAACACCCAGTACACGGCCCCCGACCCCGACGCATTGACCCGATGGATCTCCTATACGGATGGCGCCTTCTTTGCCGCCTGGGCTGGCCTCAGGCCGACGACGGAATTGGAATACGAGAAGTTTTATCGCGGCATAAGGCCGGCCATTCCGAACGACGCATTTCCCTCCTGCTACGGTGTGGATGGGACCGCCATGGCCGGCCTCTACGAGCGGCCGGTTTCGGTCGCCAGCGCGATCGGCCGGGGGTTCAAAGGCACGCATGGCAGCGGTGCGCCGGAACTGCCAGGCGACTGGCCCGCGGATATCCGTGGCGCGATTCTCCGCAATGACTACTTCTATGGCGCTGCGCATGTGCCCACCCATCTGCTGATCGGCGGCCGGATGAGTCCGTCCAGCGCGAATGCCGACCGGCACGGCTGGATGGGAACCGCCGGTTCGCCCAGTGCGTGCTGGACGCTGGCCGGCTGGCGCGGCGCGCGCACTTCGCCAGCAGGCGATACAGGCGTGGGGCCGGTCACCGGGGAGTTGGATTTGGAAGCCACGCGCCTGACCAAGTTGCCCAAGCCATTCCAGCTCGACGGCTCGTTCGACGAGTGGGCGGACGCGAAGCCGGCGGCAGTCGCCGACAGCCCCGTCTTTGTCTTTCCGGTGCATGAGCGCTACCCCACCGTCTTTACGCCAACCTGGTGGCACGGGCCGAAGGATTTCAGCGCCAAGGCATGGGTGGCGACGGATGGTGACGCGCTCCTGGTCGCCGGCGAAGTGAGCGACGACAAACATCTCAATGACAAGTCCGGCACGGATATTTACATCGGCGATTGCATGCAGGTGGGCCTGGTCAACATCGACGGCGCCCAATGGAATATCGGCGCCGCCCTGACCACCAACGGCGTCGCGTTGCAGCAGTGGGATGGCCCGAACGAAACGCTCATCAAGAGCGCCAAGTGTGCCATCAAGCGTGACGAAGCCGCCGGCGTCACCCGTTACGAGTTCCGCCTGCCATTCGCGGATTTCGGGGCGGCTCCCGGAGTTGAGTGCTCGTTTTATTTCAACTTCTTCGACAACGACGGGTTCATGACGGTGAAGCGGGATGGCAACACCCTGGTGCCGGTACCGCAGGTCCGCCGGATCCAGTGGTCGCCGGAGCGGACGGAACCGTTTGTGCGGCGCAACTACCCGAAGTTTGTGTTTGCGCAGTAGGGGAGAGGTTTCAGGTTTCAGGTGTCGAAAGAATCGACTCAGTCGATTGAATCGATTCGGTCGAACAAGGCAGAAGCAACGATGAAAGCAAAATGCACAAGTCCAAGCAAGTGGCAGGCATTCGGTTGTTTGCTTGCGCTTGCCGCAGCCTCGGCGCAGGCGCAGGTGATGTTGCCAACGGACCTGCCGCCCATCGGAGGCTATGACTCCTCCGTTCACGCCTGGATCAACAACGTCACAGTGATCCCGCGCGATGCGGCGACGGCGGTGATCCAGTTCGACCTTGCCTGGGGCGGCTCCTGGCGGACCGAAGTCAACCACGATGCCGTCTGGGTCTTCTTCAAGTTCCGCACCGAGAACGACCCGGTGAAGGGAGGGTGGCGGCACGTCTGCCTGAAAGCGGACAAGGTCTTGAATCCGACCGGCTATGGCCAGGCTCCCGCCGGCGCGAAACTGACGTTCTTCCGCAACAAGGGGGACCACGCCTGGACCGCCGATGGCGACACGAAGTTCGACTTCCTGGTACCCGGCGACGGGATTCCCGCCGGCAAAGGAAAGGCGAACGAGGTGCGCCCCGGCGTATTCGTGCGCCGGGCCGATCACGGGATGGGAACCGCGTCGGGCAGAAAACTCACGGTGCTGTGGGACTTGACGACGTGTCCGGATGTGAAACCGGACACGAAGGTGCAGCTGTTGGCCTATGATTCCATCATGCTGTATGTTGCCGAAGGCCCCTTCTCTGTGGGCTCGGGCGGCACGGAAACCTATGGTTTCTACGCATTCCAGCCGGAGAAGAAGCGTGGTGCCGTGAAGGAACGAATTACAGTCGGCGGCGCCACCATGGTGATTCACGAGGAGGTGGATCCGGCCGCAGATGCCCAGCTGCCTTATCGCATCACCAATTCCGCCGCGATTCCGACGGGGATGAAACCCGGCAAGCTCTGGGCGCGCGGCGCCGAACCGCCCGACGGAGGCGAGATACCGGCCACATTCCCCAACGGCTACAATTCATTTTATGCCAAGAGGTACCCTTTAGACAAGAGCAGCTATGCCGGTATGCTCAATCTACTGACTCCCGAAATGGCGAATGAGCGCTATCAGCCTGAAGGCTTTCCGGTGCAT
>CAZWPN010000081.1:0-14356 GCA_964635275.1 uncultured Victivallales bacterium | reverse complement strand
TGCCACCCGTCGACGGCATACTCCTCGATGCGCTGTCCTTCGGCGATTTGCTCCTGCAGCATGGCGCGATTGAAGGTCCTGGGGCCGCCCAGATCGAACTCCAGCGTGGCCGTGGTAACGCCCTCGTCCGGCGCCCAGAAGGTGTCCGGCTTGCCGTCCACGGTTTTGCCGGCGCCGAAAATGTTGGTGTTGCCGTTCCGCACATGCGATGCGGAGGCGTGCGCTCCCAGCGCCAGATTGGTCTTGTACGTGGCATCCAGCACGGCGCGCAGTTCCATTAACCGCGCAATGTCGAGGTCGGAGATCCGTCCTGTTTTCGGATCGGGCGGCAGATTGAGCAGCAACACCGAGTTGCGGCCAACGGACCCGTAGTAGATGTCCAACAGTTCGCGGAGTGATTTGACCTTCAAGTCTTCTTCCGGCTTGTAGTCCCAGCTTGGCCGGATCGACACGTCCACTTCCGCCGGATACCACATCAGCTGGCTGGCGCCTTCGATTTGCGGGCGGCTGCCCAGGTCTGGCGCCATCAAGTCGAAGTTGGCAAAATTGTCCCTGATGCTCTCGTGATCAAACGCACCCGCCGGCACCACGCTCCATTCCGACTCGCGGGCAAAGCCCTTTTCGTTGCCGACCCATCGCACGTCCGGGCCGCAGATGGCAATCACCGCTTCTGGTTGAAGCTGGCGGATCAGATCATAGTAGCCGTTCCAATCGTAGTTCTGTTTTCCGCCTGCCGGGCCGCCGTAGTGGCCGTCGAACCAAACCTCGTGGACTTTGCCGTAGCCGGTCAACAGCTCGCGCAACTGGGCTTTAAAGAAATCGTTATAGGCGGGCGTGCCATAGGACTGTTCGTGCATATCCCATGGCGAAAGATAGATGCCCAGCTTCAAGCCGTATTTCCGGCAGGCTGCGGCCAGATCGCCAACGACATCGCCCTGACCGTTCTTCCATGAACTGTGTCGCACGGAATGCTCGGTCGTGCGTGTCGGCCACAAGCAGTAGCCCCGGTGATGTTTTGCGGTCAGCAGCACCAGCTTCATGCCGGCGTCTCGTGCCACACGGGCCCACTGATCGGCATCGGCGGCGTCCGCTTCAAAAAAGTGGATGAAGCAGGTGTACTCCATGGTCTGCCAGGCGAGTTGGCGGGCGGATGGGGCAATACGCCCCGCTGCTTCGATTGCGTTCAGAGAACGCCTTCCGACCGGCGTTGGCCTGAGCCCATCAAGGTCTTGCTGAACAGACGATGTCATAGCGATCCCCTCTCTATTGAACTCAGCCAGACAACTGTCTTCGACGAGGATATTGATGCCACAATCCGCGCTCTTTTCGCATTCTACCCGATCCGGCCGGCCGTGGCCAACCCCTTTGCGATGGAACTCCACTCTCGCCAAGCTGGTAGTGGCGGATATCTCGCCGCTCGGCATCGTAGCCGCGTGAACCACCTGCTTGCTCTCCGTCCTGAGATAGGACTTTACGTGGGACTGAATCTGCCAAGGATATGCCCACGGGCTCGGAGCAATTCGACCCTATGCTCGTACCGGTCCCAACCAGTTGCTCGATCAGCCGACAGGTCACGGGTTTACGAGGGTTGCAGGGGAAACGAGAAGGGGAAGCGAGAAGTGTGGACAATGGCGTGTATTTGAGCGATCTTTGCAGGCAATTGTTCATAGCGCGGTATGATGCCGCGCAGAATACGAAGGCGTGGCGCCTCGTGTTGGTTGTTTCTCCCGGGTTAGAGCGGTGTCGACATGCCACGACCTCAACAGAAAGGACACAAAAGAATGCAAGCCAACGCGAATACAGCCGTGGAATCGCGATTCGATCCTCTCGCCGATGATGTCGAAGCCGTAAAACTGCTGGGCGACGCTCGCGATCGAGTTCAGGCCGAGTTGAAGAAAGTAATCGTCGGCATGGATCAGGTGATTGACGAGGTCATGATCGCGATCTTCAGCGGAGGTCATGGACTTCTTGAAGGTGTGCCGGGACTGGCCAAGACACTGTTGATCAGTTCTCTCGCCAAGACTCTTTCCTTGTCGTTCCGGCGCATCCAGTTCACGCCGGACCTGATGCCTTCCGACATTACCGGAACCGAAATACTGCAGGACGATCCTCAAACGGGCCAGCGGCGGTTTGTCTTCAGCAAGGGCCCCATCTTCGCCAACATCATTCTGGCGGACGAGATCAACCGCACGCCGCCCAAGACTCAAGCGGCCCTGCTCGAAGCCATGCAGGAGAAGAAGATTTCGGCCGGCGGCGATGACTTCCAGCTGGACAGGCCGTTCTTCGTGCTGGCCACGCAGAACCCGTTGGAACAGGAAGGCACCTATCCACTTCCGGAAGCCCAGCTTGACCGGTTCATGTTCAAGATTTTGGTGGGTTACCCCAGCCTGGACGAAGAACTCCAGATCATGAAGACGATCACCACCCGGTCGGATCCCGACATGAATCTGAACGCCGTCCTGCACAAGGAGGAGATACTCGCGCTGCAGAACCTGGTACGCCGCGTGCCGGTGGCGGATCACATTTTCAACTATGTCGCCGCTCTGGTCCGCGCGACCCGACCAGGCGTGGAGGGAACGCCCGACCTGGTCAATAAGTGGGTGTCCTGGGGTGCAAGCCCGCGCGCCTGTCTGCATCTGATCGTCGGCGGCAAAGCCCGCGCGATCCTGCGCGGGAGGTTCCACGTCGCCATCGAAGACATCCGGGCGCTGGCTCCGGCAGTGATGCGCCACCGGATGGGCGTCAACTTTGCCGCCCACGCGGAGGGCGTGAGCGCCGACGAGATTGTCAAGCGGCTCCTCGACAGCATCCCCTTTGAAGAGAAACTCTACGATGTCCAGCCCAAGCGCCGCGCCACGGCAGTCTAAATATCTCGACCCAGGGGTTCTCTCCGAGCTGGGCCCGCTTGATGTGGTTGTCCGGCACATCGTGGAGGGAATGCGCGTGGGCATGCACCGTAGCCCAATACGCGGCTTCAGCACGGATTTCACCGCGCATCGGCCGTATGTCCCAGGTGACGAGACACGCCGCATTGACTGGAAGCTCTACGCCCGCGCCCGACGTTACTACGTCAAGCTGTTCCAAGCGGAAACGAACTTCACGGCGAACCTGCTGGTGGATGCCAGCGCTTCGATG
Source organism: uncultured Victivallales bacterium (assembly GCA_964635275.1). Lineage (GTDB taxonomy): Bacteria > Verrucomicrobiota > Kiritimatiellia > UBA8416 > CAZWPN01 > CAZWPN01. The sequence continues at coordinate 11,221 of CAZWPN010000081.1, read as the reverse complement.
CGCTACGCCTCGGGCAAGATCAGTAAACTGGAATACGCCAAGTTCATGGCGGCCAGCATGGCGTACCTCATTGTGGACCAGCATGACTCGGTAGGCATCGGCATCTTCGACGGCGAACTGCGCCAGTACATCGAGCCTACCAGCTCGCTGGGCGTACTACCCCGCCTGTCCCACGCGCTGGAGAAAACGCACCCGAAGCCGCGCACGGATATCGCCGGCGTTCTCCACGAGTTCGCCCGCCGGATGTCCCGGCGGGGTGTGGTCATGCTCTTCTCCGACCTGTTCGACCACACCGACGAATTCATCCAGGGGCTGAGCCACCTGCGCTTTCGCGGCCACAACGTGGTAGTGTTTCATGTCATGGATCCCGATGAACTGGAATTCCCGCTCCGTGGCATGCGCCGGTTCGTGGGTTTCGAGAACGAGGGAGATCTAATATCCGACCCGGTTCGCATCCGCGCCAGCTACCTGACCGAGGTGGAGAAGTTCATCAACCATATCAAGGGATCCTGCGCCAAGCTGCTGGTGGACTACGTCCTCGTCAACACCCGGCAGCCGATTGAAAGCGCCATCGCCGGCTACCTCATTCAACGATCCATGGCTGGAAAGATGAAGTGAAGGATGCGGGGGGCAGTGAACAGTAATCAGTGAACAGTGATAAGAATGCAAATTGAAACGTGCCAATTAACAATTGCGAATCGGGCAAGTGCCGCTGCTGCCGGGCATGGCACTGTTCACTGTGCACCTCCCTTGAGGGCGTGGCTTGCCGTTGCGGTTGGACTTGTTTCTGCGTGGGGAGCGACCGCCGATACGGTGCAGACTGTCGGCGCCAGGCTTGAGGGAACGATCGAAATGACGGATGGCGGCCTGCGGATTGCCGGCGCCGCCGTTCCGCTCAGCGACGTTATGACGGCCGTTCGCGACACGGGGGCAAACACGATCAGCTCCGTCCAGTCCGTGCGAATGTCAAACGGCGAAATCTGGCACGGCAGCATACTTGGCTTGGAGACCAACGCGCTCTCCTTTCGAGGAGATCTGTTCGGCGAGCGCACGATCAGCGCGGAATCCATCGCAACCCTGGACTTCACCCGCCGGATCACCCCAACTGCCGCGAGCATGCGCGGTATGCTCTATCGCGAGAAGGGCGATCCAATTCCTGGAACCATCCTATGGATCCGGGAAAGCACGCTCGCAATCGACTGTCCGCTCGGCGTGTTGCCGATTCCGCGCCAGGGAATCATCCGCTACCAGTTCAAGCCGCCGGCCGGCTCCATTCCCCGAGAAGGAGAGGACGAGATCGGGCTGATCGATGGCAGCGTCTTCCGCGGTCGCCTGAGCCCGGTCTCGAACGGCGTGGAGGTGGGGCACGCCTCGCTGGGCACGGTGTCGGTTCCGTGGGAAGCTTTGCGCTATATCCTGCGGTCCCCGCCCGGCCTGATGCGGCTCGGACCGCCGGCAGCCGGCGATGTGGAGGCGCGTGGGCCGGCCGGTTCACCCGAGGCGCCACGACTTCTTGACTATCGCACCGGCCTTGAGCCGCGCCAGCCATCGCCGGTTTGCCTGACGGCCGTGCGGATGCTGCCGATCACCGCCGCGCGGTATCGGTTGCAGGGGCGGGAAGGCCGGAAGGCCTGGTTCCACGCCGTGGCGACTCCAATCCCCGAATCGCGCAGCGATGTGCGAATCAGCCTGCGGGTCGCCGGCGCGACCGCCTATGAACGAACGCTGCTGTGCACCAACAGCCCCGTGACCGTTTCGATCGAGTTGCCGGCGGGCGAGGAGCTGACGCTCAAGGCCGATTTCGGCGGCAAGCTCCTCTATCCGTGCGGCGTGGACTGGCAGGATCCGTGCGTGGTGTTCCGGAAGGAATAGGAAAGATGAGGAAGGTGTCAGGTTTCGGGTCTCAGGTTTCAGGAGGCTGGAGGCAGTCCAGCCTCCGGTTGGCGGTGTTTCGCGAAACATTCAACATTCAACACGCAACACACAACGTTCAAGCCCGAGCAATGTCCGTTTTGACATCAAAGACGTCGCTGAAGCGGCGGAAGTTCTGCGGGGCTTCAGCCCCGGCAGCTGCCGTATCATGCGAATCGCCACCCAATCCCGGAGGTCGTTCTGACACCTGACACCTGACACCTGAAACCCGAAACCTGACACCTGAACACTATGGCTTTCCTGAATTCAATCTGGATCTGGGGCGCGCTTGGGCTCTTCGGCGTGGCCGTGCCCGTCGCCATCCACCTGCTGAACCGTTTCTACGGACGCAGGACGGAATGGGCGGCCATGGAACTGCTCCGCCGGGCCCTGGTGACCCGAGCGAATCAGGTCAGACTGGAAGATCTGCTGATGCTTCTGCTGCGCTGCCTGGCCATTCTCCTGCTGGCGCTGGCACTGGCCCGGCCCACGCTCCGGAGCGAGGCCGGCAAGTGGGTCGGCGGCCAGCGACGCGTCGGTGTCGTCATCGCCATCGACGCTTCGTACAGCATGGCGCACGGCGAATTCACCTCGCGATTCAAGCGCGCCGTGGCCAGGGCGCGGGAGATCCTCGAGACCGTGGAGGGCGGCGACCCGGTAACGATCGTCCTGATGGGCAATCAGCCGCGGATTCTGCAAAGCGCCGTCGGTTATGTCCCCGCACAGGCGTCCGCACTGCTGGACACGAAGGCGGCAGTGTTGCCGGAACGACTGAACCTGGAGTCGTGCCTGGAGCGGCTCGAGGAGCTGACGCGCGACCTCAAGGCCCCTATAAAGGAGTGCTACCTGATCACGGATTCCCAGGCCCTGAGCTGGGAGGCGCTTTCCGACAGGAGCCGGAGTTCGCTGCGACAGATTGCCGCGCTGGCCAATCTTTTCCTGGCGCAGGTCCAGCCTGAAGGCGAGGAGAATCTGGCTCTGGTCGGCCTCGACTTCGCCTCCGGCACGTTGCGCAAGGACGGGGCGGCGCGCTTCGCGGCCGAAGTCCGCAACCCCGGAACCAAGACCCGGAAGGGCGCGATGGTGACGTTCACGGTCAACGGGGAGGCGGTCGGGCGGCAGCCGCTGGAGACGATCGCGCCCGGTCAGACCAAGGCTGTGTCGTTTGTGACCAGTTTCGACGCGCCCGGCTATGCCAGGCTAAGCGCAGAGCTGAGCGCCGACGAGCTCGCTACCGACAATGCTCGGCATGCGGTGGTCCGGATCCCGGCCAGCGTTCGCGTCCTTTGCGTGGACGGCGACCGCAGGCGCATGCCGTTCGAAAGCGAGACGGACTATGTGTCCGCCGCCCTGCGCCTGAAGAAGGAGGGCCAGAAGGAAGGTGTGGTGGTCACCACCGTCGTGCCACAGGATTTGGCATCGGAAACGCTCCGGGACTACGACGTGATCCTGATGGCCAACGTGGATCACGTGACGCCGGACCAGGTTTCCCGGCTGTTCACCTTCGTCAAGGAAGGCGGCGGGCTGATCTTCTCCCTTGGCGCCAACGTCGACCCGGATCTGTACAACTCGGTCTTCCGGGAAGAAGGCGAGCTCCTGTTGCCTGGCCAGATCACGGTGATTGCGGAAAGTCCCGCTGAAGGTTCGGCTGGCTGGTCCGTTGCCCCAACCCTGTCCCGCCATCCGTTGTCCGCATTCCTGGTTTTCCTGCCGCGGGACATGCTGGACGCCGGAGGCTTCCGCAAGGCATTCCGGGTGAATGCGGCGCCAGGCGCGCAAGCGATACTCAAGTTCAACGAGAACGATCTGCCCCTGCTGCTGGAAAGGCGGCTGGGCCGCGGGTCCGTGCTTCTGTTCACCTCTACAGTGGACCGAGAGTGGACCGATTTCCCTGTCCAGCCGCTGTGCCCGATCCTGGTGCAGCAGATGGTGTCCTACCTGATGCGCGCCGGCGCGATGAAGCAGTACAGGGTCGGCGAGCCGGTGTTCCTGCCCGCCGGCGAGCGGACTCCCGGCGGCACGATCACCCTGCGCGGGCCGAGTGGAAAGGACACCACGGTTAAGGTTGCGGAGCGGGAGGGCCAAGCGGTAGCGGCGGCCGACAGTTCGGAAGGCCTGGGGTTCTACGTACTTCGCGGCGAGGATGGCAGGGATGTGTCGCCGCCGGTGGCTGTGAATGCGGATCCAACGGAATCGGATGTAAAGATCGCGGCACAGGCGGCATTGGAGACTCAGTTGTCGGGCGTGCCCATCAGGTTCCTGTCACCCGGTGTGAACCTCCCTTTGTTTGTTCGGGAGAGCCGCGTGGGCCGGGAATTGGGCGGTGTCCTGCTGGTGCTGGCACTAGCGGCGTTTGTCACGCAGAGCGTGCTGGCAAAGCGTTTTACGAAGCGCATCGAGGGCAGCAGGGGCGATATGAGCCGGACCGTTCAGGAACGGAACGTGGTGGCAGCGAGGAAAGCGTAGTGCGGGGAGGGAGTGTTCAGTGTTCAGATAGACAAGCAAGCCGTCTGATCTGAAGACTGAAGACTCCAAGAACAAAATGACGCGCCTATTGGACAAATTGCTGGAGTTGCAGCCGGGCGAGGTGCTCTCCGAGCCGGAATTCTTCTTCCGGCGGGGATGGGTCTGGGCACTGCTGCTGACGGCTGGGGCCATCGCGTTCGCGGTCTGGTCATACCGCTCCGAAAACGTACCGTCGCGTACCCGTCGCGTCCTGATGACGACCTTTCAGGCCCTGGCCTTGTCGCTGCTCTGTGCGATGCTGATGGGGCCGGCCATCGCCTACAAGCTGATCAAGCCGATCCGGCAGACCGTGCTGGTCCTGCTCGACACATCCGAGAGCATGAGCCTCACGGATAAGCGCGAGGATCCGCAGGATATTGAGGAAGCCGCTGCTGCGCTCGGCAAAACGACCAGGGTTGAAACGGGCGGGCAGGTGCGGCCCCAGGCGCTGCCGCAGGCGGTCTCCTCCCTCCCGCGTCTGAAGCTGGCGCAGGCAGCGCTGGAGAACACATCCATCAACCTGCTGCCCCGGCTCGCCGCCGCGTGCGAGGTTCGATTCTTCTGTTTCGATGATACGCTCAAGCCATGCGGCGGCGAGGGTCCGGACTTGGCGTGGCTGCGGGGGCAGACGGCAACGGGCCAGCTCTCGCGTATCGGCTCGGCCGTGGACGAGGCCGTTGCGCGCTACGCCGGCCAACCGATCGCCGGAGTCGTGGTCCTCAGCGACTTCGCGTGGAACCATGGCGAGGATCCGCTGGTCGTGGCTGAGCGATTCCGCGAGCGGGGCATTCCCGTCTACACGATCGGCATCGGGCTCCCCGCGCCTCCGGATATCCATGTACGGCGGATCGTGGCGCCGGACGTGGTCTTTGCCGGCGACAAAGTTCCACTGCGCATCCAGTTGGATTCCGTGGGATACGACCAGAAGGCGTGCGACCTGACGCTGCTGGTCGACGGCAAGCCGGCGCAGAATCGGACCGTGACGCTTGCCGGCGGCACGCAGTTCGAGGAGCTGATCCTGACTCCCACGGAAACAGGTTCGGCGACGCTGGAGATCCTGATCGCGCCGCTGCCGAACGAAGCCAGCACGGCCAACAACAGCACAACACACAAGGTGAGGGTCATTGACGAGAAGATCAAGGTGCTCTACGTGGAAGGCATGCCGCGCTGGGAATACCGCTACCTGCGCTGGGTCCTGTTGCGCGACCCGCGCCTGGAAGTGAAATTCCTGATGACGCAAGGGGATCCGAACCTCGCGGCCATCTCCCCATACCACGTCGCGAAATACCCCGAGGACGCCGCAGCCGCCCTGAAGAACGACCTCGTGATCCTCGGCGACGTTCCGGCAGCCTACTTCACGGCCGCACAGATCGACCGCATCGAGGAACTGGTAAAGACCCGGGGCGGCTCGCTCCTGATGCTGGCCGGGCCCATGGGTGCGCCGATGACCTATGCCAACACGCCCATCAGCCGGATGCTTCCCGTCAACGCGGGGGCTGGCGGCTGGATGCCCGTATCCGATACGGTTCATCCCGTGGTCACTCCGGAAGGTGAGCAGAGCCGCATCGTCTCTCTGACGCTGCCCCGGGAGCGCAACGACCGGCTGTGGGAAACGGTCAAGCCCCTGGGCTTCCTTCCCGAACTGACGAGCGCCAAACCCGGCGCCACCGTGTTGCTGTCGCTTTCGTCCTCCAGCGACCGCTCCAAGGCCTATCCGCTTGTGGCTTGGCACCGATACGGCAACGGTAAAACCATGTTTGTTGGGACCGAGGATCTCTGGCGGCTTCGCCGCGAGGTTGGCGAGGTCTACCATGCGCAGTTCTGGGGCCAGGCCATCCAGTTCCTGACCCTCTCACGGTTACTCGGCGAGAACAAACGAATCACCCTTGAGACTGATCGCATGACCTACGCAGTCGGCGAGCACGTGCAGGTCTTCGCCAACGTGCTGAGCGACGCCTACGAACCGGTCCGTCTCTCCGCCTACAACGTCCGCGTGGAAAAGAAGGGGGAAAAGGGTGACGCCGCCGAGTTGTCTCTGACCCCCGTCACCGGGGTTGGCGGCCTTTACACGGGCCTGTTAGTGCCGGACAGCCCAGGCAGCTACAGCATACGAACCGCCCAGGATGAGCCCTCCGCCGCCAATTCAGTCGAATTCGAGATCCTCGCTATTCCGTTGGAGCAGCGGGAGACGGCCATGCAGCAGCAGGTTTGCATCAAAATGGCCGAGTTGTCGGGCGGAAAGACCTACACGTTCCGCACGCTCGCCTCATTGCCGGACGGCATCGTCAGGAAAGAACAGGTCAAGGTCATCCGAACGGAGCGGAACCTGTGGGACCTGCCGGCCGTGTTCGTGCTGCTGGTGCTGATTTGCGGCGCCGAGTGGTTCATGAGGCGGAGGGATAATCTGGTGTGAAAGGGCAAAGGTTTCAGGTGTCAGGCTTTTGAAACCTGAAACCTGAAACCGAATAGATCAGTGAACACCGACACACATATGGTGGAAAGGAAGCTGCGCCAGGCCTGGCGGCGGCAACGTCGCTATTTTCACTTGCGCGGGCTGGCCCAGCTGCTCATCTGGGCCATCGCCCTGGCGGCGGTGGATTTTGCCGTGGACTGGCTCCTCATCTTCCGCATGCGCTGGCCCGTCGTCTGGCGCCTGCCGCTGCTCGCAGCAAACGCGGCCGTCCTGCTGTGGGTACTCTATCACGAATGGCTGTGCCACCTGAAGCGCTTCGACGCCGTGCGGGTTGCGCTGCAACTCGAGAGTAAGCATCCGGAACTCGCCAGCCTGCTGGTCTCCTATGTCCAACTGCGGGACGCGGACACGCCGGCCATTTCGCCGGCGCTGTTGGCAGCGATGCGCAGCAGCGCGCTGAACAAGATCCGGCCACTCGACTTCCGCGAGGTCGTGGACTTCTCCCAGCTCCGGCGCCCGACGGTGTTCGCACTGTGCGCGCTCCTCTTCTGTGCCTTGGCCGGCATCAACTGGCCCCGTCACGTCGAAACACTCCTGCTTCGAATGGCCGGCCGGAACATCAACTATCCCACGCAGACCCGCATCGTGTCCGTCTCGGGCAATCTCATCATACGGCAGGGCGACAGCGTGACCTTGACCGCCGGCGTCGTCGGGCGGATTCCGCCTACCGGCGTCGTCTTTGTCCGGCCGGCAGGCGAGCCGGCGTGGCGCGCCCTTGCCCTGACCGCGGAACGAAACGCGGACTTCTCGCGCCGGGTCGAGGACGTGTTCCGGGACGCGGACTACTATTTCAGGATCGGCGACGACCGCACCGTCGAGTTCCACGTGACGGCCGTTCCGCCGCCTCGCTTCGTCGAACGCCGCGTACGCATCGCCTATCCGGCTTACACCGGTTTGAAGGAGGCGATGGCCGACGACCTGAACATCGAGGCGCTTGAGGGCAGCCGATTCTCCTGGGAACTGCGGTGCGAGCCGGCCGTTCGTTCGGCGCTGCTGATTCCCGAAGGGGGAGCGCCGATCCCCATGGAGCTGCAGGCCAATGGCCGCGACTTGCGCGCCTCGCTCCCGGCCAAGGCCACGTTCAAATACACCTTCCGTCTGACAGATGCGGACCACGGCTTCACGCACGACGACGTCTGGTACGTGGCGCGCGTCACCTCGGACAATCCTCCAGACATCAAGCTGCTGGAGCCGACCAGCGACGGCCCGGCCACCGCCCGCAAGAAGATCAGGCTCGTCATCCGCGCCACGGATGACTACGGGCTTTCGAAGATCAGGCTGGCCTACTCCGTCAATGACGCAGAGGAAGTGCAGCAGCCCCTTGGGACCCTGAAGGGACGGCAAGCTGAAGCCGCCTTCGACTGGACCGTGAGCACGGCCACGTCCGAGCTCAAGGAGGGCGATGTGGTGACCTTGGCGCTTGAGGTGTGCGACAACCGCGAGGGAGCCGACTTGCGCTGGAGCCGCTCGGCCGCGCGCAGGCTGTCCATCACCAGCGAGGCGGGCTATCTGCGCTGGCTGTCAGACCAGCTCGACGAGCAGCGCGCGGATGTTCACCGCGCCTGGACAGAGGCCCACACTTCGCAATCCGCCATCCAGCAGATCAAGGGGCAGGAGGCGCCGAAATGAAGAGGTGTGGGAGTATGGGAGTGTGTGCGTACGTGGGCATGGGAGTGTCTGAGGAGACTATGAGATGAACAGGGTTGGACACGACAGGGCCAGGAAGACACGCACCGCAATGCGCACGCTTCCATCCTCACAACAACACACTCACTCACCCACACACCCACAGGCTCACTCGCGCCCACACTCCCGCACTCCTTCACCCCTTCTCGCCTGCCTGGCACTGCTCTTCACTCTCGCTTGCCGCGCGGGCGCTGCCGAATCGAAGGACGATCTCCTCCAAACCCAGGGGCGCCTGCTGACCGAGGAGCGGCGCCAGGGCAACGTGCGACGGCAGCTGTCCACGGTTGTCCGCAAGATCGACATGCTCATGCTGGATCTGGCCTCCAACGACCTCTATCGTGAAGGCGGCGGGGAGCACGTTACCGGGTTGAACCTGAAGCTGGCGGCCCTCAACACCAACCACGTGCCAAAGGCCGAATCATATCTCAGGCTGGCGCGCCAGGACGCGCCGAACGCCCTGTCCCATATCGGAAACGCCGACAGCGAAGTCAGCATCATTGTCCGCGATCTGGATGCCCTGTTGAAGGAGATGGGCATGACCCTGACCGAGGATGCCCTTCTGAACCAGCTTCGCTCCATTATCAAGGCGGAGGAGTTGTTGCGCAGGGAAACCGCCGAATGGGGCAAGAGTTTTCTTATCGCGCCGGAAGGCGTCGCACAGGCGAGCGCGAAACTCGCCCAGGCACAGAACGTGGTGCTGCAACAGGTGGAAAGCTTCATCCCTCGCCTGGCGGAATCCGCCGGAAACGAGACCGATCCGCCGCGACGGAGGCGGTTCGCCTCCGCGGCGTCCGCGCTGCAAAAGGGGCGGCCGGACGCGGCGCTGCAGGCGGCGGCGCGCGAGATCGAAGCCGGCCAGCCGATCAACAGCGTGGAGCAGCAGGATCTGGCGCTCAAGGTTCTGTATGCGGCAGCCGAGGCGCTCGCCGGACAGATCACCGACGACGTGGCCACGGTCAGGGAGGTTATGGAGCACCTGCGCCTGATCCTCAAGGATGAGCAGCAGCTTCAGCAGGAAGTCAAGCAGGCTAACGCGCAACAGTTCCAGGACCGACATCTGCGGATGCAGGCGCGGCAGACGGACATCGGCAAGGATCTCAGCGCGTGCAACGCTCAGGCGTCCAAAACCCCCGCCGCATTTGCCGTACGGAAAGCACAAGACGCGATGAAGGAGGCCCAAAAGGAACTTGGCAAGAGCCGGCAGGATCCGGCCATTGTGCAGCAGGAAGAAGCGATCACGAGTCTCATGGTCGCGATCGAGGCACTCACGGCCATCAGTGCGCTCCCCCCGATCGCGCTGGCCGACTTGCCTGAATACCCCTGGCAAGTCCAGGTGTTGACAACAAACTCCCCGACGGATGACGCCGAGGAGCTGCTGGAGCTGGACCCCACCCTCTCCAAAAAGATCCGGGACATGGGCGATGTGGTCGAGGGTGGGGGCAAGGTTCCCACAGGCCCGATGCCACCGAGCCCGCCAAGTCCGACCCAGAGCCCACCGCCGGAGAGGGATACGCATGCGCCTCCGCCGCCAGGCGATTCGGGTGAACGCGGCAAGGCGGTTGCGCTCAGCCAGGAGCAAATCAACGCGTTGGAGCGGCGGAATCGCGCCGCCGTATTCCAGAAGTATGTGAATCGGCTCCCCAAGGAATTCCGGCAGCAGGTGTCGGATTACTATGAGGCATTGGCGGAGTGAACAGGTGTCAGGTGTCGCAGTCACAGTTTTTGAAGGGATGAGACATCGGTGAACGACTACGGCGACGACTACGGTGTACGATTCCGGATTCATCTCCTCGTCAGCCGTAGTCGTCGCCGTAGTCGTCAGCCGATACCAAGAACGAAAGGAACACTACGATGAACAAGACGAAACGGATGACGATCGGTTTGCTGGGCGTGGGACTGCTGCTCGGCGTCACGGCGGCGGTGGCCGGCGACTGGCCGCAATGGCGGGGGGCAAATCGCGACGGCATTGTGCCACAGAGTCCGCCGCTGGCGGAGGCGTGGCCCAAGAACGGGCCGCCGAAACTCTGGCAGAGCGAGCGGCTGCCGGGCGATAAGATTGCCGGGCTCGGGAGTCCCGTGGTGGCCGGCGGCAAGGTCTATGCCTTTGCGTCGGGCGACCCCAGCGCGCCGATCGCGACGCGGACGTTCAGCGAGGGGATCTTGCGCCAGTTGGGCGGGTTCCCGGAGAAGCCGCCGCAAGAACTGATCGCCAAGATCGAGGAGGCACGGGTTAGCGAGGAACTGGCGCCGTTGGGCGGTGGGAATCTCGACAAGTGGATCGCGACCTGGCTCGAAACGAACCTGACCGAGGAACAGCGCAAGGCTTTCGGGGACGTCGCCCGCGAGCGCCTGCGGCGGAAGAAGGATTCGTTCGATCTGACCATGCTGGACAAGCTGGTCCAGATCAAGGACCGGAAGTTCGAGACGCAGGAGGTGTTCGAGAAGTGGCTGACGGACAACGGCATTGCCGGAAAACTCAGGGAGGAGGTCGTCAACCGCGTGCCGAAGAGCGAACAGCGCCTGGTGGACATCGTCCTGTGCGTCAATGCCGCCGACGGCAAGACGGTGTGGAAGACGGAGTTTCCGCACACGTATGCGTACAAGTTTGGCGCCGGCGCCAGCGCCATGCCGTGCGTGGCGGACGGG
>CAZWPN010000080.1:3447-14529 GCA_964635275.1 uncultured Victivallales bacterium | reverse complement strand
TGGGGCGAGCTCTCCGGGCGAGCCGTAAACAAAGGACGCACACGAGTCCGCAAAACAACGTTGTGCCTTCCATGGCCGACGATCAGGGAGCGCCCCTACTCGTTCCTCAGCCCCGCCAGCGGATCACCACGCAGCGCAAGCCTGGCAGCGATGGCGGTCCACAGAACGCCGCCGATCACCATCCCTCCCAGAATCCCTGCCATCGCGATGAATGGAAGATGCACTTCTGGAGTTCTCAGACTGGGCCACACGGCCACCGCCGCGGCCACAACACCGACCACCAATCCGCCCAACAGCAGCCAGTGCTCCGCAAGGATCATTCGCATGATGGCCGGGCGAGAATACCCCATGCACCTGAGTATCCCGATTTCGGCGCGTCGTTCAAAGACGTTCCGAAGCACCATGACACCAAGGCCAGCGCTGCCGAGAACCAGCCCAAGTCCACCCAACAACACGAACATGGCCAGATAGGACGCTTCCACTGCGTGAAGATCCTTCAGACGTTGCACGGTGGGCGTCACATCAAACCCCGCCTGCACAAGGCGCTCCCGCAAGTCATCCAGCAAGGCCGGGGCAAGACCAGGCTTCACGTCCACGAGGAGCTGCCGGTAACCGCCGGATGACGGAAACCGGGTGTTGAACGCCTCCCTACTGATCAGGACGGTTCCCTGAAGAACGCTCACCGACATGGGCAGCGTTCCCACAAGCCTCACCTTGAAGAAGTTACCCCGCTCATCACGGTAGGTCAGAAGATCGCCATCCTTAACCCCTGTCTTCTTCTTGAGCCCCCACATCGCGGTGTTCATATCCGCGGCCAGTCCGGGAATGATTCCCTCGGGTTGTCGGGCTTGAAGCAACTGCCACGGATCTTCACCTTTCGAGGAGACAAACGCACCCAGACTCGAAAACACCTCCGTCGGCACGCCCAGCAACCTCGGCATCTGGGCGCGGTTCAGATTGAAGCAACTCGCATCGTCACCTTCATGAACATTTACCGAAACCAATTCCACACCCTGCGGCCAACGATCGGGATTCACAAGGATACGACGGCGCCCTTTCACTGTATTCAGATCGTCGGGAATCGCATACGATGACTCGGCCATCAACCGGAATCCGCCGGTTCCCGAGTCCCGCCTATCCGCAGATAGCACCACATCCTCCTGCATGGATGAAACGGAGAACACCATGAATGAACCGCAGGCCAGAAGACCGGCCACCGTCAGGCTGCGACCCGATCTTCGTGCGGCATTGCGCATCCCGAGAGAAGAAAGCGTAAACCGCCTGCCCGTCGCCCTATCCGTCCGGCTCAGGAGCCAGCCAAATCCAGAAAGTCCTGCCACCAGCAGCAGGGCGCCGGCCCCGAAGAATGCAGGCACGGCCTTCTGCGGCTCCCCCGCCGCCCCCCAGCCCGCCACGGCAACGGCTGCGAGAAACGAACCGACAGCGGTAATGCCGGCGTACCGCGATGGTTGACTCCTCAGTATGCCCGCACCAGCCTGCTCCTGCGTCAGGTCCATCTCGAGCAGTTCGCGGGCCGGTCGTCCCGACAGACGCCATATCGTCGCAGTAAGGGCGGCGATACCGCAGAGTGCTCCAGACACAATGCCGCAGACAAATGTCGCCGGTTCGCCATGATATCCAATCGCAGCGCCTGCCACGGCGCCTTTCCAGTATGACCCAAGCCCCCAGATCAGCGCTCGAGTGTAGGCTGCCCCCACCCCGGCCCCAATCACACTGCCAGCCACCGCCACCAAAGCGCTTTCCGTGAAGAATAGCCGACGGATGTGCCGCCCCCTCAAACCGACGGCCAACAACGTCCCTATTTCCCCGCCGCGCTGCTCAACGCCGAAAACATAGAGAAGCGCCGTCAGCATGAGTGCTGCCACGATAAGGAAAAGGCTCATGCCCAGGAACAGGTATGCGAAGTTCTCGCTCTCCCGCACGGCGTGCAGCGCCTGTTCGCGAACCGGCAGGAAACCCAGTCCAAGCGCCAAAGGTTCCAACGTGGTGCGCAGATGCATCCTCACCCGTTGCACCACCTCGTTCATCCGTGCGAACCGGACGGACGTGAGGTTGCCGAAACGATTGCCCCACATCTCCTGTCCGACCTTGAGTGTTATAAAAGCCTTCGGAGTAGACTGGTGCTCTTTCCAGTACCTCTCGTTGTCCGCATCCTTCAGCAAGGCTTCGTCCATGGGAATACCGACATCCCAGTCGCGACAACTGTTCACATCCGTCAACCCCGGAAACGCCGGCGCCCGCTGCCGTTCCCCTTCCAAGTCCTTCATCTCAACGATGGAGTGCACCACAAAGGTCCGCTGTTTCTCATCAAACCCGCCTGCCGCGTTGAGTTCGTAATACACGACCGCGACCTCATCCCCCACCCCCGCCGCGAGACAATCCGCCAGCCACCGGTTGATCACGATCTCATGATCCTGCATACCCTGCGGAACAGGGCTCAGAGCTCCGTTTGGCGACGGCGTGCACGCGACCATAAACGAATAGGGTGTGGTTCGCGCTGGATCCTTCGCCGAGGAAATCCTATTAACCAGATACGTCAGCGCTCCCACCGACTCAACGTCCGGAACCGAGAGCGCCGCCACGCTTACGGCGGGATCCAGGTAGATCCGGTCCGACTGAAGTTGCACGATCCCTTGCTCAGGGTAATCGCGGATTGACAAATTCACATGCTCGGGTTGCCAAGCCTTTCGAAGCACAGCGTTGAGATCATTACTGCCCATGGTCTCAGGGGACGATGCCACATCGGAGCTTGCAGCGGTTAGAAACAGATTGGCCATCCCCTGCAGCTCCAGTCGCTCCTGCAACCACTCACGATTTACAAACAGGTTGAATGGCGCCACCTGATTGGCTTCGAGACTGAACCGTCCCATCGAAGTGTCGGGGACGATACTCCTGACGGTGAGCATGGCACGAACCACCATCCGGTCCTTCCGGGAAGATAGCGGCGCTTCACGAGGCAACAGGCTAGGCTTGGCCACTCGCAACGTCAACTCGTCGCCCTGCTTAACGCCCAATGCGGTTGCCAATCGCATACTAACGACTGCTTCCTGTGGCGGAATGAAGAACGCATTAGTCTCGATGTGCCCGGCCATGTCGCCGAAAGCCGGAGGAACACCAAGAACCTGTACCTGATTAACAATGCTCGCCTTTCCGTCGGCGTCTTCGCGAGTCACCATGCCCGGCACGCGCAGCAGGGAAACCACCGTCTTACCAGACCCATCGCCCAGAGAACGTTCCAGGTCGTCACGGCAGAAGCGGTTGAGCACCGGCATGGCCGACTGGATCAAGCCCAGTCGTTCCACGGCCATTCGCATCAGGCTCTCCCGCACGGAATCGCCCACCAGCAAAGCGCCTATGAGGACGGACGACGAAATAACGGTCCCGGCGAGGACGCTGTAGAACATCCGACGGTAGTGAACAACGTTGCGCCAGGCCAGTGTGGAGAATCTCATGGTGCGATTGCAGCAGATTCGAGCCGCCCGTCCTTAAGCATGTAGCGGGACTCCATCTTTTCCGCCAGCCGCATCGAATGCGTTACCAGAACAATGGTCACCGCCTCGGTCTTATTAAGTTGGGCAAGCAACTCCGCCAGCAGGTCCGAGTTCTCCCGGTCCAAAGCGCCGGTCGGCTCGTCTGCCAGGATAAGCTTCGGGCGGTTGATCATCGAACGGACAATCGCCGTCCGCTGCCGCTCCCCGCCGGAAAGCTGGCCCGGGCGATGATCCAAGCGATCCCCAAGCCCCATGCGGGCGAGCATCTCACGAGCGCGTACCTCGGCATCCCCGGCATCCGGATTGACCAGTGTCGGCACAAGCACGTTCTCCAGGACCGAACACTGGGGCAGCAGATGGTGCATCTGGAAAACAAAGCCGATGCCCGTGTTTCTAACGCGACACAACTCACGCTCGTCCAGGGTCGACAGGTCCCTGCCGTCAAAAAACACTGCGCCTGCGGTCGCTCGGTCCAAAGCGCCGATGATGTTGAGCAGGGTACTCTTTCCGGAGCCCGATGGCCCTATTACCGCCACAGTTTCACCAGCTCGAACCGTAAGGTTAACGCCCTTCAAAACCTGGGTCTGAGGGCCGCCGTGAACACCGTAGGACTTCTCGACGTTGGCTATATCCAGCAGCGTCGCCATGTTTATTGCCCTTTCGCAGAAGTTGGCGTGACCGGTCCAAAGGCTATCACCATGCCGTCATCGGTCCCAACCACAATACATCCATCAATGAAGGCGGGAGCCGTAACGTCGCCACCGAGTCCCTTCGATATCCAGAGCCTGGCACCGTCCGCCATACCGAGGACCAACACCTTGCCGTCAACCGTACAGACAACCTTGTCGCCTACAACAATCGGCGAGGAAACGCTGTTTCCTTGCGTGTCAAACGACCACTTCTTCTTCCCGGTCTTCCGCTCCGCAGCTACGATTGTGCCGCTGCCCATTGAATAGATCACTGCGGACTGAGTCACCGCCGGAATAGAGTACATTTCGCCTCCGCCCGGTGTGGTTATCCATCTGTGATTCTGCCTCTCAGTATCCGCACAATACAGCGATCCGCTTCTGCTGCCGTGGAACACGTCCATGCCACTGACCGCCACTCCACCAGCGATCTCGTTGCCTGCACCCGCGGCAATCGTGGCAACGGTCACCGCTTGGGTGTCCCTATCCCTTACCACATGGACTGCCGAGTCGCATCCGCCGACTACCACGGAGTCCCCGTACGCCGCCGGATGGCCATCGTTCCTTGCAAATCCGCCACCTTCCCACTGTTTCACCCCTGTTTTCAGGTCGAAACAGAAAAGTGCACCTTCGGGTTGGGTAAGCACAACGACACGGAAGGGGTTGCCGCGCCCGTCGGACAGATACAAAGGAGTACCTTGTATGGCGGCCCCAGAGGCATAGGACCACCTCCGATCACCGGAAGCGGCGTCCATGGCGTACACATTGCCGCTCATTGATGCGGACACAACAAAGTCGCTCGCAAGCAGCAACGGCGCAGCAAAGGAATCAACCGACGCCGGAAGATTGGTCCCGGGCTCAGGTGGAACGACAGGCGTGGCCCACAGTGCGCCACCGTCCTTTCCGTCCAATTTAACGACCTGACCTTTTGATGTAAGAACGTAGACCATGCCTCCAGCGCCTACGGGCGTCGTCGTCACCGGTGCCCCTACCCTCGTTTTCCACCGGACTTCTGGCGGAACGGCCAAAGGCCCCTCTACCGCCCCGCAAAGCGTCGGATCGCCCCGCCATGTCGTCCAAGGTGACGACTCACCCGCCCCATGCGCTACCACCGCTGCAGCCAACGTCAGTACGGCCAACAGGTTTGTTCGATTCTCACGATTCGACATTGTGGCCACCATCAATCTCTATCCGACTTCAGAACAAGCTGTCGGGTCGCACATCAAGCCGCCGCCGGCAAGCTTCACCAGTTCCGATAATGCCCCAACCACCAGCGTGCCGAGTCCGAGTATCTTCGACATTCGCGAGCGATAGCCGTAGGAGGTCGCTCCGGAGCCAGGCACGCTCTTAACAATTCTCATGGGTTACCCACGGTCAGGCTTTCCGGATCAGCAAACCCTGGCACCAGGGTCCACAGCCCCAGCCGGATGGTAATGGACGTAAACCCGCCTAACCATTTGAACGTCCTTGCACAGTCGCTTCTCAACGGTTGAGGCGATGGCATCCCCGGCCGCAACAGAAATATTCCCGGCAATTCCAATGGTAAGATTGATGACAAAGTAGGGTCCGAATCTGTGTGCGTGGACTTCCTCCACCGCCACCACCCCGGCAACCCCAACTAGCACTGACCGGACTTCCTTCTCCAGCGAATCGCCTGGAACGGTGTCCATCAGGTTCTGCGAAGAATCGCGCAGGATCTCAATCCCGGTTCGCAGAATGACAAACGAGACAATGGCCCCCGCCAACGGGTCGCCCCACGGGTGTCCGCTGCGTGCCAGCAGGATACCTATTGCTGCGCCGCTAGCGGATATCACGTCATTGCGATGATCGTAAGCAAGAGCCATGACCGCTGAGTTCCCGGTTCGCACGCCAATTCGACGGGTGTAGATGGCGAGGACGATCTTCATGGCAATCGTGAAGACGGCAATCCATAGGGTAAGCAAACCGGTCTCCTGAACAGGAGCCGCTCCGGAAACCATGTCGTAGATCTGATTGACCGCGCCCCAAAACACGGCTATCGCCGTCGTCACCACGAAGGATCCGACCACAAGCGCGGCAATACTTTCTAACTGGCTATGTCCGTAGGGGTGCTCGCGGTCCGCCGGTTTCCGCGCAAAGTACATGAATATGGCAACGACAACATAGTAACTGACATCAGAAGTCGAGTTGATCCCGTCAGCAAGAAGCGCGGCGCTGTGCCCGAAGATACCTCCACTGACCTTCAGTGCGGCCAGAATAAGGTTGGCTACAAGTCCCACCGATACTGCGTAGTTTGTCGCCGAATGTCGTTCCATCCACCCCCCCCGGAAGCGAGTTGCGATACTAAGCGCCATCACCCACAAAATCAAACCTATTGGCCATTGGGCAGCCTCCAAATCGCCGCCTGCTCACTTCAGAGTCTTCACGAACCCGATCCATTCAGCCTCGAATTCCTCGATCGGCTTTTCGGACAGCAAGGACACGCACCCGCTGTGACCGGCCTGACGGAGCAAGTTCATGGCGGAGAGAGTGTCGGAATTGGACAGCATGGTCAAGTATCGACCGCAACCCCTCGTCTCGGAGTGAAGCGGCCAATCTGAACCCGTTGCGGCATCGGCGGTTGCATGCGTCCCGTGGGCCATCTATATAGAAAGCGCGTGGACCATCTGATGTTCTTCAGCCGCGTTCTGTCCGGCGAAGAGGTGCATAGCATCTACGCCGCGCAAGCAGTAAAAAAATAAATGAAACAAAATGGTTGTCAAAGACGTATTTAAAGCAGAAGAAACAACCAACGACTACTCGAAACGCCCAAACTGGAGGACAGCCAATGAAACGCAGTCTGTTGACATTAGCATGTATACTCGCTCTCAGCGCCGTGCGCACCCATGCAGCCGGAATGCTGATCCCAAAGGACGAGTCCATCCCGCCGCTGGCCGTCGAAAGCCAGCGCGTAGACATCCGGATCAAGGACGGAGTCGCCACGGCCCGCATAGAGCAGGTCTTTCGCAATAGCGTAAACCGCAATCTGGAAGCCGTTTACGTCTTCCCGCTGCCCGAAGATGCAAGCATCTCCGACTTCGCAATGATGATCAATGGCAAGCGCATGAGCGGCGAACTTGTGGAAAAGGGCAAGGCGCGTGGCATTTATGAGGACATCGTGCGCCGTATGAAGGACCCGGGACTGCTGGAGCACATGGGCGGCAACCTCTTCCGTATCAGCGTGTTCCCTGTGCCCGCGAATGGTTTGCAGAAGATCGAACTCGAGTATTCCCAGACCCTGGCGTTCGAAAGCGGCCTTTACAAGTATGTCTATCCTCTAAAGACCGGCGAACGCGCGTCCCGCACCTTGGCGGATTTCACCGTAGGCGTGCGACTGAGCTCCAAACTCCCGCTCAAGAGCATCTACTCCCCGTCGCACAAGGTCGGCATCTCGCGCAAGGGCGACCAGGAGGCGGTAATCGGCTTTGAGGAGGACAAGGCCCTGCTGGACCGCGATTTCGTGCTCTACTATGCCGTTTCGCAAAAGGAGTTCGGCCTGAACATGCTCACCCATGCTACCAAGGGTGACAAGGGCTTCTTCATGATGATGCTGGCGCCGTCCGTGGCCACGCCGGACACCGTCATGGCAAAGGATGTGACCTTTGTGTTCGACTCATCCGGCAGCATGGCCGGCGGCAAGATCGAGCAGACACGCAAAGCACTGGAATACGCCGTGAAGACTCTCCACGACGGTGACCGCTTCAACGTGATCCGCTTCAGCACCGACGTTGAACCGTTCCAACCGGCGCTGGCGGATGTCAACGCCAAGACCCGCGAAGCAGCGCTGGCTTTCATCGCAAAGACGGAAGCCCGCGGCGGCACGGCCATCAACGACGCGCTCACCGCCGCCCTGGCGATGAACCCTGACAGCAAGCGGCCGGCTATTATTCTTTTCCTAACCGACGGTCGACCAACCATCGGCGAAACCGAACCTGCCACAATTCTGGAGAACATCCGCAAGATCAACAAGGGCAACGCACGCGTCTTTGTGTTCGGCGTCGGCGAGGACGTCAACGCCCACTTGCTCGACAAGACCGCCGGCCAGAATGGAGGCGTTTCCCAATACGTGGCGCCGAACGAGGATATAGAGGTGAGTGTCTCTGGTTTGGTTGACAAGATGAGCAGTCCCGTTCTGACAAACATTCGCGTCGAGGTCGACAAGCTGAAGACTTCCATGGTTCACCCCACCACCCTACCCGACCTCTTCAGCGGAGATCAGATCACGGTCTTCGGTCGCTACGACGGCAGCGGCGATTCCGTGATCCGCCTGATTGGCGAAGTGAACGGAAAGAAGCGCGAGTTTGTCTATGAAGGCACTTTCCCGGCCGAGCAATCCGACAACACGTTCATTCCGCGGTTATGGGCCACCCGCCGCGTCGGCTTCCTGCTGGACGAGATCCGCCTGCGCGGCGAGAACGCAGAACTCAAGGACGAGGTCATCCGACTCAGTAAGGAATACGGCATCATGACCCCCTACACCTCCTACCTCGTGCTGGAAGACGATAATGCATACGTCCAACATGGCATTCCTCGCCCCGAGCCCAATCGCGTGGGCGGCAAGATGGGCGCTGGCAGCGGCTGGGGATTTGACGCAAAGGCCGAAGGCAATCGCCCTAGCGCCGCCGCCGAAAGACCGTCTGAGCGCCGGATGGAGCGGGATCGCATATCAGATCTGCGCGCGATCATGAAGACGCGTCCGAATAGCCCGGAGGCGAGTGAGGCACACACTGAACTGGAGACGTTAGGGATCCGTACGGGCGGCGGTATGGACGGCGATGCCTCTTCCCTCCGGGAGGAATCCGGCCCACCGGCCGTCGCCATGAGCAAGGCGATTCAGGAGTACAAGCGGAAAGACAATGCCGCGAACGAGATCGCCGCCGTCAAGCACGTGGGCAAGAAAGTGTTCACGCTTCTGGACGGACGCTGGGTAGACAGCGCATTCAAGAAGGACATGAAGACCACCACCGTCAAGTTCGGCAGCGACGAATACTTCAAACTCCTGGCCGACAAGCCGGCCTTGAAGGACTACTTGGCCCTTGGCACCAAGGTCACGGTTGCACTGGAAGATGGTACGGCGCTTGTGGTTGAGTAAGAACCATGGCGTGACCATTCTTTTTACAAACGGCTGACAAACTTATGGCAATCGGCCGGGGGAAATGCGATGTAATCGGTGTGTGAAGTAAGAAAAGAAGGAGGCGAAGGTGAAGGCAATGTGGAGGGGCATCGCGGCTGCAGTTCTCGGTATGACTATCGCGGCATGGGCCGGGGAAACGAGTGGCGAGTCAATCAGGCTATCTGTGGACCTGGTGGACGGCTCACGCATTATCGGCATCCCAAGTATCCAGTCGGTGTCGGTGGAGACATCGTACGCCAAGATGGACATCCTACTGAAGCAGATACGAAGCATGAAGATCGGTGCGGATCACGAAACCGTGTCAATCGATCTGCAAAACGGCGACAAGCTCACGGGTGTCATCAACCTCGGACCGATTGAACTTGCGACGGTGTTCGGAAAGGTTTCCATCGGCATAATGCATCTGCGCGAACTTCGCGTTGTCATGGGTGGCGGAGCGCTGCCCGTGGCATTAAGGCAAGGACTGGTGCTGCATTACTCATTTGACCGGAACGAAGGAGGCAAAGTTGCGGACGGTAGTTCGGAGGAAAACGTCGGCGCCCTTCGGGGGCCCCCCTCGTTTGCGGCGGAAGGCAAGTCAGGCGGGGCGCTTTATTTTGACGGCATAGACGACTACCTGGATGCGGGCAATCCCCCGTCGCTGCAGCTTTCGACCAACTTCACGCTGGCCGCATGGATCTGGCCGGAACGGACAGCGGATGGCTTCGGTATCATCACCAAGAGCCATGGATATCCGGAACAGGATAAGCGCGCGATCGAATTCTGTTTGGGGAACGATGACACGCTGAGCGCCTATTTCTGGGACGAGTCAACCCGCTACTTCAGCGGCGTCGTGAAGAACAAGACCATCCGGCGGCAGGAGTGGACCCATGTGGTGCTCATGCACGATAGTTCATTGCCCGAACACCAGATGCGCGCGTTCATCAACGGCGTGCCCTGTGAAATGTCCTTCGGATACGAAACAGTTTCATCAATACCGGTTGTTCGCAACGTCGCCGCACCCGTCCGCATCGGTTGCATGCGTCCCGGTGTCCATCACTTCAAAGGACGCATTGACGAAGTAATGATTTTCAACCGCGTTTTGTCCGAGGAGGAAGTCAAGTCACTCTGCGGTGTCCGACGATAGGAAGGATGCAAGGAAACTGTAGATTCTTGATAGCGATAGGCTGTAGGGCGCCACGGCGTGGCGCGGAATGCAACCGCACACCGTGCGGTCCCACAGCGGAAGGAACAGAGAGGATAGCGCTAACAAAAGGTTTGTCACGCACGTGTAATGAGCAAGCACGAAAGCGGTTGCGGCACAAAAAGAAAACTGGAGGTCAGGCAATGAAACGCAGTCTGCTAACATTCGCATGTATACTCATTCTTGGCGCCGTTAACACCCATGCTGCAGGCATGCTGATTCCCAAGGACGAGTCCATCCCACCGCTGGCCGTCGAAAGCCAGCGTGTGGACATCCAGATCAAGGATGGCGTCGCCACGGCCCGCATAGAGCAGGTCTTTCGCAACAGCGTAAACCGCAACCTGGAAGCTATTTACGTCTTCCCGTTGCCAGAGAATGCCAGCATCTCCGACTTCGCAATGATGATCAACGGCAAGCGCATGAGCGGCGAACTGGTGGAAAAGGGTAAGGCGCGTGGCATTTATGAGGACATCGTGCGCCGCATGAAAGACCCTGGACTGCTGGAGCACATGGGCGGCAACCTCTTCCGTATCAGCGTGTTCCCTGTGC
>CAZWPN010000080.1:0-3347 GCA_964635275.1 uncultured Victivallales bacterium | reverse complement strand
TGCTCTACTATGCCGTTTCGCAAAAGGAGTTCGGCCTGAACATGCTCACCCATGCGGTCAAAGGCGACAAGGGCTTCTTCATGATGATGCTCGCCCCTTCCGTGGCCACGCCGGACACCGTTATGAAGAAGGACGTGACTTTCGTCGTAGATTCTTCCGGCAGCATGGCCGGGAAGAAGATCGAGCAGACACGCAAGGCCCTGGAATACGGCGTGAACGCACTTCACGACGGCGATCGCTTTAACATCGTACGGTTCAGCACCGACGTCGAGCCGTTCCAGCCGATGTCGAACGGAGCCAATGCAACCCGGTCGGACGGCAGCCTCCCTGGAGCGTGGCACGAGCCCAGTGCAATGAACATGCTGCAGGGCGACGACCGATTCGGCACCAACGCCGCGTCAGCCCAGACACCATCGAACGGCGTCAATGCGACCCGACAGGACGGCCGCCTCACTGTAGCCTTGACCGAGGTCAATGCCACGAATCGCGCCGCTGCCTTGAATTTCATACGAACCATTGACGCCCGCGGCGGCACGGCCATCAACGAGGCATTGGCTGCCGCCATGGCAATGAACTACGACGCGAAACGCCCGGCAATCATCCTCTTCCTTACCGACGGCCGGCCGACCATCGGCGAAACCGAACCTGAACGCATCCTGAAGAACATCCGTGAAGCCAACAAGGCCCATGCCCGCGTCTTCGTTTTCGGCGTCGGCGAGGACGTCAATACCCACCTGCTTGATATGATTGCCGGCCAGAACGGCGGCATGCCCCAATACGTTCTGCCCGACGAAGACATCGAGGTGAAGGTTTCGAGCCTTGTGGACAAGATGAGCAATCCCGTCCTCGCCAGTGTTCGCGTGGAAGTGGATAAACTAAGAACCACCATGATCCATCCGACGGCGCTGCCCGATCTGTTCAGCGGTGACCAGATCATCGTCTTCGGCCGGTACGACGGCAGCGGCGATTCCGTCATCCGCCTCACCGGCGACGTGAACGGCAAGAAGCGCGAGTTCGTCTACGAGGGAACCTTCCCCGCCGAGCAAGCCGACAACACCTTCATTCCGAGGCTCTGGGCCACCCGCCGCGTCGGATACCTGCTGGATGAGATCCGCCTGCGCGGCGAAAACGCGGAACTGAAGGACGAGGTTATCCGCCTGAGCAAGGAACACGGCATCATGACCCCCTACACCTCCTACCTTGTGCTGGAAGACGACAAGGCCTACGCCCAACACGGCATCGACCGCGGGCAGATGGGCGCAGGAGGCGAAAAGCGCGGGCCGTACAGCGGCAGGGCGAAGATGGGCATGGGCGGCGCAGCCATGGGCGGTTTTCCCTCGACAGATGCCCCCCCACCCGCACCTGCGGCGGATAAGATGGATGGTTTTCTAGTAAAAGCCCCCCGCCGCTCTGAATCGGCGGAATCGGTCGTACCGGTGTTCGATGCGGAGCCGGCCAAGGAATCCTCAGCAAACAGGCCAGCCATCAGCTTCAACTTCCCTGAACTGCGCGACAGCCGCAAGGTAGTCAGCGGCGCCGATAACGCCGACGGCTCCAAGTTAATGCGTGAGAGCTCGGGATCGCGGGCTGTTGCGATGAGCCAAGTCCTCCAGGAATACAAGAGCCAGGAGCAGGCCGTGGACGCATTACCTACCGTCAAGCACGTCGGCAAGAAGGTCTTCACTCTCCTGGACGGCCGCTGGACCGACACCGCCTTCAAGAAGGACATGAAGACCACCACCGTCAAATTCGGCAGTGACGAGTACTTCAAACTCCTCGCCGACAAGCCTGCCTTGAAGGACTACCTGGCCCTGGGCACCAAGGTCACGGTTGTGCTGGAAGATGGCACCGCGCTGGTGGTGGAGTGATACGATTCTTTCACAACCACTCTTCACTTGTATGACACCTGCCACTTGGATGTTTGCTGATGCGGAGTCGTCTGCAACACAAAGGAGAAAGATCATGCTTTTGAGAACGAATGCGGCTGTGATGATGTTGTTCATTGGCGTCAGTTCCACTTGGGCCGGCGAAACCAACCCGGCGTCGCCGCCGCTGCAACTCTCAGTGAACCTCATTGACGGGTCCAGGATTGTCGGCACCCCGAGCACCAACGCAGTGCGGTTCGTGTCGTCACTTGGTGAGTTCAACGTACCGTTCGAACGCATGAAGCAACTCACTATCGGCTCCGACCACGAAACTGTTGCGCTGGATCTCTCAAACGGCGACCACCTGACGGGCGTGGTCACACCCGATCCTCTGCTCTTGACCGCCACATGGTGCAAGGTGCGCATCGGGATGGAAGTGGTACACGGCATACGGGTCATTGTGAACACGGAGTCTGGTTTGTCGGCAGAAGCAAAACAAAGCCTGGTCTTGCACTACACTTTCGACAAAGAAGAGGATGGGCGCACCGCCGATCTGAGCGGAAAGACGAACGATGGTCAGGTGCGGGGCGGAACCTGGGTGCGGGACGGCAATCGAGGCGGTTACATGCAGTTCGACGGGAATCAGACGCTGGTGAATGCGGGGCATGGGCAGGAGTTGAGTATTACCCGTGACCTTTCCATTTCTGCCTGGTTGCGAAAGAGCCCAAAGACTTTCGGCGATCAGCTCCAGCCCATTCTCGGCAAGGACGACGGCCCGGACTGGCCCGGACGTTCTTACATGCTGTATCTGTGTGATAACGCAGACAACAATTTTGTTGCATTCAACTACGGAGTGGCTGCTGGCGGGACTAGCGGCGGCCATGACATCAGAGCGTATGATCCTCGCATCTCCGACGGCCAGTGGCATCATGTTGCGGTCGTCCACGAGACTGGCGCAGGGAATCGG
This sequence comes from uncultured Victivallales bacterium, assembly GCA_964635275.1. Classification (GTDB taxonomy): domain Bacteria; phylum Verrucomicrobiota; class Kiritimatiellia; order UBA8416; family CAZWPN01; genus CAZWPN01. Next base: position 515 of record CAZWPN010000080.1, on the reverse strand, counting down.
ATATATGTTGATGGCAAATGCTTAGCCGAAGACAAGGAGGGGTCGCCGCTTCCCTCCAACCCCAATACGGATACCATTGTGGGAAAGACTCAGGCATGGGAACCGTGGTTCTTCTTTGGCGCGATGGACGATGTCATGGTTTTCAACCGGGCACTGTCCGCGGATGATATCAAGGCGTTGTATAAAGGAAGATAACGAGATGACTTGCAGGAGCAACTCTGGACTGCGACAGACATGGAAACGAACACGCCAACCGCACACCGTGCGGTACTACAGGAGATAAGCCATGAAAAGACTCACGTTCGGAATGATGATTTTCGCGGCCACGGTGCTGGCCGGTGCGGCTTGGGCGGAAGATGAGAAGCAGGAGCAGGGGCCCCTGCGCCTGGAACTGAACCTGGTTGACGGTTCCCGCGTCATCGGCGTCCCAGGCATCGAGGCGGTGCCGGTGGAGACGTCCTACGCCAAGATGAATGTGCAGCTCAGACAAATCCGGACCATGAGGATTGGGGAAG
>CAZWPN010000079.1:0-14553 GCA_964635275.1 uncultured Victivallales bacterium | reverse complement strand
AGGGATCTGGTAAGTGAGTCGGGCTTACGCATTACTCTTAAACGCACCCTTAACCGACACTCTTAGTCGGATATGCTTAATCGACTCACTTAATCGGCGTGATTAGACGCCAAGATAGCCTTGGCCACCAATTCAAGTTACAGGTAAGAGAGCGGAAGAGCGCTAACCGCCGGCCTCTACTGATGCCGCTGTGCCCATCCTGCGAGGAAGTGGATGCCGAGGAGCACATCAGTCTTGTCGGGATCGGTCTTGGTCGGTGTCACGAGGTCGTCCAGCAAAATGCCCACAAACCAGAGACCGACGGCGAACCGCTCGTCATGAACCATGGCGGCCTCCACAAAGGACTCCATTTCGCCGGGATAGGCGAGGCCGTAATCCAGGTGCGCCACGTGAATCGCGATATCGTGGATGTGCCGCACGCAGTCGTTCGTTCGGCCCTGGAGATAGGCCTCGTCGAGGGCACCCACGAGTCGAGCTGCCTCTGCGGCGTCATTCTGCAGCGACCTCTTCCCGGCCACGTTGAAGATCGCCTTGGACACGTCGCCCAAGAGCCGCTCAGTTTCGCTGCCAAGGGACCGTTGCTCCCGGCTGAACACGCGGTAGAATCCCCCGGGTTGTCCGAGCAGATCCCCGAGGTTAACGGTCAGCGCATGGCGCAACCCGGATTTTCCCGCCGCCTTCATTCTCGGCAGAATGTGGTAGACCGCTGCGAAACATCCAAGTCTCACCAGTGCTTCGCTGCAGACAATCATGACTTTCGAATCGCTCGTTGCGCGGAACAGCCCCAGCATCGGATCATCCGCCCGCCGATCTCCCTGTCCCCCCAGAGTTCGTACGATCTCGATGACAGCCGCCCTTTCCTGCTCCACAGCCAACCGCCGGATCAACGCTTCGACAATCCGGCCGTCGCGCGCCGGCCGAAGCGCCCGGGCAATCTCCGGCACCATATCGGTATCCGCTTCGTCCAGTTTCCGGATGAGCGCTTCGACGGCCTCCGGACAGGCAATGCGCCCCAGGGCAATTGCAGCTTCTTCCCTGACTTCGAGCGATGGCGCGTCGAGTTCCTCAATCAGATCCGACACGGCAATCTCGGTGTGGCCTTCCCCGAGGCGCCGGATGGCATCGGCGCGGTCGCCCCTTGTTTCGGCCACGCCCATCGCATGAATGCTGGTAATGTTACCCAGCATGCGGAAAGGGTTCACGATCACGAAGCGCGACAGGGCGGTTCGAAACCCAAGTTCACCCGCCCGCCGCCGGATGCGGCCCATTATAGGCGCAGCCACCACCCAGGTAATCAGCGTATGCAGCCCCACCAGCACATGGATGAAGCCGAACTGCGTGCCAGTCGGCATCCTCCACTCCCAACCCCACTCCGCAATGTGATCCACCACCACGCCCCCCAGCACAGGCCCCGCGGCCGCCATCAGGCCAATCACGCTGAAATGGACCGCGATGGCCACCGTGCGGCCTTCGACAGGAACCACCGACCCAATGAGGCTGATCTGGGCCAGCCCCACGCCTGAATACAGCGCCCCTGCGAGAAAACTGGATACACTCAGCACCACGAGCGCCTGGGACACTTTCCAGTCCGCAAGGAATGGCAGCGGGATGGTCATCACGTCAGGATTGATCACAAACCAGGCTACCCCACAAAGCGGCGCCAACAGCAGCATGATCACCGCAAAGTTGCGCGCGCCCAGCCGGTCCATGACGTATCCCCACATCATACTGGCCAGAATAACGCCCAGCGTGGAACTGATCGCCGTTGCCGATATACCCATGTAGCTGATCCCGAAGTCCCTCTTCAGGAACAACATTCCAAATGGCCCGATCAGGCCAACGGACAGTGACCAGACCCCCATCGCAAAGGTAAGCGCACGGAAGTCATGGTGCCGGAGAGGCGCTAGGATCCGCTGCAGGATGTTACGTCTGAACCGCTGCGCAGTCGGACGTGGCTCGGGAACCCCCATATGGATGATGATATCCGCACACCCCAGGACCGCCGCCACACCGAAAACGAGCGTAAACCCGAGAAACGTGCCTCCCGCATGGCCAGGCGCCGGAAAGAAATCGAGAACATACCCCGCCAGTCCCATGGCCACGAGGTACGCGGTGAACACGATCGCCTGCCGCACGCTCCAGAACCGGTTGCGGAGACGCTCCGGAACTAAATCAGTGATCCATGACCACCATGATGCGGCGCTGGCTTGGGCCAGCACGGAACTTACTGCCACTATCAGGACCAGGGTGCCAGCCATGGCCTCGCGGTGGTCCGCCATCAGGTAAGGCAGGAACGGTACGACCAACCAGATGACACGATGAAGAAACGCGGTCACAAACCAGTATGCTTTGCGGGTGGATAGCCACTCGCTCACCAGCGCGGCTGGCACCTGGAAAAGCATGGCAAGTTGCTGAACGGTGGCAGCCAACCCGATGAGCACGCCACTGGCCTTGATGCTGTCCATTAACATGGTCAGCGGCATACCGAGCGCCACTGCGGCCCATACCATGCCAGCCGAACCAGCCAGCATGTTGGTCCGCATACCGCGACGAATCTCGCGCTCTGTAATCGGCCGGCCGGCCGTGCTTAATACGGGGGTGACCGACGTGTCTTTGCTTTCCGATTTATGCGCCATCCTGTTTCTGTCTCAATTCGCCGCATAGCATCCTTCTCCAGCCATCAAAAACAAGGAAAATCCACCGAGATGCTCCTCAAGGAGTTTGCCGTCGGTGCCAAAATGTGAACCGGAAAATAGGGCTACTTTCCACTCCCCAGAATCATGCGCTTCTGTTCATCGCTCAGCGGCGCCTGAGTAACCCACGCCTTGGCGGCCTCCGGGTCGTTGCGCATCCAGTTCTGCGCGATACCAGTGAGCCGCTGTTCACGAACAGCAGCATCGCCAATCAAGCCCGCCACCACGATGGCCCGCTCGGGATTATTGTGGGATATTCTCCCGACAATCGTCTCGATGGCTTTGTCGCGGCCTTGGCCCGCAGGCAGTTTCTGGACGAAGGCCGTCGCGGCATCCTCGTCGCTGCCGCACCACGTTGATACAACGGTCGTGATTGCCGAGACCCGTGTTTCACCCTCAGGGAAACCCAGAGCCCAAGCGGCTGCCGCCGCAGGGTCCTTCCAACTCCACTGGCTTAGAACACCCATGGCGGCCTGGCGCTGGAAAGGTGTGCCTGGATCGATTCGGCTCACGTAGTCAGCCGCCTCGCTGGGGTCGCGCCCGGCCCAGGCTGAGATCGCAGATGAGAGCGGATTGGGGTACGGGAGATCCTTGAAACGCGAGGCCCACACAATGGCAGCCTGTGGGTCTGTAGCAGCCCAGGCCTGCACACCATGGTTAATACAGTTCGTCCGCGTAGCACCGTCCGGCAATGATTCCGCATATGCAAGAGCTGCCGTTGGATTCTCGACGGCCCAGCGCCCCACAACGCTCTGCAGCGCGGATTGCTGCACTGAGGCTGACTTGACGAGACGACAGATTTCCAGCGCCTTGGGGACATTGTATTCCGCCACCATGCCGGCGGCCGACGATAGGGTATTGGGGGTGAGCTCTGTGGCCAGTTCTTCGACCAATGAGATCATCATCGCCGGATTCTCGTGGCCTAAAGACCATAGACTCCGCTCCACCAGCGCGGCTCGTTTCCTGCCTGCGGGCATGGAGCGAATCATTTTCTCGGCCCGATCCCATCCCACCAAAGAAATAACGCTCGCAAGGGCCTGCTGCTTGATGGTTTCACTCGTAATCAACTCCAGCAACTTGACAGCACGGTCCGGCTCGGCGCGGGCGATGCTCTGCGCCACCGACTGCAGGCACTGGTTCCGGGCTGTATCATCAGTTATCGCCTGAACCCAAGCCACGGCTGCATCGGCGTCGGTCCTCGCCCACGCTTGGGCAACTTGCGACTGCAGCGCACGTCGGTCATCTGTTTGGGTGACAGCGGCCGCATAGGCCGCTGCGGCTGCTGGTTCGTAGGCCGCCCATGAACTTACGGCGGAAGTTATCAGATGCCGACGTTGAGATGGACTCCCCGCATTCTCGGCCCAGGCAATAGCCGCCGTCGGATCGTTCATCGCCCACATACGCACCAGGGTGTAGTCAAGGCTCCTGCGGTTCATCATGACGTCCGGTGGCAGCGCACTGAGCATGGCTACAGCGCCTTCGGAATCTGTGACGGCCAGCGACGTGAGAAATGTGTGCCACGCCTGCTGCGGCCTCCACGCGGAATTCTGTCGGACCCAGGCCTCCGCAGCCTTGGGGTCGACGCGGGTCCATGTGTCGAGCGTAGCGGCGATCCAGGCATCCCGCCGTTGCGACGGGCGCAAAGCCAACACCCACTCCATGGCATCGCGCGGTGCCTGTTCGGCCCACCTGGTCAGCAACAGGCTTCCGAACCGCGTACCGGAGGATTCCGCATCGCCCAGTTTCTCTGCCACGGCAAGGTAGCGGGCGACATCCGCCGGCCCAATGTCGCCGGCGAGGTCATACATTTCCTGATACTGCCGGTCGTACGACAGGTTGCGTCTCGTCAGGCTTTTCAGCGCTGTCTCCACCTCGGCCGGGGAGAGCGACCGACGTGCCGGGCGCCGGATACCCGCCACCTCGCCTTTGGAGACGGTCGAATGCTCCGAAACGTGTATGGCGCGAACCACATCACCACTCGGCGTCGCAACATGGAGTTGGCCGAGCGGCCGAGGGGGGGCCGCTAAAGCGCCACCCTCGGAAGCCGCCGGAGGTGGCCGCAAAGCCCCATTGGGCTTCGGCTGCACCCAAGATCCGAGCTTGCCGAAGAGCAGTCCGGCGGCGATTCCGGCGGCGAACATGACGGCAGACAGCAGAAACGATCTCTTCACTACTATCCCCCGGACGACGCAATGCAAAGTCGGGTGTCAGCTCAGGCTGGCTCGTATGCGGGAACCTGGTTCAGCCAATCCGCATTGGCATCAACACGTAGAGGAACGGGATGTCGCACTTGATAACCCCAGGGCTCATCTCGTCGGTCATTTCGATAAAGACCTCATCCGTTGTGAGGTTCTTTAGTGGATCCATCATGAAGTCCGGGTTGAACGCAACGGTCAGTTCGCGGCCGGTGTACTTGATCGGCAGTGTCTCGCGCGCCTCGCCGATGTCCGGTGTGCTCATCAGGATCGTGAGTTTGTTCTTCCCAAAGGTCAACTTGGTCGCCATGGTTTTGTCCGTCGATAGCAGCGCAACCCTGCGTAATGCTGCCAGAAGACTCTCGCGCTCGAGCGTAACTCGCTCTTCACACTGCGCCGGAATGACTTGGCGGTAATTAGGGTAGGTTCCTTCGATAAGTTTCGATACTATCTGAACATCTCCGAAGTGGAACATAACCTGCGTGTTCTTGGCGTAGATTCTCAGTTCGCCCTGGTCATGCAAGGTATGATGAAGTTCACTGACGGCCTTGGACGGCAGGATCAGTTCGGCCTCGGTTTCACGCGGAACTTCAACTTCGTGCTCCACCAACGCCAATCGCCGGCCATCAGTGGCAACCACCGTCAGTTTCCCACCACGAAAACTGAGCAACACGCCGTTAAGTACATACCTTGTCTCGTCCGCGGACGCAGCATACGCTGTCTTTCGCAGCATTTCTTTGAATGCGCCCTGATCCATCTTGTACCCGTATTCCCCCTCTGCTTTGGATACAGGAGGAAACTCCTCTTCCGAAATTCCGATGATTTTGAAGTAGGAACTTCCGTTGGTCAGCGTGGTCAGGTCCTTGTCGTCACTCTCAATCTCGATGTCACCATCGTTCAACTCACGCACAATGCCGGCCATACGCCTCACTGGCAGCGTTGTGGCTCCGGCCCGGCTGACGTTAGCTTCGATGCCGCAACGAACGCTTACATCCAGATTCGTCGTTGTCAGCCACAGTTTGTCTTTTTCAGCCGATAACAAGACGTTGGAAAGAATAGGCAGCGTGGACCGTGAGCCCACGACATTCTGTACAGTCATCAAACCGTTCATGAGTGAAGACTTGGTAACCACCAATTTCATATGTTCCTCCGTTTCCGCATTCTCTTACGTTCTCTGTTATTAGTAGATAAAGATTAAGTATCACTCCTATCAGAGGGAGTAAATACTGTGAGTAACATGATAATCATCATGGGGCCATTGGGTATTAAGCTGTGAACGAAGGTGTGTGCAGGCACACCAAGAAGGCCTATGAGAAGCAAATAAGTTGGAAGGTCCCCGAGTAATCGGTGTGGTTATCATGGTTCTTTGCATTGTTATCTTCAGGCTGTTCACACGATGGAATGACCCATCTTTTGAGAGATGCGCTGAACGTGCTGCTTGAGGTCACCGTCAACATCCATGCGCGAGGTAATTGCACGACAGGCGTGCAACACTGTGGCGTGGGTCTTGCCAAATGCGTTGGCAATATCCGGCAGCGAGGACCGGGTCATGCGACGGCAGAGGAACATTGCCACTTGTCGTGGTATGGCTACTTCGCGCTGCCTGCGTTTGCTGCTCATATCCGCCAACCGGATGTCGAAATGTTCTGCGACCGCCCGTTGGATGGTTTCAAATGAGACATCGTTCTGCCGTTCCTGGGCAAGCGAATCGCGCAGCAGGTAGCGAAGGGTTTCTATTGTCAGGGGCTGCCGGGTTAGTGACGCATATGAGATGGCCCGTACCAGCGCGCCTTCGAGACGGCGCACGTTGGCCTTTATGTTCTGCGCGATAAAAAGCAGCAGTTCGTCCGGCAACTGAATCTGCGCAGCGGTTTGCTTGTTGCGCAGAATGGCCAGCCGGGTTTCCATGTCAGGCGCTTCCAGTTCTGTGACCAGGCCCCATTCGAACCGCGATACCAGCCGCTGCTCCAGGCCGGAGATTTCACTCGCAGGCCGGTCGCTGGTCATGATGATTTGCTTATGGGCGTCAAAGAGCGCGTTGAAGGTGTGAAAGAATTCCTCCTGCAGACGCTCTTTTCCGGCGAGGAAGTGAATATCGTCGATTAGAAGCAGGTCCACACCCCGGTATTTCTTGCGGAAGGCGATCACGGTACGGTCCTGCAGGGCATGGACGTAATCGTTCATCAGCGTTTCGGAGGAAAGGTAGCAAACGGATGCCCGCGAATTGGCCTGCACATGGTGGCCGATGGCCTGCATGAGATGGGTCTTGCCAAGACCCACGCCTCCATAGATAAAGAGGGGGTTGTACGCGCGGGCCGGCGCCTGAGCGACCGCCATGCACGCAGCATGCGGGAAACTGTTGGATGGCCCGACCACGAAAGAGTCGAAATTGAATTTCGGATTCAACGGTGCAAAATCAGACCGGGAGCGCGACACCAGGTGTTCGCGCACCGTCATGCGGGCCGGCTGCTGCTGCGTAGGCTTCGGGGCCGCTTGGTCTTCTGCCGGCGCGCGCGCGGCAACGGTAAAGGTGATTGTCAGAGGCGTTTCCGAGGAGGCTCCCACGGCGTCTCGGATGAGGTGCAGGTAATGTTCCTCCAGCCACGTCTGGTAGTAATCGTTGTCAACTCCGAGGACGAGCTTGGCATCCTGGAGATCCACGGCATGTATGACCTCGATCCACCGCGAATAGATATCGGGCTGAAGAAGGGCCTGAAGCCGCCCGGAGGCCTCTGCCCACAATTGTTTAGCCATTTCCACACTCACAACGGCACCTCAGATGTGTATCGGCCAGGTACGGCCGGGTTCGCGCATTCCATGCAAATAACCCGGCTAGTGTGTCTGCGCAAGGACCGGTAAGACAAGGAAAAAAGATATAAACATATGAACAGGATGTTAACAGGCGGCGCTGTTTGGCTAAACAATTGCCTGGTAGCGTGTTAAATGGGGCACGAGCGGAGAAAATGGTTGATTTTGGAACGATTTGGGGCTTTGCTCCAGGGGGTTGCCGGAATCGTTAGGAAATAAGGCCGAAACATGGGCAAATAAGGGGGAGCCGCTGGAGTCAAATCATGAAGAAATTAACAGGCACAAGGCTGTTGGTTGGCTCGGATTCGGAATGCCGGGACCTGCGGTATGCGTCAGGCTTCCGAAGCGTGGACCCGGTCGTCTTTCTCCAACGCGGAGATCGGCGGTTTCTGGCCGTTCCGGCGATGGAGGTTGGCCGGGCCCAGCGGGAAGCGGCAGGCGTGGAAGTCCACTCGCCGGAAACCCTTGGGCTGCGCGGCCGGTCGCGGCGCCGCCTGTCCGCGTGGGCGCTGCGGCTCATGAAGCAGGCCGGCGCCCGGTCGGTTCGCGTGTCATCTTTCTTACCATACGGTGTTGGAAAGCGCATTTCCCAGGCGGGTTTCCGTGTGACTGTGAGCCCGGGCCCGCTGTTTCCAGAGCGGGAAATAAAACGACCGGATGAAATCCAGTGCATACGACAGTCGCAGGAGGCGGCTGTGATTGCAATGCGGGCCGCAACTGCGGCCATCGCGCGCAGCCAGGTGCGGGCCGACGGGACACTGACATGGCGCGGGCGCCCGCTTACGTCGGAAGACATCCAGCGGCTTATTGCAACCGTGCTGCTGCAGCATGATTGCATTGGCCGCGACACCATTGTGGCGGGAGGTGCGCACGCGGCCGATCCTCATGACACCGGCAGTGGAGTGCTGCTGGCCGGGGAAAGCATAGTTCTGGACATCTTTCCGCAGCACATGGGGCACGGGTATTGGGGGGATCTCAGCCGGACCGTGGTGCGAGGGCCGGCGCCAGAGCGACTGCGCCGGATGTACAGCGCGGTGCGCACGGCGCAGCAGGCGGCGTTGAACGTCATACGGCATGGTGCCCGGTGCGCGCGGGTGCACCGCGCCGCCGTCGAGGTGTTCGAACGCTGCGGGTTCAAGACCGGAGCAGATCAGGGCCGTTGGTACGGGTTTATCCACGGCACCGGCCACGGCGTGGGACTGGCCATCCATGAGGCGCCCTCGGTGGGTCTTAACGAAGAACGGCTCCGGGCCGGCCATGTGGTTACCGTGGAGCCAGGCCTGTACTACCCTGATTTCGGTGGAGTGCGAATCGAGGATACCGTGGTGGTAACGCGCGACGGGTGGCGGTACCTGGTTCCGTGCGAGAAGCGCCTGGAATTGACGTAGAGGTTTCGTACAATAAACGCGTGCTGTCTTGCGTTATGTAAGAGACGGACAATACGGCAAATGCCGGGAACAAAAAAGGAGGTTAGTGATGAGAAAGGCAGGTTGGGTGTGTGTCGCGGCCATGGCTGTGGGCGCGGCGGGCATGGTGGCGGTGGCAGAGGAAGGCGCTGGGACAGGCAAACCGGCGACCGCAGTTCCGACGGCGCATTATGCGAAACCGCGGGGCGAGGGGATGCGGCCCGGGCCAGGCGGCGGTCTTGACAGCGCGGATGGAATGATCGTCCGGTTGCTGGAGAACGAGAAGCTGGCCAAGGAGGCCGGAGTCACCGACGAGCAGGTAGCCACGCTCAAGACCAAGTTGGAGGGAGTGCGCAAGGAACAGATAGACCTGCGGGCGGAACTGGAGAAAGCGGGGATGGATCAAGCGCGGTTGCTTTCCGAAAAAACAGTCGACGAGGCCGCCATCATGACCGCCGTGGACAAGACGAGCGAGGTCCACGCCAAAATGGCACGCAACCGGATGAAGCAACTGTTGATTGTGAAACAGACGCTGACGCCGGAACAGACGGCGAAGCTCAGGGAAATGATGCTCGAGCGCATCGGAAAGATAAAGGAAGGCGTCGGCCGCATGGACCGCGAGCGCGGGCCACGGCGCGGGGATGGACCAGGCTAAGGCGCGCCTCCAGCTCCCTAGCCAAGCGGAGCGTAAGACTTCACTACTCGGCGCGGACAATGTCCGCGCCGAGTCTACGCAGTTCAACATCAATCCGCTCGTATCCCCGGTCAATGCACTGGGCGTTATCAATAATACTCTGGCCCTTGGCGCACAAGGCGGCGAGCACAAGAGCCATGCCGGCGCGGATGTCCGGGCTGGAAAGATGGAGCCCCTGAAGCCGCGCCGGACCGGTCACGATGACACGGTGCGGATCGCACTGAACGATGCGGGCACCCATTTCGATCAGGCGGTCAACGAAGTACATCCTGCTCTCGAACATCTTCTCGAAGAAAAGCATCGTGCCACGGGCTTGAGTTGCCAGCACAATGCCGGCGCTCATTAGATCCGATGGGAAGGCCGGCCAGGGGCCGTCTTCCACCTTGGGAATGGCCGCGCCGAAGTCATTGCGGACCTTCAAATCCTGATGGCCAGGCAGGGAGAGAACCTGGTCCTTCAGCGACCAACTTATTCCCATCTTGCGGAACGGCCGGCCGATAATGTCAACTGTGCACTCGGGCATCTCTTCCAGAACCAGTTCGCCACCGGTGACCACCGCCGCTGCCATGAAGCTGGCTGCGTCAACGTAATCCGGGGCGATTCGGTAACGAACGCCGTGAACAGAGGGAACGCCTTCGATGCGAAGATAGTTGGTGCCGATGCCCCTGATCTGGGCGCCCATGCGATTAAGCATGCGGCACAAGTCCTGAACGTGCGGTTCGCAGGCGGCATTGAACACCGTTGTCCGCCCCGGCGCCAGCACGGCAGCCATGATCACGTTCTCGGTGGCAGTGACACTTGCTTCGTCCAGCAGAATGCGTGCGCCAGCCAATGTCCCGCGCTTGAACCGGAAATCCCGCTGGCCATCGACCGCAATGCCGAGACGCGCCAGGCCATCGAAGTGCGTGTCCAGCCGCCGCCGGCCAATTATGTCGCCGCCCGGGGGATGGAGGACAGCCTGACCGTGACGTGCGGCCAATGGGCCGGCAAACAGAATGGAAGATCTGACCCTGCGGCAAAGTTCCGCCGGTAAACGTCTCTTGCGGAGCCCTTTTGCACAGACGGTTACCGTGTGTCCCTTAAGATCTACCGAGGCTCCGAGAGATTCGAGAATCTCCAACATGCAGCGCACATCGTCGATCAACGGGAGGTTCTGCAGACAGACAGGCTCGTCAGTCAGAACGCACGCAGCAAGCATCGGCAGAGCCGCGTTCTTATTGCCGGCTGGCCTGTGCCGGCCGCTCAAGCGCTTTCCGCCTTGTATGATGAACCGGGCCATGCCAGCGGACTCCGGGCTCAGGCATTCCTGAGCATTTCGTGCGCCTTCGCCGCCACATTAGCAGCGGTGAAGCCGAAATTCTCCGCCAGGATCTTGTACGGGGCCGATGCTCCGAATCGGTTCAGTCCGATGATGTGTCCCTGACTGCCTGCATACTTCTCCCACCCCATTGTGACACCGGCCTCAATGGCCAGACGCCGAGCGCAGGCGGGCGGAAGGACCTCGTCCCGATACGCCTTTGGCTGGCGTTCGAACAGTTCCCAAGAAGGCATGCTGACGACGCGGACGTTCACTGTGCCGGCCAGCTCTTTCGCGGCGCCAAGCGCCACCACGACCTCGGAACCCGAGGCGAGCAGGATGATGTCTGGCGTACCGCCGCCACTCTGCCAGAGTGTGTAGGCTCCCTTCTCGAGATGCGAGGCAGGTGGGTAAACGGCGCGGTCGAGCACCGGGAGGTCGTGCCGGGTGAACAGAAGAACCGTTGGTCCGGTCTGGTTCCGGATGGCCGCCACCCATGCGGCGGCGGTCTCTGTCGGATCCGCCGGCCGGATGACGGTCAATCCCGGCATGCAGCGCAGGCTGGCGAGATGTTCGACGGGCTGATGCGTAGGACCGTCTTCGCCGACGTAGAAGCTGTCATGGGTGAAGACGTAGATCACCGGCAGTTTCATGATGGCCGCCATGCGGATGGCGGGCCGGCAGTAGTCGGCGAAGACGAAGAATGTGGCGCCGAACACCCGCAAGCCACCGTGCAGGGCGATGCCGTTCATGATGCCACCCATGCCATGTTCGCGGATGCCGAAGTGGAAATTGCGTCCTGCATAAGCGCCTGGTCCAACGGACCCCAGACCATCCATGAAGGTCTTGGTGCTGGGCGCCAGATCGGCCGATCCGCCCACCAACTGCGGCAGGGCCTTCGCCAGCCCCTGGATCACCTTGCCGGAGGCTACGCGTGTGGCCAGCGGTTTGGTAGGGTCGAACACCGGGAGGAGAGCTTCCAGGTTGGCAGGAATATGGTCGTTCCAGAACTGCTCCCACAGAGCCACCTTTTCAGGGTGCTTGGCGGTATAGGCGGTGAACAATGCCTGCCACTTCTTCTCCTGGCGGGCGAGCGCCTTTTTGCGCGCGTCAAACAATTCCCGGACTCGTGCCGGGATGACAAACTGCTCGTTCTCCGGGAAGCCGAAACCCCGCTTGCAGGCCTTGACTTCCTCTTCACCCAGCGGTTCGCCATGGACGTGGGCCGTTCCCTGCTTGCCGGGGCTGCCCTTGCCGATAGTGGATTTTGCGATGATGATCGTGGGTGCGTTTTCGAATCGCTTGGCTTTGCGGATCGCGCGATCGATCTGGTCGAAGTCGTGGGCATCGATCTCCAGAACGTTCCAGTGGTAGGACTGGAAACGCTTGCGTACATCGTCGCTGTAGGCCAGGTCCGTGCAGCCCTCGATCGTGATGCGGTTGCTGTCGTAGAAGACCACCAGGCGGTTCAGCTTGAGGTGCCCGGCGAGCGCGAATGCCTCATGGCTGATGCCCTCCATCAAATCGCCGTCTCCGCAGATGACGAACGTGTGGTGGTCCACTACGGGGAAATCCGCCGTGTTGAAACGCTCGGCCAGCATGCGCTCGGCCAGAGCCATGCCTACGGCATTGGTCAGGCCTTGACCAAGCGGGCCGGTTGTCGTTTCTACGCCCGGTGTGTGACCGGACTCCGGATGTCCCGGCGTGAGACTGTTCCACTGCCGGAATTGGGCCAGCTGCTCGAATGGCAGCTCGTAGCCGGAAAGATGCAGCAGGCTGTAGAGAAGCATGGAACCATGCCCGGCGGAGAGTACAAAACGGTCACGGTCGGACCACGCAGGGTTGGCCGGATTATGCTTGAGGTGCTGCAGGAAAAGCACGGTCGCCACGTCCGCCATGCCCATGGGCATGCCGGGGTGTCCAGACTTTGCCTTCTGCACGCCGTCCATGGACAGGCCACGAATGGTATTAGCCGTTAGAACCAGATCATCAGCCGACAATTTAGCCATCGCATATCCCCCCTGAAGTCGTTCGACTAGGTAGCCTCCCGCGGTTCGCGGTCGGCGGACAAATGGTCCGGCACTGTGTCATACGGGACTCGGTTTGTCGAGTCCGCAGTGGGGCACATTGGACCCGTTATAATCCCTGCGTGCAAGTTGGTCGCGTGATAACTAGACTTTCCGGCGGAGGAGTAACGGTGACTGAGGCCATCTCACGGCTGTTGTCAGGTGAAGGGGGCGGGGGACAACCCGTTCCGCTGACGGATCTTGAAAGCGCCGCCGCTGAGGCGGCGCTGGCGCCTTTCGGGGTGTCGCCGAATGCGGCGCGACGGATAAGAATGGCCGCACTTCGCGATGGCAAGGTGCCGGTCAGGTTGCCGGGGGTGTCTACACAACTCCTCGATGCCGTGCGGGGGCGCGTGAGCATTCCGCGTCTGGTGCTTCTGGACAAACAGGTGTCGCCGCGCGATGGATTTGCGAAGTACCTGTTTCGCGGCGAGGGCCCGGACCCGTTTGAGGCGGTTAGCATCCCGTTGCTCCATATTGCAGACAACGCCAAGTACATCGTGTGCGTCAGCGCACAGGTAGGTTGTGCGCTTGGTTGCATGTTTTGCGCGACCGGTCGCCTTGGGTTCCGCCGCAATCTGGCGGCATGGGAGATGGTGGACCAGGTGGTTCAGATTGGCGCCGATTCAGAACACCCGGTCGGCGGGGTGGTCTTCATGGGCATGGGCGAGCCGCTGCTTAATTACGAGGCTGTTGTGCGCGCCGCACGGATCATGTCCGAACCGTGCGGACTGGCCATCTCGGGGAAGGCCATAACGATCTCCACCGCCGGCGTTGTTCCGGGGATCCGGCGCATGGCCATGGAGAGGATGCCTTTCCGGTTGGTAGTGTCGCTTACCTCGGCCAACCCGGAGCGGCGGCGGGAACTGATGCCGGTGGAAGCGGCGTATCCGCTGGCGGATCTGATTGAGTCCCTTCGCGTCTATCACGCCGCCATGCGGAGGAGGATTACGCTCGCGTGGATCATGATAGCTGGGCGGAACACGAACGAACAGGACGCGATAGAGCTGGCCGGTCTTGTGAAGGGGCTGCCGGTCAAACTCGATCTGATTGACGTTAACGATCCGACGGGTCGGTTCCGGCCGCCATCCGATGCGGAACGGAATGCGTTTCGCGACGCTTTGCGCAAGCATCTGGGCGCTCCTGTCGCCCGCCGCTACAGCGGAGGCGAGGACATCCACGCCGCCTGCGGGATGCTGGCGGGTGGCGCCGCCCCGAGTCTCTGACATAAGTCACTCGTCAGCGGGCGCTCGTGAGGTCGCGAGCGCACAGGAGCGCGATGCATGGCTCGCCGCGCATTCCATGGCTCGCCGCGCATTCCATGGCTCGCCGCGCATTCCATGGCTCGCCGCGCATTCCATGGCTCGCCGCGACATCGTCAAGTTCACAGACGA
>CAZWPN010000078.1:0-14787 GCA_964635275.1 uncultured Victivallales bacterium | reverse complement strand
GGGCCGGTCTGCGCGCAGCCAGTAGAAATTGCGATAATACGGCCGGGACGGTTCCCATAGAATCTTCGTCGGCGCCGGGTTGCGAACGGACGGCGCTACAAACTCCACGGCCTCCCCGCCTCCCATGCCGTCGTGGCCGGCCGAGGGATAGAACAGGTACTTATGCCGGTAGCAACCCGGATGGGCCGCCGCGAGCTCGGTAAGAATCCGGTCTGACTCGGCATCGGACCACGGCGGAGACTGCTTGTCCTTTCCTCCGTGCGTGAAGGCAATTGGCGTATGCATCAGATTTCCGATCGTGCCCCAGCCCCACGTTTCGCCGCGGCCGAAGCCGATGAGAATGCCGCCGATTTGGGAAACCAGGCCGGCAAACGTGTCGGCCTCGTGGCCGCCGATGTGCCAGGTTCCATACCCACCCATGGAAATGCCAGCCATGAAGACACGGTCGGTGTCCACCGGCCACGTGCGTTTCACGGCTTTCAACAGCTCGTGAACCAAGATCTCCTCTTTCGGGTTGCCGGCCCATTCAGCGTAGCGTTTTTCCATCACCGTGGGCGCGACAAAGAGGATCCGGTCAAAGTGCCTTTGGAAAAGCGAAAACAACGCCGGTCCTCCGGATGTCCAGGCGCCGTCGCCCTCGCCGCCGCCGTGCAGCGCGACAAGGACCGGCCAGCGTTCCGGCGTGACGGCGGCATTGGTGGCCGGCGCGGTCCCCGGCTTGCGCCATAGTTCGATGTGGACCGGGCTTGACAGATTGCCGGTCCGGAAGACGGTATCTCCTGTGCGCAGCGCGGGCCCGCGTCGCGCCTCCGTGAGCGCCCTGGCGGCCCACCGCTCTGCTTCACCAGGCGGGATGGCATCCGTGCCGCGCAACGCGCGCAGAACAGGTTCGCGGTTGGTTGTGGAAGCGAAGTACAGCTTAACCTGTTCCTCCAATCGGCTGCGGTCGGCGTCAGACAGCGACTTTGGCGCCTGCGGCGCGTCCAGCCGGGCGCACAACTCCTTGTGTTTCGGATTCTGCTCCCACATGCGGTGCAAGAGCGCCTGCGCCTGTACGACCAATCCGGTCTCCATCGCCCAGTTCGCAAGCTCGATGCCGCCGGCGATGTCCCGCGGCTTTAGAGCGGCGAGGCGATTGGTGAAGACAGCCCTATCGTCCGACCGCGAGGGGTCGAACTTCCAGACTGAGGCGACTGCGGCCGACGGCACCCGTATTGTGTACCCCCGGTACAACATCACCTCGTGAAAGCCGTTCGAGACAGGCTTGATGGTCTCCCCTATGAGGCGCTCGCCGTTTGGCTGCACGATCAGCACCTCTCCGTAGATGCGCGGCGCCGCGGCCAGCACTAGAAACGCAATACCGGTTATACCCTGCACCCATTGCTTCATACTAATAGTCCTTTCGCGAGGCAGCACAGCCGCCCAGGCGACAACGGCTTAAAGCCGGCAATTCGCGTCATGGCGTGGCCCTCTGCCGCATGCGCGTTTTCGCGCGAGGCCGCCGGGGCTCAATCGCAATACGTGCAAAAGTACGGCAACCCGTGTGCGTTGACAATTGGAATCCGGGTTTCGGTTTGTATTTCTCATCCTCATCTGTCAGGATTCGCCGCGTGCCCCCGGATTCCTTCTTCAGACGGACGGCATACGGCACAGATGGAAGATCCCGCTCTGAATGATGAAATGCACGATTAAGACTTTGGTGCACGCCCGCGTGGCGCTGTGCGCGACGCTTCTAGCCCTTCTCCATGGCTCGGCGGGTCTTGGCGACGGCCGCGCGCTGGCGGATGACGTATCCGCCGGCGACGAACCGCCCGTGCGAGACGCGGTTGTCGAGGTGGACGCGGAGGTCAATACCTGGCTTACCCGCGCCATGACAGCGATGCGGGCGGGGGCTCCGGACAACGCGTTGCCGTTACTCCTGCACGTGTTACGTTCCGCTCCGGACGTCATGGCCTCGACCAATGGCGCAACCTATCAGCCGGCTCGGAAGCTGGCAATCAAGTTGATCCGCGCGCTGCCGGAACGGACCGTAGCGGCGTACCGGATAAGGGAAGAAGTTTCCACAAGGGGGGGAGCGGACCTGTCCCCGCTGTCCATGGACCTGGCGACGATCGAGTCGTCGTATCGGACCGGTCTGCCGGATGCCGCGGCATCGGAAGCTGGCCTGCGCCTGGCCGGTCTCTATCTCGACCAGGAGCGCTTTGCGGAGGCGCGCCGCGTGCTGTTCAACGTCCTCTATGAAAGCCGGGTTACGCGCGCGCAGCGTCCCGAATTGCTGGCGCGTCTGGTGGTGGCGTGCGCAAGGGTAGGGGATCTGTCTGAGGCCGAATGGGCGTGGGCCGAACTCCAGAAATCGGGGGATACGAAACGCTGGTCGTCCCTCGGCGCGGAACTTCGACCTGTGGCGCCGCCGCCGTCGAATTCATGGGCCATGGCATACGGCGGACCGGCGCGCGAGGCGTTACCCGCGACGCTATCCGCTCCGGACTTCGGGGCGAACGAGGGATGGATCCTGCGCTGGGGGCTGAGTCTGGGGGCGGGCGTGGCCCGTGACGGAACAAATGCCGCCAGCGGACCGACCAATCTGCCGCCGCAGTTCAGCCTGAGCCGCACGTACGCAGCGGCGTGCATGCTGGATAGGAACCTGCGGCCCGTCGATGAGCCTGTCTTCGACGGAAACAGGGCTTGGGTGAATGGACTCGGCGAGCTTGCAATGGTAGACCTCGACTCGGGCCGCGTTCTTCAGCGTACGGCGCATGCCGGCGATCCCGATCCCGACACCGCAGCAAGTGCCGCGGTATTCTTCAACAACGTGGTTGTGCAGTTCGGCGGACAGGCGCGCGCCAGTTCGGGGTCGGCCGAGTCATTGGTATTCGCGAATCGGCTGAACCGCGCGGTCAGCCTGATCGGTGGGCGCGTCTATTGCATCGAGGACAACCAGCGGGCATCCCGTGATCGGGACATGCCGTGGCAGCCGGTGATGATAAACAGGAAGTGGGTCACGGTCCCTCAGCCTCGCGGCAATGTGATGGCGGCCTACGCGACGGACACGGGGCGACTGCTCTGGCGCATCGGACGGGAACCCGACGTTGGCAAGCCGGAGAAGGCGCGGAAGCGCTGGCGCGCCAACGCCGTTCGTTTCCTGGCCGCGGCCGTGCCGTGCGCCGGCCTGCTGCTCGCGCCGGTCGAGGACGATTCCGGACTCAGCGTGGTGGGACTCGACGCCGATAACGGCGCACCCGTCTGGCGGACATGGTTGGCCTACGGTGGTGCATTTGCGGCGGCGCGTGCAGCGCCCGTAACGGTGACCGTGGTCGGCGCGCACGCCTATCTGTGCGGCGGTAACGGGTCCGTGAGCGCACTGGACGGTTACGACGGCTCCGTCCTGTGGACGACCTTCTACGAGTCGTTCGATGAACCGTCCGTTACAAACCGCGTCAATCCCGGCGCAAAGTCGGATACGTGGGAGGAGAGTCTCGTGCAGGTCGCTGGCGAGACGGTGGTGGCGCTACCGGAGGATTCGGCGGATATCCTGGCTTTCGACCGGCGCAACGGGACTCGGCTGTGGACGCGGCGCAAACCGGAGGGCGTGGACTACGTCGTGGGCCGGCGGGGCGCGGCCTTGATTGTCGCTGGCGGACGGACCGCGGCTTGCGTCGATTTGGCGGACGGCCGTGAGCGGTGGCGCAAACCGATCGCGGGGAGCACGGGGCGCGGAACGCTGTGCGGGCAGGAGGCGTTGATTCCGTGCGGACAGACGATCCTGCGCCTGCGCGCCGAGGACGGAATGACGCTCGGTTCGATGTGGGCGCAGAGGATGGACGATCTGCCACTGGGCAACCTGTACGTCAACGGCGACCAACTTCTGGTGGCGGGCCCCGAACGGCTCTATGCGCTCGTGGACGCCCGTCAGGCGCTTGCGCGGATGGCTGAACGTCTGGCCAGGCAGCCGACAGCCGAGGCGTATGCGGAGCGCGGCCAGCTCTATATGGGTGTGCAGCGCTACGTGGATGCGGTGGCAGACCTGCGGGAAGCCTGGAGGCTGCGGCGCGGATCGGCCGGAGAGGAAGCGGCCCGCGGCCCGCTGATGACGACTCTCTGGCGCGCTGCGGAGCAGGACTCCGGCGCCGCGAAGGCACTCCATGATGAGGCCTGTGCCGTGGCCGTGACGGCTTCGGAACGGGCTGAGTCAATTTGGCGGCTGGCGCAATACCGGGAGCGGAACGGCGACACCAACGGGGCGCTGGTCCTGTACGCGGCGATCGTCGCCGATTCTGACGCGATGATTTCGCCGGCTTTGAGCAACGCGAACTGGGAGGTTTCGGCGCGGAGGCTTGCCGCCGGCCGTATCCGTGTGCTGGACAGGGAAGATGCCAAAAGGCCGGCGTACCTGGAGAAAGAAGCGGCGCAAGCGCTGGCCCGGCTCGGTCCGGCGGCTGGATGGACGGCGCTGGTTGAAATGGCGACGATTTTTTCCGGGACGATTGCCGGCAAGGATGCGGCGCTCAAGGCCGCGCAACTTGCGGCAGACCGTGGGGACCTGGGCACGGCGGAGGCGGTATTGCAGCGCGCGCTGGCGCTGGCGCGGCCTCCGGAGCGGGTGGCCGTGGCCGATGCGATGGTGCGGCTTTACGAGGGGATGAAGTGGCCCCGCGGGGTGCTGCGGTTGCGCGACGACTGGTCGCGGCTGTTCGCTGGCGCCCATCCGTCGGAACTCCTCGATCGTACTTCAACGAGGGCGGTCCAGCGAACGGCGGCCCTGCCCCCGTGGCGGTTGCGCTGGCAACATAGACTGCCGACCAATAACATGACGACCGTGATTACGCCCGCCGGGCTGTTGTACTGGACGCAGGACTCGAAGACGGTCGGATGTCTGGCACTGGATACCGGTCTGCCGCGCTGGCAGAAGGATGCCGCCACCATCGCCAGGGTGCAGTGGGGCGGTCAGACGAGTTGGGAAGATTCTCATATCGTTTCCATCCTTGTCGACGGCGGCGTCGCATTCCTCGATCTCTGGTCGGGCGCTGTCACGACCAATGCGCCGCTCCGCATCGAAACCGCGAACGCATATCCGGTCTTGGGCCAGATCGGTATCGGAACTGCCAACGCATACCCCGTTTTTGGCCAGATCGGTATGGCGGCGGTCGGTTCCCGTGCTGGAGGTGGAGTTCTGACGAGCGCGGATGTGTTGACCGGCCAAGTCGTATGGCGGCGCAAAGAAATGGAATTGTTGCAGGGCGCCGGGGTGTTGCCGACGCCGCTTGCGTATGCGTCCGTGGGCGTCTTCCTCATGCGCTGCGCACCGGACGGGAACGCCGCGTTCGTGACGCTGGACCCGTGGACGGGCGGCGTCGCGTTCAGCCGTCCTGTTACGGCTAACGGGAGCTCGCTAGGGCTGATGGCCTCGCAGGGAGGGATGTGGAGTCTGGCGTTTCCCCGAACCCCGGAGCGGGAGGTGCCGGTGATCGCGGACGGGCGGCTGAGCGTGCGGGATCGCCGGACGGGTGTCGTGCTTTGGACCACGCCGCCGGACATGGTCATCGCCAAGAGCCAGACATTGTTGAGCGGCTCGGTGCTGGTTCAGACTGCCGATGAGGAATCGGTATTGTTTGACGGCGCAAACGGCAGGATTATGTGCCGATCGCAAGGAGTCCGGTTCGCCTGCGACTACGCCAGGCAGGGCGAAGTCGGCGACGCCGTGATCATGTCACACCGAGCGGAGGGAGGAACCAACGATATCATGGTGCTCGATCCCGCGGTCAATCGGATTGCGTTTCAAGGCCGGTTGCCGCAGCAGATGCAGCCGGCGATGTTCCTTGGACCGGCTGCGCCGAACCAACTTCTTGTGAGTGAGAATGGCTACATCACGGGGAGTGATGACCAAATCATCCAGTCGGCCTCGATCCAAGTTGTCAACGAGCGGGGCGAGAACATCAACGGATGGCGCCTGCCGCGGCGCGCGGATCTTGGCGACGGCCCACGGTCTTTAAGCCGCAACATTATCCTAGCGGAAGGAGTGATCGTTATCGTCGACCAGACGTCCGGCGACGTGCTGGCATACGAGCACGATCCGGGCGGAATGGCGAAGAATCCGTAAACGAATCGAGCGAATCGAATCATTCGAGTGATTCGGTTCTTTCGACTATCTCGACAGGAGAGTCAGGAAGCCATGGGATGCTATTTGCCGAAACCTGGGCGCCGCTGTGCCGGCTTGCGCGCAGCGGGCCTTGCCTTGCTTCTTGTCTCAGCCTGCCCCGGCGGTCACTGCGCATGGGCGGTGGAAGTATCCGGCGGCGACGAACCGCCCGTGCGAGACGCGGTTGTCGAGGTGGACGCGGAGGTCAATACCTGGCTGACCCGCGCCATTACGGCGATGCGGGCGGGGTCTCCGGAGACTGCGCTGCCGCTACTCATGCGCGCCCTGCAAACCGACCCGACGGCCATGGCATCAACAAATGGCGTGACCTACCAGCCGGTCCGGAAGTTGGCCATAAAGATGATCCGCACCCTACCGGAACGGATCGTCGCGGCGTACCGGATGAGGGCGGATATCTCAACGAGGGGTCTTGTGGACCGGTCAACGCCGTCCCTGGACTTCGCGACTCTGGAGGCGTCGTATCGGACCGGTCTGCCGGACGCAGCGGCCACGGAAGCTGGGCTGCGCCTGGCCGGTCTCTATATCGACAGGGAGCGCTTTGCTGAGGCGCGCCGCGTGCTGCTGGATTTACTCGCCGGAAGTCTGGACGCGCGCGCCCCGAGTGTCGAACTGTTGGCGCGCCTGGCACTGGCTTGCGCTCGGGTCGGGGACACAGCCATGGCTGAATGGGCCTGGGCCGAACTCCGGAAGGCGGGTGGAACGAATCGCTGGGCGGGGCTCGACGCCGAGATCCGCGCGGCGGCGGCAAATGCGGCCGCGCCGGCGACGAACGCTTGGCCCATGGCGTACGGAGGGCCGTTGCGCGCAGGGGCATCTCCGGGCGGATGTCCGGACCGTGTGGCGGAAGAAGGCTGGGCGATGCGCTGGGGGTTGTACCTTGGGCCGGGCGTCATCCGTGGTGGGCCGCCCGCCGAGGTCCGCACCAATCTGCCGTCCCAGTTTGCGGTGGGCCGTAGCTATGCGGCCGCCTGCATGGCGGAGAAGCTCAGGCGTCCGGCCGATGAGCCGATCTTCGCCGGGAACCGGGCTTGGGTGAACGGGATCGACGAGTTAGCCCTGGTGGATCTCGTCTCGGGCCGCTTCGGCCCGCGCACTCCGCACATTGTGGATGGGCCACCGAACTCCGGGAATGCGTTTGTAATCAATTTCAATCTCGGTTTCGGCGGACGTGCGCAGAGCGCCGGGCCGGCCGAGTCGTGGCTTTTCGGCTACCGTCTGAACCGCGCGGCCAGCCAGATCGGGAATCGCGTCTACTGCGTGGAGGAGAATCACCAGGCGTCGCTCGATCCGAACATGCGGCAGCAGAATGTCCAGATCAACGGGAAGTGGATGACGCGTCCGGCGCCGATCGGCAACGCCCTGACGGCCTACGACGCCGGGTCGGGCCGCCGCTTGTGGCGCATCGGCCGCGAACTCCTGCCGGAACCGACTCCGGCAGTGCCGCTCACGAATGACGTCGTCTGGGATATCCCCTTCGTTGACGTGATCGCCGTGGACGGTAATCTCGCCGACTGGCGTGGGCAGGGGCGGGACATTCCGCTCACGCCTGACCCCGGAGACGGCAATCAGAAATGGCCTGGCGCGACGGTGGGGCTCGCCTGGAACAGCACGGGGTTGCTGGTGCGGGCTAACGTCATCGACGCGGACATTCAGGAGCATGACTCGGTGTCCAACCTGTTTCAGGGGGATTCCATCGAGTTGTTCGTTGCGAACCGCCGCGGGGGAGCGGACAGCATTCAGGTGGCGGCCGGCACAGGCGCCGATCCGCGCTTCCGGCCGTGCCGGGTCTTTACGTACGACCGCCGCACCACGATCAGCGGCGTCGATCCGGAGGCGATCGTGGCCGGCATGCCCGCAGCCCGCGGCTACACGTTCGAGGCGCTGCTGCCGTGGAGCAATCTGGGAATCCGCCCGCGCAGGGGCGTCGAGGCCGCGGTCCAGATCTACGTCAACAACACGGCCTCGAACCGCCCCGCCCTTGCGGCCCGCTTCTATCCCCAGGGCGGCACGTTTGCCGACACCCGAATCATGTATACGGTCCGGCTGGCGGACGCCGATCGGATCGCACCGGTTCCCGAACCTCGGCAGGCGCTGGCACCGGAGCCGAGATGCTGGCTGGCCAATGCCATCCGTTTCGCGGCGGCCCCGGTGCCGTGCGCCGGCCTGCTCCTCGCGCCGGTGGAAGAGGCGACCAGCCTTCTCGTGGTCGCGCTCGACGCGAACTCCGGGGCGCTGGTCTGGAAGACGCGCCTAGCCTTCTCGCGGATGTTCGCGCAGCCGCGCGCGATGCCGGTGACGGTGACGGTGGAAGGCACAACCGCCTATCTTTGCGGCGCTGACCGATCGGTCAGCGCACTGGATGGCTGCGACGGCTCCGTGCTGTGGACGGCGATCCCCGAGATGTTCGACGACTTCTCTTCCACGAACGCTTCAGCCTCGGACGCCGGCTCCAGGGACGCAGGGAATAGAGGCGCTGCAGCCACAACCTCGGACGCGGAAGCCAAAGACGTCTGGGAGGAAGGGCTCGTGCAGGTCGCCGGCGAGACGGTGGTGGCCATGCCGGAAGATTCGCAGGAGATTCTGGCTTTCAACCGCTGGAACGGGACACGGTTGTGGACGCAACGTAAGCCGGAGGGCGTGGAGTATGTGCTGGGCCGGCGGGGCTCGTCACTCCTCACGGCCGGCCGGCGCGCCGTGGCGTGCGTAAGCCTGGAAGACGGCCGGACGCTGTGGCGCACCCCGATCGCGGGGAGCACGGGACGCGGCACGTTGTGCGAAGAGACGGTGCTGATACCGTGCGGTTATTCGATTGTGCGCCTGCGCGCCGAGGATGGCCGGATGCTCGGCGCGGAGCGGGTGCAGACCATGGACAAGCTGCCTCTCGGCAACTTGTACGGCAACGGCGATCAATTGCTGGTGGCGGGGCCGGAGCGTCTGTACGCGCTGGTCGGCACTCGCCAGGAACTCGCGCGCCTAACGGAGCGGATCGCGCGGCAGCCGGAGGCGGACGTGTACGCGGAACGCGGCCGCCTTTACGCCGTGTTTGGCCGTTACCAGGAGGCCCTCGCGGATCTGCGGGAAGCGTCGAATAGGCTGAAGGGGTCGCAGCGTGAGGAGGCGGCACGCGGGACGCTGCTGGCCACGCTCTGGTCCGCTGCGGAACAGGAAGCCGTCGTGGCGGAGAAGTTCCATGCCGAGGCGACGGCGATCGCCACGTCGGCGGTGGAACGTGCGCAGGCAAACTGGCGGCTGGCGCAGAGCCGCGAGCGGGCCGGTGACACCAACGGCGCGATGCCGCTGTACGTGGCGATGCTCGCGGCGCCGGATGTGACCCTTGCGCCAACCCTCGGCGGCGAGGACTGGGAAGTGTCGGCGCACCAACTCGCCGGACAGCGCATCCGTGTCCTGCCGGCGGGGGATGCGGTCGGAGCCCGCGTATTGCTGGAAGAACCGGCGGCGCAGGCGTTGGCCCGGCTGGGGCCTGCGCCCGCCGGCACGGCGCTGGTGGAGGTGGCGACAGCATTCCCGGGAACTATTGTGGGCCGGGACGCGGCGATCCTGGCCGCGAAGCTCGCCACGGACCGCGGCGACTTGGGAATTGCGGAAGCGATCCTGCAGCGGGGTCTGGCGCTGTCGGTTCCCGCGAACCGGGTAGCCGTCGCCGTCGAGCTGGCGCGGCTTTACGAGCGGATGAAGTGGAATCGGGGTCTGACGCAGTTGTGCGACGCGTGGCCGCAACTGACTGCCGGATCGCCTGTTCCCGAGTTCCTGTCGCAAGCCGTCGCCTCCTTGGTGCCGAATCCAGCGACCAAACCGATTCCCCCGTGGCGATTGCGTTGGCGTAAGACGCTTGCCCAAGGTGCCCAGGTTCTACCAGTGCCAGCCGGTCTGTTCTATTGGCAGCACAGTAAGAGGGTTGGATGTCTGTCCCTCGAGACCGGGACGCCGCGGTGGGAGAAGGAGTTGAAACTCACCACTCACTGGATTCGACAGGGTGGGCAGGGGCAGGAGAATGACAACCACTTGGCGTATGCGCTTACGGATAGCGGCGGCATCTGCATGGATCTGTGGTCGGGCACGATTCTGACCAACCGGTCGGACCGTAACCGGCAGGACGACCGCATCCGTCGCGGGCGGTCGACCTCAGGCCAGTTCATGTGCGACGTGAACCGGATCGGCCTGGTGACGGTCAGTCCCGGCGAGATGCTGGCGGTCACGGACATCCTGACCGGCCGGGACCTCTGGAGACGCTGCGACCTGGACGTGCTGGTGGATGCGGGAGCTAACTTCTATCCTGCCGCCAGTTCGGCGGCGGGAATCATTCTCACGGCGTATCGGCAGAGCGGGATGCTTATGGCCGCACGGCTCGACGCATGGACAGGACTCCTGCTCGATCGCTATCAACAGGATATGCGGAAGGGAATGGCCACGAGGGGTCTCACTCCTCCAACGGATCCGTTTCAGGCCCTCCGCCCGGAAGGTCCATCCGCACCGGAACGGGCGCCCGCCGTTGTCGAGAACCAGAGGCTCGTGGTCAAGAACGCCAGAACGGACGCCGTCATTTGGACGTCGCCGGCGGATATCGTCATCGCCAAGCATCAAATCGTGAACAACGACATTGTGGTGGCGCAGACCGACAAGGACGAAATCCTGTTGTTCGATAGCAAGAACGGCATCATCCGGTCTCGGACGCGTGGGGACGAGGGAGGCTTCACGTACGCCGGCGGCCTCGGCGACGCAATCGCCATCCATCAAAGGAGCACGCCCGGAACCAACCAGATGCTGGTGCTCGATTCCGTCCGCGGTTCGGTCGAGTTTCGCGGCCGGTTGTCCGCGCAGAGTCAACCCCTGCTGGCCTTGGGGCCGACCATTACCAACCAGCTTCTGGTCGTCACGCACAGCAACCGGAGGGTGAAGGATCAGAACTACTCTCAGAGATTCGTCTACGTTGCGAATGAAGACGGCGAAATCGCCTCCGGGCTGCGCTTGCCGCGAAACGAGGAACTCGGCAACCTCGATCGCCATTTCTACTACAACCCCATTATACTTAAGGACGCGATCCTGCTCTGGGAGAACAACTCCGGCGAGTTGCTGGCCTACGAGCACGATACGGGCAATGGGGGCAAGAAGCCGTGAGCGGCGCCTGCAGAACTCCGATGTGCCCTTCCTCCCCGGTATGCGCATCGACAGATTCGGCTGCATCGGACGAGCGTCGCTGAGAAACTTTGGGAAAGCGTGCGAGATTTCGGCCCGCGCTGCAACTACGGTCTGTGAAGGGCAATGTATGGGCATGAGCGCTGTGGTGGAAAAGGTGCTTTCGGGTGACCGGGAGTCATTCTCGCTGGTCGTGCGGGAATACGGCATCGGTGTACGGGCCTTTCTCGCGGCTCATGTCAGTGATCCGGGCATGATTGACGATCTGGCCCAGGAAACGTTTATCGCCGCCTATCGGAGTCTGGGAACGTGCCGGGACGAGAACGATATAGGGGCCTGGATAAAAGGCATAGCCCGCAACAAACTGAGGATGCATTTCCGGGAGAACTACAGCGAGAAGAGGCGGATGGAATTCGTCCGGGCGAAGACAATAGAGGATCTGTCTGAAGATCTTGCCGATGCCACCGGCGATGACACATCGAAAACCGTCGAAAGACTAAGGGACTGTATGAAGCGGCTGCCGGAAAGGCTTCGCTTGGTCATCGCAGCCCGGTACTACGGCAGGGAACGAGTGTCGGCGCTCGCCGAGAGGCTCGGATCGTCCGCCACGGCCGTCAGTTCTCTGCTCTATCGTGGGCGGGCAGAGCTCAGAATGTGCATCGAAAAGGAGGGGTGAACGTGGACCCGGAGCGGATCGAGCAGATCGAACGGTTTATGGAGGACAGCATGTCCGAAGACGAGATGGAGCAGTTTCGCCTCCGTCTGCGCGCCGACAAGGATCTGCGGACGGAACTGGTCTCCGCTCTTCGCTTGTCCGGCCTGGCTGCCGCCGCGAAGAACTCGGAGCGGTGGTCGGACGAAATGAGAGAGCTCACGGATTCGCTTTCCTGGGCGGAAGACCGGAACGGGGCATTCGAGCGCCGGGTGATGTCGAGACTCAATGATGTCGTCGGGAATGGGGCCACACGCCGCAATGCGATTCGCTTCCGGACCGTTCTGGCGCCTTTGGCTGCCGCCGCGGTGTTGATCGTGTGCGTTGGGCTGATGCTTTTGTATTGGCGGGATGCCGGCCAGACTCCGACCGGCAGTCCGCCGGTTGTTGGTGTTGCCGCAACTTCGCCGATGGCCGCTGGAGCGCCCATCGGCGTGCGGATAGCCACCGCCGCGGAATCGAAAGAACTGCGTTTTGGCGAGGGTGCGGTGGTTGTGACGGTGTTTCCTGACAGTGAAGTGCTTGCCAACGAGCGCCTGCATGGCGGGTGGATCCTGGATCTATATCGGGGAGAAGTGATGGTGGATGTCGTTCGGAAGGGCACGGCGTTTGCCGTGCGTACAACGGCTGGAGAGGCTCGGGCGTTGGGCACGAAGTACAAAGTGAGCCTTCGGCAGAATGAGGGAGGCCAGGATATGAACGGGTTCCAGAACATAGTCGGCACAGCGATGGTCGTTACGGTGATGGCGGGAACTGTGGAGGTTGTTGCACAGGGCGAGCAACAGGGGCAAGTTGTCGTGGCTGGACAAAGCGTCCTGATAGCGGGGGCGGGGGCTACGGCGATCGTCGAACGGGCCTCGGCGCCAACGGTGCCGGATGGAACGAATTGGGTCGGCACGGTGAGCGCTGTGTCAGCCGCTGACAAGCGGATCACGCTCAATCGGAAAGACGACAATTCGGAAGCAGTTGTTACGTACAACGACGCCACCACGGTCGAGCGCTTGATATACGAGACCACGACGGCAAACCCGCCGCAACCGATACCAACCGTGACCGTGGCCGGGAAGCAAACGGTCGTGCGTATCAGCTTTGGCGGCGGGGCGGACGGGGCCGGTAAGGTTATCTCGCAGGAAGCGCGTTATGTTCCCGCCCAGATTGAGGATTTGAAAGCTGGAGTCAATGTGAAGGTGAAGGCGGGGACGAATGGCGTAGCCACGAGGCTTACGATTGTGCCGGGATTGTGATGCCGGGGAAAACCCATGACACAGCGCGTTTCTTGGTGTACAGTTATTCCCTCTTGGAGATCTGCTCCTGATGTGCGAGAGGCATTTGGCGATGCGCTGGCGCACGAACACGGTCCGGGTAATGGATGGAGGGCAACCGTGAAATACTGGTCTCTGCCGCTGCTGCTCGTCCTCTTGTTTGCCCCCGCGTCATTCGCGGCGGATGTCCGGCCACGGCCGGAGCTGATCACGCCGGAGGCCGAGGCGGCCATCCTAAAGGGCCTGGCCCACTTGGCGCGCACGCAGAAGCCGGACGGGAGCTGGACGGAGGGCGGGCAGGGGCACGGCACCACGCTGACCTCCCTGGCGGTCCTGGCCCTGATGTGCAGCGGCAGTACGCCGGCGACAGGCCTCTATGCGGACAACGTGGCTAAGGGCGTGGAGTACCTGCTCCGTTCCAGCGACGCGGACGGCGCCATCGCCAGCGCCGACAGCCGGAGTCATATCATGCACGGCCACGGGTTCGCGATGCTGACGCTGGCCCACGCCTACGGCATGGAGGGCAATCCGCTGCGCCAGAAGCGCATCGCCCAGATTCTACAGAAGGCGGTCCGGCTCACGGCAAGCAGTCAGTCGAAGGACGGCGGCTGGTACTATTCGCCGAATTCCGGCGCCGACGAGGGCTCGGTCACCGTTACGCAAATCCAGGGCCTGCGCGCGTGCCGCGACTCGGGTATTCGCGTGCCGCCGGATACGATCCGGCGCGCCTGCGACTACATGCACAAGTGCGCCAACAGCGACGGGGGAATCAGCTATTCCCTGGGGGCCAGAGGCAACAGTCTGCCAGCCATCACCGCCGCCTCCACGGCGACCATGTACAACGCGGGCGAGTTTGAACATCCCGTGGCCATCGGCGCGCTGAAGTTTGTGGAGAATCTGCTTCAGCGTAACCAGGGAGATTTTACCAAGGCATTTTCGGGGCACACGTTCTACAGCCTCCTCTATCTCAGCCAGGCCATGTGGTTCTCGGGCGAGAAGAAATGGCAGGCGTTTTTTCCGGGAATGCGGGACAAACTGCTGACCATGCGGAATGCCGACGGCGCCTGGAACGGGGACGGCGTCGGGGTCACATACGGCACCAGCATAGCGCTGGTCGCGCTGCAGTTGCCCTATCGGCAACTTCCGCTGCTTCAGAGATGAGTGGCGGGCGGCTGGGGGCGTGGAATGAGTCGGAATCGGATAACGGAAAGGGAATCAAGATGGCAGGCCAAGACATGACACAAGCGACACTGGGAACGGACGACATACAGACGCTGGAACGGCTGCGAACTGCGCATGCCCGGATCCGCGCGGAACTGGGGAAAGTCATTGTCGGCCAGGATGAAGTGGTCGGGCACCTGCTCGTCGCTATTTTCTCGCGCGGGCACTGCATACTCGAGGGTGTCCCGGGGCTCGCCAAGACATTGCTGGTCAGCACGCTGGCCCGCTGCCTGGACCTGTCGTTCAACCGGATTCAGTTCACTCCGGACCTGATGCCCATG
>CAZWPN010000077.1:0-14851 GCA_964635275.1 uncultured Victivallales bacterium | reverse complement strand
CGGGGGGGGGGGGGTACGCAGCCGAACGGTCGGCCCGCTACGCGCGACAAGGCGGGCGCGTCAGCCACACCACTGACCCATGCGCAAACCCTGACTCCATTACTCATTCTTTCACCGTACTCCAGAGCGATGAGAATTGCAACCTCTTTCCGCCGGAAACCCTTCGTGCGGGAGAGTCCTAGCCCTGTGTAAGCAATTATTGCCACTGCCTTTACGACGCTTTGCCTCCCACGGAAAGAGTAGCCGCGGCGCGCCGACGAGCGGCGGCCCTACAAAGGAAAGCCATGGAACGGGTGCTCTGTAGGGCCTTCGCTTGTCGAAGGCCGCGGCGCTACGGAAACACAGCAACGGAAAGTTGCCCACGGAACACACGGAAAGAACACGGAAGGCATCCAAGGCCTGGTCCGCTGGCGCGGCCCAGGCAATTCCCCACCGCAGAGAACCGGTCCGCCGGGTCTCTGCCTTCGCTTCCTTCTGTTCAAATCTCTTCTCGTATCCGGAGGTTCTGAACACCAAGGACGCTAAGATCGCCAAGGAAGATCACACCCGGCAGTCTCCGCCGTGCTCCGCCGCCGGGAGGGAGAAAACGCCGGCCACAGTTCATGGCCGGCCTTCAGAAGAAGCGGATTCCTAACCGCGTCTTTCTTAACCGCAACCCTTACTGTCGGATACCCTTGAACGACTCACTTCATCGATAAGCGCTTGTCTGTAAACGATCAAGCGGTTCGTTTAGCCGCCGGCGGCCGGCGGGGGTGGTCGCTGAGCAGTTACAATTCTCTTATTGAAGATGCACGCAGGCCGTTGTACGCTCTTTCTGGTTAAGGGAACCTTGGAGGACGAAGGAATGTTTGAGCGCCTGATACAATCCGACCCGGCGGTCATGATGGGAAAGCCGGTGGTGGCCGGCACGCGGATACCGGTTGAGTTGATCCTGGAGAAACTCGGCGCCGGAGAGACGATCGAGCAGCTTCTGGCAGAACATCCCCGGCTCACGCGCGCAGGTGTGCTGGCGGCAATTCGCTTTGGAGGCGAGGCCCTGCGCGCCGACATCGCATATCCCCTTGCTGAACTGGCCTCGTGAACTTGGTCGCCGACGAGAGTGTCGATGCGCCGGTCGTCGACAGTCTGCGGTCTCACGGGCACACCGTGATTTCCGTTGCCGAACGCAGTCCCAGCATCACGGACGATGAGGTCCTCGACCTCGCCAATTCCGGCCAAAGCCCCCTGATGACAGGAGACAAGGACTTTGGTGAACTGGTCTTTCGTCTTCGGCGTGTTACACACGGCGTCATCCTCATCCGTCTCAATGGTCTCTCCACATCCGTCAAAGCCGCCATTGTCGCTAAAGCCATCCAGCTCCATGGCGGCGAAATGCCACATGCGTTCACCGTCATCTCACCCGGCATGATCCGCGTTCGCCACGAGGTGTAGCCTCCGACAAGCATGCCCGCCGCTCGCCTGCCCTGAGCCTGCCGAAGGCCCCCCCCATCCTCCCCATCGGCGTAAACTCTTCTCTTCCGGACCCGGCCGGTGGGACACCGGGTCAGCGCGGCGAGGTCGCCGCGGCTTCAGAAGAGAGTACGGAATCTTCTCCGTGTTTCCGTGCCTTCGCGGTGAATCCGCCTCTGCCGCCGATCAGAACGCCGATAAAGAGGATCGAGATAAGACGCCGGCCAGAGTACATGGCCGGCCATCATGGCCGCCGGAGTTTCTCTCTTGCTTCGAGGAACTCAATGTCGGCGGCATCGGACGGGCGGTTTGCCTTCCGCTTGCTTTCGAGGAGATCGCGGGCGCTGAGGCATTTGACAGGGACGCCGTCTTCTGTCAGATGCATCACAGACCGCTGCTCGGCTTCGTCGAATGCAGGTAGTCCCGGACCTGCCAGATGGAATTGAAGAATGCCCCAAGAAGTCTGGTATGTTTGTATGAAGTTTTCACCGCGCGGTCCCAGCGGAACCAGAGGCACATCCAGTTCGTCGCCAAGAAGACGGTTGATCGCCTCAAGATTGGCCGTATCCCTGCCCGGAATATAGACGTCCCAGTCCATCGAAAAGCGCGGGAATCCCTCGAGCCGGATCGCTTGACCGCCAATCAGAAGATAACGTATGGCATGGCTGTTGAATCGGCGAATTACTTCGTCCATTTCGCGCCTCCCCGCTTGAGCAATTCGTCCAGCAACGATTGCTTCCATGCGCTCAGTTCATCATAGGAATTGAACCGTCGGTGGCCAAACGATGGCAAATTGGCAATCCTGGGTATCCGGTAGGCTTTGCCTTCCTTCGCCCAAAGCGTGATCTTGCCGCCGTAATCATCCGTAATCTTCATTTCGCCGCCATTATGATGTGGCCATGGCAGGCCATCAATAGAAAACGGCTTGTCCCGTGGCTCGTCCTGTGGCAGTGTGCCCCACGGTCGGGGACACCCATGAAATTCCTTTGCAAAACCTGCGGACAGAAAATCCGGACGGAGAATGTCTACGTAGGGCAGCAGGTGCTGTGTCCCACCTGCAAACGGATGATGACCATCCCTGACCACGGACTGCCAGATGATCCTGCCGCGGCAGGCGCCGCACCCCAAGCCGCACCGGCGTCCGCCGCATCCAAGGGGCCCGAGCGCGGCTCCGCCCTTACCATTCTCCGGCTCATGACCGAGCAGGGACTGCATGGCGGAGTTGATCTGGACGCAGCACCTGGCAGCGCGGCCGCTGACCAGAACAACATGGCCAGCCTGTCCGCCGACGATCTCGACCGCCGCTATGATCTGGGCAGCGAGGTGGCGCGAGGTGGCATGGGCGCTATCATCCGGACGCACGACCGAAACCTCCACCGGAACGTGGCCGTGAAAGTCATGATACCGCCACGCGACCGCAACCGGCATGATGTAATGCGCTTCATCGAGGAGGCGCAGATCACCGCCCAGCTCGAGCACCCCTCGATCATGCCGATCCACGAAATCGGCGTCGACGCCAACAGACGGCCCTTCTATACGATGAAGTTCGCGAAAGGCCGCACACTGAAGGAGATCCTGGAGGCAATCCGCCGGGGCGACAGTGCCACGGCGCGGGACTTCCCCCTGCCCCACCTTCTCACCGTATTCCAGAAGATCTGTGACGCCATTGCCTTTGCGCACTCGAATCATGTTATCCACCGCGACATCAAGCCGGAAAACGTAATGGTGGGTGACTTCGGCGAGGTGCTGGTCATGGACTGGGGGCTCGCAAAGGTGCTTGCGCCAAAAGGCCGCCGCAAACGCATCGTGATCAAGCCACATAGGGCGGGAGACACCAAAAGTCCCGAAGAGGCGGCATGGGTGGCTGGCGAAGTTATCGGAACTCCCGAGTTCATGGCCCCGGAGCAGGCGCGCGGGCTGACGGACGAACTCGATGAGCGCACAGACGTCTACGCCCTCGGCGCCATTCTCTACACAATGCTGACCCTTCGTGCACCCGTACAGGGCAAGGATCCGGACGAAATCATAGAGAAGGCGGCCAAGGGAGAATTGCGGCCCATAGCCGAGGCGGACCCATCAATGCTCCGGCATCTGCCGGGCAACAGCATACCGGAATCACTCGCCGCGGTTGCCACGAAAGCGCTCTCGTTCCTTCCCGAGCGCCGGTACCCGCAGGTCAAGGATCTCCAGTCAGACATCGAGGCCTACCAGAACGGCTTTGCCACCACGGCCGAAAAGGCCGGCGCATGGCGTCAGGCGGTGTTGCTCATCCGGCGGCATCGGGGCGCCGCCGCCGCTATTGCCGCGATTTCCCTTTTGCTTCTGGCGGGATCCTGGATCAATTTCCGGGCACGCGTAGCCGCCGTCCGCGCCGAGGAGAAGGCAGTGGATGCCCTGAACCGCCTCCGGGGCACGGCGCCCGATCTGGCGGAGGCGGCCAAGAAGTTCATGGCCGAGCGCAAGCCAGCCGCGGCCCTGCAGCGGGCCTCTTACGCCGCGGAGCTCGTTCCGAACAACCCCGAATACCACTGCCTCGTCGGTAATTGCCAGCAGGTCATGCTGCATCTAAACGATGCCCTGGCCGCCTATGACCGCGCATTGAAAAGCAATCCGCTCCACACCGATGCAATCCGGAATCGCGCACTCTGCCTGACGCTCCTCGCCCGAACTGACGCCAAAGGCCAGTTTCCGCATGCCGCAATCAGCGACCTCTACCAGGCGCTGAAAAGCCAGGGCCGCGAATCGGATGCCCGCACACTGTCCGAACGCGTTTCCCGCGCCTACCAAGCCGACAAGCCGTTCTCACCACCCTCCGAGTAACACCGGCGATCACGCGCTTCGCCACAAAACCTTTAAATATCTGTCGCTTTGTATTGCAAAGTACTCTGCCCTATTCTAGCATCCTTCTCAGCGGAGGTTAGGACAACATGGTCGCCAACCATATTCATGACGCGCTTGAGCAGATCCGAACGCTTCAGCAGTTTGTGATCGAACGGAATCTCTTCAAGGGGTACTCCGGTACCGCGCGTATCGTCTCTGGCATGGTGGCGCTGACCGGCGCACTTGCAATGACCTTGCCGGGCTTTCCCGCCGATCCATGGTATCACCTCGGCGGATGGTTCCTGATCCTCTGCGTTGGCGTGGCCGCCAATTACGGTGCCCTGCTGTACTGGTTCCTCTTCAACCGCAACGTCCGCCGGAATCCACTCATGCTCAAGCCGGCGCTGGACGCCATCCCCGCCCTGGGCCTCGGCGCCGTGTTCACGCTTGTGCTCGTGGTCAGGGAGCACTTCAGCCTGCTCTTCGGCACCTGGATGGCCCTCTACGGGTTGGCGCAGGTCGCGTACCGCACCTCGCTTCCGCGGGGGATCTATGAGATCGGGTTGTTCTACATCGTGTGCGGCTCCGCATGCCTCCTCCACCCCACCATCCGTTTCACCGCCCC
This sequence comes from uncultured Victivallales bacterium, assembly GCA_964635275.1. Lineage (GTDB taxonomy): Bacteria > Verrucomicrobiota > Kiritimatiellia > UBA8416 > CAZWPN01 > CAZWPN01. The sequence goes on along the minus strand of CAZWPN010000077.1, from coordinate 9,957 downwards.
CCTGCCGATGGGCCTGGTGTTCTTTGCCGGCGAGACCGCCGGCGGAATCATCCTCATCCGGGACCATCAACGCACAGCCCAACTCAGGAGCCCGGCATGAACGAACCATCCGACAATCTAAGCGAAATCCTGGAACGTATATTCCATGAGCCTAACCGCCTGGCCATCATGTCGGCCCTGTGCGGCTCGCGCGAAGGCCTCACCTTCAACGAACTGAAGGACGTCTGCCGGCTGACCGACGGCAATCTGAACAGGCATCTCAAGGCCCTTGAGGACGCCGGCGTCATCCTCATCACAAAGGAATTCGTCAAAGCCAAGCCGCGCACCACCGTCCAGCTATCCGATACCGGCGTCGAGCGGTTCAACCAGTACCTGGCGGCATTGTCGGGCGTGGTGGAACGCGCAAGACGCTCGATCCCGCACTCTTCATCCGCTCCATACCCTTCACTTCTTCCCAACCCCGTAAAGGCATAGCCCTATGCTCCACCACAAACCACCCGAGCGCCCTTTTACTTTGCGCCGCAAAGCGCAATTTTGGAGATAATAACCATGCCTTTCACGTTCTCACATCCTGCAGTCGTTGTTCCGCTGCGCCGCTACGGGCTCCCGCTGTCGGCGCTCGTCGCCGGAAGCATCGCCCCGGACCTGTGTTTCTACCTGCGCCCCATAACCACTCCTGACCGGTTTGGACACTCCCTGCAGGGAGTCCTGTTTTTCTCCCTGCCGGCTGCGTTCGCTTCCCTATGGATCTTTCACCGACTCCTCAAAACACCGCTGATCGCCCTGGCCCCGAGCCGGTATCGTGCGGCGCTGGCGCCATTTGCGGCTAGATTCGACTTCCTGCCGCTCGGCCGCTTGTGTCGCGTCGCCGCCGCCATAGGAGTCGGAATCGTATCGCACCTCCTGTGGGATTTCGTCTGCCACCTCAACGGCTGGTCCGGCAAGCCGCTGGCCGTGCTATCCACTTCACTCTTCGACAGTCCGCTTGGACCAATCCGTCTTTTCGAGGCGCTTCACGTGTCGTTCTCCATCATCGGCGCCGCCATGATCCTGCGGTGGGTCCAAGTATGGGCGACCTCTGACGAGGTTTCGCGTCACATCCCTGGTCTCGTAGGGCCGCCGCTTGCCGGCGCGCCCTTGGAAGAACGTCCTTCGACAAGCAACGGCCCTGCAACAGATTTGCTTCATCAGCAACGAGTTTATGCGAGCCGGGATTCTCATCGCAGACCTTTCTCGCACCATCGCCAGTTCATCGCCCTCCTGCAGGCCCACGGACGCAGGCTCGGAATGGCCGCGGCGCTGGGGGCGGCTACCTGCCTCGCCGCCCTTTTCATCAGCATGCTTGCCGGCTATACGCCCGACACCTGCGAAGGCAGGCGCGCCCTGCTGCACCACTCGGTGGTCATCGCCGTCTCGCTCTGCATGGGTCAGGCTGTCCTTCTGGGCATCGTCTGGCACGCCATCCCATCCTTTCGACAGATCAACGCGTCAACAACACAACCAGATGGAAAGGAGTCCGCCCATGAACCTCAATGATCCCGCCGCCTATTCAGATTCGCCCGCTCCCAACGAAAGAACCGTTCCGCCACCGCTGCCGCATTTGGACAGCACTGTGGCATCCGGGTTCGCAGAAGACTACCACGCCATGCCGGAAACAAGCGGAACGTGGGATCTGATCCAGGCGCTGCTTAAACATCCGGGCACGGTGGTTCATACGGCCGTCCATGATCGCTCCGCCCGATTTCTGCCGGCCATTCTTGGCGCTGCCATCGTCTGCCTCGCTGCCTACGGACTGATCATGGGATCATTCTCCGGCGCGTCCCAGTACTGGATGTCGCCGCTGAAACTGACCGCAGGCACACTCCTGAGCGGGCTCATCTGCCTGCCCAGTCTCTACATATTCTCATGCATGGGAGGCGCGAACCAAACACTCCCCCACGCGGCGAAACTGCTGCTCCTGTTCATCGCGCTGCAAGGGATTCTCCTTCTGGGCTTCACGCCCATCGCCTGGGTCTTCACGCAGTCCACGCAATCGCTCGCGTTCATGGGTACGCTGCACCTGGTATTCTGGCTGATCGCAGCCTTCTGCGGCCTGCGTCTGCTATGGGCCGCGTTCGACTTCCTCAACCGCAAGCCCATGATCATACTCCGCGCCTGGAGCGTGCTTTTCGTCGTGGTGGCCCTCCAGATGGGCACCGCGCTGCGCCCCTTGCTTGGGAATCCAGGCGACCGCTGGCCCGAAGGCAAAAAGTTCTTCCTGGCACACTGGGTCGAGTGCATCGAGAGCCGCTGATGAACCGCGCCATCACAAACGATACCTGCGTTTCGCTCGCCGCATTGTGCCGGGTGGACGGCGCTCTGGTCGAGGCCATGCGAACACCCGCAGGCCGCGCACGACTGATAACCCTGGCGGCAGGCACTGTCATTGCCGGATCGCTGGCGTACGGGTTCGTATTCGGTCTCTGGCGTTCGCCGATGCAGGGAGCCTATGCCGCCCTGAAAACTCCAGCCCTCTTGTTTTCGGTCATCCTCGCCAGCGGCCTTCTCAACACCCTGTTCGCTCAATTGCTGGGGGCTCGCTTTTCACTGGGCGAGGTATGTCTGCTCATGCTCATCGGCATGGCCATCGCAGCCTCGCTCATGGCAGCCATGGCGCCTATCGTCCTATTCTTCGTACTGCAGGCGCCACCGCCGGATCCGGGTATCGTAGGGCTCCCAACAGCCGATCCAGCCGCGGCACACTCCATGGCCGTATTCCACATCCTCCTCCTGATGCACGTCGCCGTGATCGGATTCGCGGGCCTGGCGGGAAACTGGCAGCTCTACCGTCTGCTGCGGGCTTTGCTGCCCACACCGCGCCTTGCGGCCCGCCTGCTCGCGATCTGGATAGCCGTCAGCGGTTTTGTCGGCTGCGAATTGTCCTGGCTCTTCAGTCCGTTCCTATGCAAACCGAACTTCCAACCGCACGTCTTTGCGCAAACCTATTTCGAGGGAAACTTCTATGAGCACGTATGGCATGCCGCCCGCGCCATGCTCCGGCAATAGACGGGGAAGCGGAGTCCGGTCCGGGGCTGATCCCCGTTCGCCAGCCGCCCGGCAAACCGGGAAGCTCGGACCCGGCAAAGAGCGCCGGGACTACAGGGGCAGATCTCCGAGTCCAGACTCTTTCACAAACGCAGATGGGCGCCCGGACAGCAGCGATGCCGTTTCTCTCTGTAACCACGGCACTCTGTGCCGTGCTCCGGGCGACGACGACGCATCGGCCGCCGTTCCAGCCCGCCCTTCACCGGTGTTGCCGCCGGCACGTCCTCCGGCTATCATCACGGCAATGTTTATTCTCATCCTGCTTTGCGGGCTGCCTCTGCTCGGGGTGTGGCTCGACGGCCAACCCATCGGACGCTATCTCCAGTTCCCGCCGCGGACCAACTACGTCGCCCACGCGCCGTTCGCATGGCCGGTGTTCATCGCCTTGTCCGCTCTGATTGCCGCAATGGTTCTCCCGTTTCTTATTCGCAGGCTTGCCGCGCTCCGGCGCCCTTCAGCCGACGTGCCACGCCTTTCTTTGCCGCCGCTTCCATGGTGGGGCTGGGGCGGACTGGCCATCGGGGCAGCAGCCTGGACGCTCGCATGGACCCGGTTCGAGTGGTTCCGCCCGCTTCAACCGCACACCTTCACCCCGCTGTGGCTGGCCTATATTCTCGTGGTCAATGGCCTAACATGGCAGCGCAGCGGACATTGCATGTTGACTGATCGCCCTCGCCACCTGGCTTGGCTCTTCCTCGCAAGCGCCGCCTTCTGGTGGTTCTTCGAATACCTGAATCGTTTTGTCCAGAACTGGTACTATGCCGGCATCCAGACATTCTCGCCCCTGGAGTACTTCCTGTTCGCCTCGCTGTCATTCTCCACCGTGCTCCCCGCCGTCATGGGTACCGCCGAACTGCTGAGAACATTCCCCGCGCTGACATCAGGACTGGACTCCTTCCCGCCGGTGCGGGTCCGGCGTCCCCGCGCCGTCGCGCTGGCCGCGCTAACGGCGTCAGCCGCCGGCCTGACCGGCATCGGGCTATGGCCGGACCGGCTTTTCCCCCTTCTCTGGCTGGCGCCGGTCATGATCCTGATCTCGCTGCAGGCGCTGCGCCGCGAGGAAACCCTCTTGTCCCCGCTCGCGCAAGGCGACTGGCGCCGCATTGTGCTGCTTGCCCTCTCCGCGCTGATCTGCGGATTCTTCTGGGAGATGTGGAATTACCGAAGCCTCGCCCAGTGGATATACACTGTCCCGTATGTGAACCGGTTCCACCTCTTTGAAATGCCAATCCTCGGCTACGCCGGCTATCTCCCGTTCGGCATGGAATGCGCTGTCGTGGCCGACGCCATCGCGAACATGCGGAAGATCCGCTCGGAACGGAACACATTTGATAGCGTCTGCGAGAAAGACAGAACAGCCCCGCGTTGCCGGGAGAAAGAGAAATAGACTATGACCAACGATCCAGAAGTCCCCGTCGTTCCGCCGATCCCGCAAAGGCCCCCGAAGCGTCCGATCGGCCCCGCAGGCGCCTGGTTCCTGATGATCTTCGGCGTAGTGCTTCCGGCGGTTACGCTGGTCATCGAGCTGGTATCGCGCTGGTGCGCGAGCATCCTGTTCGATCCGGTGCCCACTCCTGCGCACATGGTGTTCGTGGCGGCAGTACCGCTGGTCAACCTCGCAACCATCGTCGCGCTGCTCAAGGAGCGCCGCGAGTATGCGCGCTGGTTGGGCTGGCTCAACGGGTTCGCGCTGGGCATCGCCCTGTTTTACGCATTGCTCTTCCTCCCCTTCACTCCATTCGCCGCCATCGGCATCATCCTCTTCGGCGCCGGCCTGCTCCCGCTCTCGCCGTTGATCTCTCTAATCTGCGCGATTATCCTCCGCTTCCGCCTGCGCAGGCTGATAAACGTGGAACACCCGACACCCGCCCCGGGCTGTTGGCCGGGTATCGGGTTGGCCTTCCTGATCCTTCTCGCGATGGAAATTCCCAAGACTCTCACGTTCATCGGACTGCAGATGGCCGCATCCACGGAACCGGGCGCGGAAGCCCGCGGGTTGCGTCTGCTTCGACTCGGCGGCAGCCGCGACATGTTGCTGCGCGCCTGCTACATCAGGCAGCAGGGAATGTTTGGCGACCCGGTCCAGTTCCTATTCAACGAATTCGGAACCCGCGTCTCCGAGAACCAGGCGCGTACCATCTACTACCGCGTCACAGGCACACCTTTCAACACGGTGAAACCGCCGGCCCTGCGCGGCGCCAGAGGCGAGAGGTTCTTAGGCGATTGGGACTTCGATGTGGGAACCGACCAGGTCCAGGGGCGCCTCCGCGGCCTGTCTCTGAGCGACTCACGGCAGGATACGGTGGTGGATCCAGACAGTTGTACCGCCTACACTGAGTGGACCCTCATCTTCAAAAACCAGTCGAACCGCCAGCAGGAGGCGCGCGCCCAACTCGTTCTGCCACCCGGCTCGGTGGTTTCGCGCCTGACTCTGTGGATTGACGGCCAGGAACGCGAAGCGGCCTTCGGCGGTCGGTCGAAGGTCCGCGAGGCGTACCAGCGCGTCGTAGCCCGCCGCCGCGATCCGGTACTCGTGACCACCTCCGGGCCCGACCAGGTGCTGGCGCAGTGCTTCCCGGTGCCGCCCAACGGCGGTACAATGAAGATCCGTATTGGCATTACCAGCCCACTGGATCTGGACTCCCGCGCTGCGGGTCTCCTCCGCCTGCCTTTCTTCATTGAGCGCAACTTCGACATTTCGGAACGTCTGGAGCATGGCCTCTGGGTTGAATCGCGCAACAAACTCAGCACCAGGCACCCGGGATTGACCACCGCGCAGGGAAGCCACAACGCCTTCTCGGTCCGCGGCACTGTGAAGGGGCACGAGTTGGACGAACCCGTCGCCATCGGAGTCGAGCGGGATGCCACCATCACCGAGACATGGACCAGCGACACACGCGGCGGGGACGCAGCCATCGTCCGGCAGGTGCTTGGCGAGAAGCCGGCCCCCGCGCCGCGGCGCGTGGCGGTGGTCGTTGACGGCTCACGCCGCATGGCGCCTTTCGCAGACCAGATCGCCGATGCGCTCCGCGCCATACCGCCGGGTATCGAGTTTGCTGTATGGCTGGCATCGGACGATGTCGTCGAGCTGGCGGGTATGGCGCCGGCCGATAACCGTTCTCTTCTACGCGCCACGGAAGCAGTCCGGCAAGCCAGGTACGTCGGCGGATGCGACAATGCACCCGCCATGGCGAAGGCGTGGGATTTCGCCGCCGCTTCCACCAACGGCGCCATTCTCTGGCTGCATGCCACGCAGCCCGTGGACCTCTCCGGTGTGGAACCGCTGCGCCAACGCTGGGAACGCCGACCCGGCGATCCGCTCCTGCTCAGCGCCCAGTTCGGCGGCGGCCCTGACTTGATTGTCCAGCGCCTCGACGACCTGCACTGCGTGCGGCGCATCAGCCGGTCGGACTCTCCAGCAGCCGACTTAAAGCGCGCCGTCGCGCTCTGGTCCGGCACATCGACAATCCCGTATTACGAGCGGTCGAGGACCAGCGAAACCGCACAACCCGTCGACAAGGAAGGCTCGTTCCATATTGCCCGACTCTGGGCGCATGAGGAGATCAAGCGATTGGCTTCGTCCCGAAATGCCGCGGATCGCGACCAAGCCCTCAAACTCGCCGAGACCTATCAGTTGGTCACCACAGTCTCAGGCGCAGTGGTTCTGGAAACCCAGCAGCAATACACCGACGCCGGCCTGCAACCGGTCAATGCCGACTCCGTCCCAACGGTCCCGGAGCCTGAGATATGGATGCTGATCATCGTCGCGGCGCTCTTGTTGCTCGTCGCGGCGCAACGGAAATTGCGGAACACGCCGCTGCTATCGGTACTGCGCCGGTGAAACTGAGCCCGAAACAAACGAGATGGTTGATTCCGATTCTGCACGCAGCGGCTTTCTGGCCGGTGTGGGTTTGGTATGCCGGGCGGATGACGGATCGCTGTGATGAACCGTGGGGGATTCTTGCGTTGCTGTCCGCAGCGGCATTCCTCCTTCCGCACGCGCGATCAGCGGCGCTGGAGCCGGACCGATCCTGCCCTTCGCTTCTTCCTGCGGCCCTGCTGACGCTGCTCTACGCCGCGCTGTTTCCGGTCCTGCCCCCGCTCATCCGCGCCTGGCTGGCCGTTACGGCGTTGACTGCTTCGCTCAGCTCCTGTCTGCTGGGTCGCCGGTTTCATGCGGGTTTGTGGGGCCTCCTCACACTCTCACTCCCCGTCATGCTGTCCTTCGAGTTCTATGCGGGATACCCGCTGCGTGTCCTCACGACGCGCCTCGCGGCCATACTGGTGACGCTCACGGGCATCACGGCGCACGCCGCCGGTGCAGCGTTGGAATGGTCTGGAGGACTGGTGTCGGTGGACGCGCCCTGCGCTGGAATCCGGATGCTGTGGACGGGCGCGTTTCTAACATTGATTCTGGCATGTTTCCGCCGCCTGCGGTTCGGGCAGACCGTCATTGCCGGGAGCCTGGCCGCCGCCATGGTGCTGGCTGGGAATGTCGTGCGGACCGCTGCGCTGTTCTACATCGAGTCCGGAATTCTTCCAGCCCCGCAGTGGCTGCATACCGGCATCGGACTGGCCGCCTTCACCGTCACCGGCGCTGCCATCCTGCTCGTCGTCCACTGGCTGGCAGACCGCAGGAGCACCGGTTCGTCAGGTCTGCCACCACGGTCGGCAGCCTTCAGCCCGTACGGAACGTGGACACCGGCGAAGGTCCTTCTGATTCCAGTTCTACTTGCTGCGGCCATCCCGGTATTGACGACTCGCCCCGAAACCTCGCATGCCGGATTTCCAGGATGGCCTGCGCAGTTCGAAGGCCGGCCCCTTCGCGAGCTGCCGCTCAGCGACGTTGAACTCCGCTTTGAGCGGGGATTCCCCGGTCGCATAGGTCGCTTCACCGATGGCAACCTTACCATCGCCATGCGCTGGGTAGCGCGCCCGTCGCGGCAACTGCATCCCGCCGAGACCTGTTTCAAGGCCATCGGATTTGCCATCCATCCATCCTCCCTGCTCCGCGATTCCGACGGTCGTCTGTGGTCCGCTTTCCAGGCGCAGCGGGCATCGGAATCGCTTCAGGTTAGAACGCTGATCCATGACAACCACGGCAAGTCCTGGCAGGATGTATCCAGTTGGTTCTGGGCCGCCGCCCTTGGCCGGACCCAAGGCCCATGGTGGGCGGTCACCGTGGCCGAGTCGGCGCGCCCGCCGGGCTGAGGGTTGATTCTTGGCTACGTGTATCTTGAAACTGTAAAGCAGGTGTTTGACCGACAGGCATCCTGAAGCTACGGCAGGATTTTCAACATTGAACCTGGTTGGCGCCGTCGCTGCCAATGCTTTGCTTCCACGCATTGATGCGTCCCATGTTGCGGGCATCGACCGGGTCGATGTGCCGGAAGCCTTCCTGCGAGTTTGGCTCCAGTTCCTGGTAGAAGGCGTTGCTGACCACGATCTCGCTCGGTCCGGCGCAGGCCAGCAGGCGCGCAGCCATGTTGATGCCGTCACTCACAGCGCTCAGGTGTGCGCGTCCGAACGGACGAAGCGACACCACATGGATATCGCCCATCGCGATGCCGATATGCACGCCCTGCCGCTCCTGCACACGGTCAATATGCCGCTGCCATTCCATGGATATGGCGTTCCCGATGCTCAGAAGGGAACGGGCGCAGCGCATAGCGGCTTCCATGGCGCCTTCCGTCCTCTCGGGCAGCCCGTACAGGGCCAGAACCTCGTCGCCAACGAACTGGTAAAGCATGCCGCCGGTGTTGAGTACTTCGTAGCGGGCCTTGGAGTAGAAAGCCGTCAGGCAGTGGCGCACCACGTCGTCGTCGGTTGTGTCGCGCACGTAGCTGGAGAACGAGCACAGGTCGGCGACCAATACCGCCACCCCGTCATATATGCCAGGCGCCAGAATGCTGCGGGCATCCAACCGGCCGGATTCCCGCAATTGCTTGAGGCGCCAGAACCCGAAGTGCCAAAGCAGCGCCGACTGAAGTTCGTCACCCACCCACTGGTCCCCGAACGCGTAGCGGCCCTTGGCACTGTCCAGCGCCGCGCGCAGTTCCAACACTGCCTGCTCCGAGAACGACTCCACTCGCACTCCGAAGCGGCGCTCCAGCAGTGCGCATAGACGATCCTCGTCCCAGACCTCCAGTTCGCTGCCCGGAAGCCCTGCCTTCAGTTGTCGCTCGGTTGCCGCCCAGTTGGTCCGCACGCGGGTGTCCACCACGAGCACAATCCGGGCCGGCGCTTCAGCAGCGGGCAAATCGCCATATTTCCTCAGCAGGTGTGCAACGATGCGCTCCGACGGGTATCCATACTTGACCTCCACGACGTACGGCGGCTTGCCAGGCGGATGCACGCGGATATCGGCGTAGGCGCCGGGCCGGCCCAGATACGCTTCCTGGGAAATCCGCACGGCTTCCGGAACCACACCATCGCCTTCCACGTGCCGAAATCGGCACATGTTGCAGCATATCTCCTCCAGGAAAAGCCGTAGCTCACGCATGTGCCGCTCGGACTGGTAATGTCCTGATTGCATAACGGATCCCTCACGCATGGCGGGAGTGTGCTGAAACAAGATGGGAAGGTCAAGATTCTGCAGTAATTAGGAAAGCCTGCGTGCTCACACACATTGCACACCCCTGTTGTCTGGCAGCGTGCCGACCAGTGCGGTTGTGGCAACTCGAACGGTCAGTCCGACACGCTGCCAGCCCTGATCCTCGGCTAGGGAAGGCAGGACTCCTTTGGCGGCCCCGTGTGCGTCCTGTGTTTACGGCTCGCTCGGAGAGCTCGCCCCACCCGGGGAACGTATACAGACTGTATGTCTCGCTGGGTAGGGCGAGCTCCATAGCTATCAAGTTAAGCCGATTTGCGGTT
>CAZWPN010000076.1:0-15026 GCA_964635275.1 uncultured Victivallales bacterium | reverse complement strand
GAGGGACACCCATAGGGCTTACGGCGACATCGCATGCCCCGCTGTCAGGGCCGGGCGGTGAGATGGGTGCCGTTGAGGTGCATCAGCACACGGAGGTTGAACTCATTGTTTATGAGCACGGCTCCGTGACCATGCTCTGCGGGGGCCGCAAGATGAAGATCCCGCCCCGCCAACTGGCCGTCTTCTGGGGCGCCATGCCGCATCATGCCCTCGGCGCCGATCCGAAAGCCATGGCGCACCTGCTCAGGATTCCCATGCCGCTGGTGCTCCAATGGAATCTTCCGGCCTGGCTCATCCAGCAGTTGGTCAACTTCCATGTACTGCTGGCTGAACCACATCAGGTGCCCTGCGCCGACCTGGATCTCCTGAAGCACTGGATTCGCCTGATGGCCAGGCCCTCCATCGATGCGGAACGAATCGTCATGCTCGAGGCGGAAGCCCGCCTGCGGCGCCTCGCGATGAAACGCCGCTCCCCCCCCGTGCTGGCGCCCCGCGCCGCCGGAGCGGGGCGCATCGAGCGCATGGTCGAAACGATCGCCCAACGATGTCTTGGGCGCCTGCGAATACCCGACGTAGCGAAAGAAGCCGGGCTGACGCGCGCCTATGCCATGCGCCTGTTCCGCAGCAGCATGGGTATGACGATGCTGGAATACATCACGCGGCAGCGCATCTCGCATGCGCAGCGACTCCTGGCCACCACCGACCGGGTCGTGCTCGATATCATGGAAGCCTGCGGTTTCACTTCACCCACCCGCTTCTACGCGGTTTTCCTCCGCTATGCCGGCTGTACGCCCGGCGACTACCGGCGAAAGCTCCAGCCGGTCCGCTCGGTCCGCCGGCGGCCCACACACGCCCGGAATGCGGAAACATACGGGTTGAAACGTTGACCGCATGACGCCAGGGATCGCCGCCGTATCGGGTCATCCCACCACGGCGTCACCGAGCAAGTGACATGCGGCCTCGAGCACCGCAGCCGTCGGTCCCCGGAAAGCCCAAACGCGGGACTCGTCCCGGCTGATATTCCTGCCGGGCGCGGTCATCGCGGCCGGCGCATGATACTCGAGTTCGTTAAAGCACTCGGCACCGCTACGGACGCAGCAGGCCTGGAAAGCCCATCCGGCCTCGTGCGGCGGCTCCCATAGCGCGTCTACGTAGTCGTCATCAACCCCCACCGTGAAATCCCGCACCACCAGATCCTGTATCCCCGGCATGCCCGTATCGCGAAGGTATCCGGCCCGGCCTGTCAATGCGTTCGCCTTGATACTGATCTTCGCATCGCCTCCCGGCGGTGCCATGTGCCAGCGCACGAGGTGCGGTTCCGCCGTGAGTTCACCGGGCGTCGGCGTCCCGAAGACAACCTGCGGGCGGATCACGGCCATCGTCGGAATCAGCATCGTACCCGGCTGCGGAAGTTGCAGCAGGCTCCATATTCCAAGCCGGACAGGACTCCCCTCGCCCGGCTCCAACTCCAGGGCGGTGGCGAGCGTATAGCCGGCATACTGCAGTCCGGCCAGACCCGCCAATGTCCCCTGCAACGGATTGTCCGCCGGAGCATATTTCTTAGCCAGCCACACGCCTGTTTCCGACCCGGAACGGAGCAACCGAAGTCGCGTCCGGTTCTCCAGATTCACTTCCACCGGCGTTGCCGACACGAGCCTCCAGTTTCCGGGATCGAGCGCGCGCGGCACGGCATAGGTCTCGCCAACCCGCGCCGGATCCGCAATGAACAGATCCAGCTCCGGCGCCAGCCAGGTCCGATCGCCCCCGGGATTGGGCCAACCGGAACGGCGGAAGTATTCTTCCGCGGACTCAGCCGTGGCGAGGGCGGGGGTTGTCCAGAGGAAATTCGTATCCTCCCCGGCCGGATACAGCCCGATTAACCGCCCGTGATCCGGAAGCACCAGCAGACGGGATCCATTCGAAAAGTTTGCGGATAAGGTTTGCTTACCCGCGAATGAGAGCGTTGATTGCAAGTGCTTCATGGTGAGTAGGCCTCAGGTTTCAGGTGTCAGGCCATCCTTCGACCGATCCAGGCCGGTTTCCTCCACCCGGCACGCATCATGCAACACAGACGTCCCCGCAGTTGAATGTTGTGTGTTGCGTGTTGCATGTTCCTTTTGCTCTGTCCCATCCAGCCGGCTTCAGTCCCGCAACGTCGCGGACTCCTGTCACCGTCCTACACCCCCGGCACGTACCCCTGGCCGAACTGGGCGGTCATGGGATTCTTGAAATCCTCGCTGAAGTGCATCCACGAGGTAGTACCGCCGTCGGCCACGAGCGTCTGGCCGACAATGTACCGCGATTCGTCGGACGCCAGGAACACCGCGATATTGCCAATATCCTGCGGCTTGCCGGCAAATCCACACGGAATGCTCTTGCCGAACTCCTTGATCGCCTTCTCCATGTCAACCCCGGGGCTGGACTTGAAATGGCTGGGAATCGGCACCGCGCCCGGCGCCAGGCCGACCACACGGATGCCGCGCGGCGCCAGCTCGATGGCTAAATTGCGGGTGAAGGTCACGATCGCGCCGCGCGTGCCGGCATAAACCGTGTGCTCGACAAACGCCTGGTAGGCGTGGATCGAGGCGATGTTGATGATCACACCCTTCGATTTCTCCAGGTCCGGCACGAGGGCCTGACTCAGGAAGTACGGTGCCCGCACGTTGACGGCGTAGAGCGTGTCGAACTGCTCGACGGTAGTCTTTTCGAACGGCCGGTTCATGGTTATGCCGGCGCTGTTCACCAGCACATCGAGCCCGCCGAGGAACGACACCGCCTCGCGAGCCATGGCCTGCAGCGGAGCCACTTCCTTGAAATCCGCCTTGAACGCCGCGGCCTTTCCCCCCGCCGCCACGATCTGCTTCACCGTCGACTCGGCGCCGGCCGAACTCTGCGAATAGTGCACCGCCACCGCCGCGCCGCGCCGCGCAAACTCCAGCGCAATGCCCTGCCCCACCCCCGTGCCAGATCCCGTCACCAACACCCGCTTGTTCTTCATATCACTCATCGCGCTTCTCCTCTTCGTCAAGAAAGTGACCCATGACTTCATGACGCCGGGGCATCATGAGGTCATGGGATATCGTGTGTCTAGATCTGGTTCACCGTGAAGCCCTCGCCCGGCCGGAGCAGCATGGCCTTGACCCCGGGGCACATCACGGCGCATGCATTGATGAAGCCAGCGGGATCGCCCCCGCCCTGCTCGGCCAAGGTCCAGAAGTGACAGGGAATCGCGAACCGCGGCGTCGCCTCCGAAACCAGCCGGGCGGCGTCGATGTGATTCATGTTTCCGAAAACACCATTGATGGCAGGCAACACCACGTCGGGCTTCAGATCATAGAGGGGCTTGAACAACACCGGCCGCCATGACGTGTCGCCGGTGGCCATCACCCGCACGCCACCGAAGTCGAGCACCAACGCCAACGCGCTCGCCGAGACATCGCCGTGGTCCGCGGGCACGGTATGCACCGCCAGATCGCCCAGATCATGCCGACGATTGGGCTCCAGCAATACGCGGCGCGCGGTCGCGACACCGGCCGCCTCCAGGCCGGTCGTACAGCCGGCCGGTGCCGCGAACCGGCATTTGGGGTTATTGCGGGCGATCACGGGGATAGCATCCGGATCAAGGTGGTCGGCATGCTCGTGAGTCAGGATCACCCAATCCGCCTCGACATCCTCGGGGCGCAGCGCTGGCAGCGACAGCCGCTTAAACCCGAACAGCCGCTCGCAGGAATCGGACAGGTACGGATCGAGGAAGATGCGTTTGCCAGCCGCCGTCCGGAAGGCAAACCCGGCCTGCCCCAGCCAGTGCATACGAATCGCCCCCGCGGGAACCGCCACCTGCCGCAAATCGTCGACTAACTGCCTCATGGTTCAGTCCTTTCGTTCCTTCATTGCGATCTGGAAATCCCTCGAATACCCCGCGGTCCAGCCGCCGTCTATGGTCATGACCGAGCCGGTGACATAGTCGTTCTCCGGCGCCACCAAGAACAGCGCCGCGTTGGCGATATCCTTCGTGGCTCCGAACCGGTGGACGGGTATCCCGAAGAGATCGTCGCCTCACTCTTTCGGAAACCAATTCAGAAGGTCGAACAGATACGCCTCCACCGCTGTTACCGGCCGCTTATCGTAGGTCTGTCTGGTCACCGTCTTCCCATCGCTGGTCTCCTCGGTGACGCTCCTGTACTTCTCGCGATGGCGGGGTGCGAACACCTTCCCAAGACGCTTCCCGTTCTGCTCCCGGACCATGAGCACGCCATCATCCAGATAGCCCACCACCGCGCCCTCGTTCTCACCCTCCGTCAACGCATAGGCGATCAGCTCAAGCGATTCTGCCGTAACAATGCGCGCCGCGCCTGGCTGCTTCATCTCGGGTTTATTGTAGTCTGGGATGAGCCCCACCGTGATGCGAATACCGATCGGATTACCGTCCTGCATGACAAGATGGTCATTCAGGCCGCCGGACGTTTCGCCCGGCTTGGACACAGCGGTTGTGTTATTCGTCTGCGCCAGCACGTTCACCGCGAGCAGACAAATCGCCAACATCTGCCGTCCCGCCGCCGTGCGGAAGGCAAACCCAGCCTGCCCCAACCAATACATACGAATACAACCCGCCGCAACCGGCGCCTGCCGTAAGTCATCCGTCAATCCACTCATAGCCACCTCCGATCGCCACGCAATGCAGACACTCGTGCCGCTTGTGCCCCGTTACCCTCGTGCGCCGAGGTCTTCCAATGCTTCGGCGTCAGCCAGATCCCTGATCCTGCCGGAAGCTCGTTTGTTCCGGATCAGGTCATCGACAGAAGGCACGTGCACTTTGATTCCCAATCACGCCGGGTGTACGACATGCGACGCAGGACTGTGTGTGCCTTATTCACGCGCGAATTGTAGCATTTCCCGCGTATCCTCATCAATACCACCGGCCATCGAGGCGCAGGAGCGCCCCGCCTACCTCGGCACAACCGTGATGTTCACCGTGGCTTCCTGGGTGTAGTTCGTCTTCACCGTCCCGTCCGGCGCCATGACCGCATCCCAGGCCTTGAAGGTGAAGGAATCCGGACCACGATACTCCTGCTCCGACTGGTACTCCGGCACCGGCATCCTGCCGGACACCTTGCCGTGCTGCGGCGGAGTCACGATGCTGTGCTGCAGCGGATCGTCGTCGTCGTCCTGCACGGGCATCCTGATCCCGGTGGTCACACCCTGCTTGCAGGTTGCGTTCGTGCTCCAGGCCACCGGCGGGCGGTTCGCCCCGCGCGTCACCGTGATGACCACGCTGTTCGAAATGCCGTCGCCCTTGCCGTCCGTGACAAACAGACTCACGATATTGGTGCCGAACTTCTCGTAGGTGTTGCTCACGACCGAGCCCGAAGCTACACCGCCGCCCTTCTTATTCTTGTCGCCGAACTTCCAGGTGTAGAAGAGCGAGTCGCCGTCCGCGTCTGTTCCCTGCGCCGTGAAGTTCACCGTAAGCGGCGCGGTTCCGTTTGTCGCCGAGACCGATATGGCGACAGTCGGTTCCTGGTTAATGACGCAGACGAGCCGCACGCCCAGATCGGGGGCGTCGTAGGGCGGAGGAAACTCGCCGGCGGGCCACTGATCCTTGCGACGAGACGCCGCGCGACAGAAGGCCGGCATCGAGTTCCACGCGCCACCGCGGAAGACCAGTTTGATGTCAAGCGGATCGAAAGGGGGATTAAATGGATCGGTGACGGCGGCGCTGCCCCAGTCGTTGGTGTACTGATCCGCGGTCCACTCGGCCACGTTGCCGATCATGTCGTACAAGCCGAAGGCGTTGGGCTTCTTCTGGCCCACCGGATGCGTGCCGGACCAAGGACTGTCGAACTGACGGTCCCGCCACTTGCGCGTATCGAAAGCCAACGCGTTCGAGGTTCCGCTGTTGCCACCGTACCACGCGATCTCATCCAGTTCGGGCCCGTTGTAAGCGCCCTTGATGGTCAGCGGTCCGTTGTAGAGCGCGGTCTTCGAGCCTGCACGGCAGGCGTATTCCCACTGTGCCTCGGTCGGAAGCATGAACCGCACACCCGTCCCGAAGGCGAGGTCGTTGAGTCTCGCGGCAAAGTCGCCAGGTGCACGGTAAATCATGTTCTCGACCGGCGCCTGGTCACCGGCATACTTGAATTTCGAGGGGTTGCTCCCCATGACCCGCATCCATTGCCCCTGCGTGATCTCGTACTTGCCCATCCAGAAGCCCTTGGAGATCGTCACGTGGTGCAGGGTCTCGTTGTCCTTCCGGCCGGCTTCGGTCGCCGGACTGCCCATGTCGAACTGGCCCGCCGGAATCCAGACGAACTCGATGCCGGTGTTCGGCTCGGTCCACGGCTTGCCTGCCTCGGGTTTGGCCGGTCCTTCCGGGAGTTTCGGCATGGCATTGCCTTCCAGCACCTCGATCGTGCAATCAGGCCAGTAGAACGTCTCACGCGCATCACCGATCTTTTCGGTCTTTGCCAGCGGAATTGACGGCCAGGCGGCGACAATTCCTTCCTTCGTGCGCCCCAGTATCTGACGGTCCGGATAGAGCTTACCATCCACTTCCGCAACCACAGTGATATTCCCGGCTTCCTTGCCGACTGGACCAAGATTGACGCGGAAGGTGCCGTCTGCGGCCGTGCGGACGGTGGCATTCGGCCGCGTCGTGTCCGGCCCGATCTTCTCCACGACCTGCACGCCCACTCTATTGAACACATGTACGGGAGCGCCGGCCACGGGCGTGCGCTTGCCCTCCTTCGTCACCTTCCAGACGCTGCCAACCACGCCACCCTCCGGCGCAGCGGACGCCGTGAGCACCCGCATGCCGCGCGCGGGAATGTAGAGAGGGCCGAACAAGGTGAAGTCGGCCCCCATCTTGCTCGTCTTCACATAACCGCCGGAGATCGGATCCTGCAGACAGCCGACGACCATCCCGGCCCGGACGGACTTGTCTTTCTGCGTCCGGAGCTTGATGTTCACCTTGACGTCCTCCCCCCCCATCGGCGGGGTTATGATGGACTCTTCGCGACGCCAATCGCTGTCGGCCGGGATATAGGACGTGCTCTGCTGGGCCAGAACGTTGGCAAAGCCAACCCGGTTCTCCCCGCCGAACAGGTAATTGGGGTTTTCAACATACAGAAGCTCGCGCACCGGATGATCGCTCTCGTTGACCACGACCATCAGCACCTTCCGCCCGCCAGCCAGAGTCTGCGCCACGGCCGGCCGGAGGAACAGCGAGACCCGCACGCGGCCGGCCGGATTCTCCGTGGTGACCGCAAAGCCCTGCTTGGCGTCGGCCTCAAACTGCTCGCCATAGCGCACGAGTCCGATGCCAAAGTCCTCCGCCCGCCAGTAAGGCAGAAACTCGGTCTGGCCGTCATTGGTAAAGTACCCGAATGCTTCCAGGGCGTTGACCACGTCCGCCGCGTGGGTGCGATTCGCCAGCCCGGCGATATCCACGCCGATGTCATGCACTAGCGCACGGCCCAGGATCATGTTGTCAACGGCCAGCGAGCCGCCCGGCGTGGCCAGCACCCCACCGTTCGAGCGCAGTTGTGCCGCCAGGGCGGTGTGCGTGGCCGCGAGATATCGAAACAGCGCCAACGGGTAGCGGTCGGCCACGGTGTTCGTAGCCGTCAGGGCGTCGCCGCCGATCGAGCCTTCCAGGATGGCGCGGCCAGCGACGGCCTCGCAGACCGATCCGGCATCCGCCCGGACCAGGACATTGCTGCCGGTGATGGCGTTGCGCGACGCCGCATCCAATGCCGGGGTCGCCGCCTTATCCGTCCAGGACTGCCACTGCTGCTGCCGCCGGTCCGCATCGCACAAACGGGAGGGGTGAACCAGCATGACAAAATCGGCCGTACGATCCCCGCCACTCGGGGATTTGTTCGCGATGGCGAGCCTCCAAATGACAATCGAGCCTTCTTTCTTGCGCTCAACCGACACCGACGGCTCCTTGCCGCCGATAGAGAAACCCTCTCCCGCCTTGGCCATCCAGGTGAAACCTCGGTCGCCGTTGCCCAGGAAGAAATGCGTGATCTGCCCCTTGTGCCGGCCGCCATCGCCCACCGGGGTGGCGCCGTCACTCCAGATGATGCCGGGACTTGACGACAACGTGCCGTAATCCGGCGCAAGAGGCTGCTTGCCGGCGAGACTCTCCGCCAGACTGCCCGCAATCGCCGTATCCACCGGCCCGCTGAGCTCCATCACCAGGTCAAGCCGTTCGAGATCCGTGCCCGTGGCGTTATAGGCCACCTGTCCCGCCATGGAGCCGTCATTCCCGTACACCACGGTCAGGCGCCCCTTCAAGGTGCCAGCCTGCCAGGTCGACACGGCTTCCACGCCCTTGTCCGTCTTGGTCAGCGTTGCTGGCGCATCGGCCTTCCCTGGAATAACCGTCTTATCCACCACCGCCTCAAGCCGCAGCGGCGATGCCAACTGCGGCCCGCGCGACACCATAGCCAGCAGCGCAGCCGACCATTTCTTCTCGCCGCGATACGCCAGGGGAATATCGTTGGTAAATGCCCGGATCTCCAGCTGCGTCGGCAACCCCATATCATCCACCGTGAACACATGCCGCGGTGTTGTCAGCTCACGATTCGACACCACCACATCGGCCCGCGCCGGTACGGCGTGAACAACCAGCAAGGTAGCCAGAGCTGCCGCCGCAGAAACGGAATACGTCTTCTTCTGTATACTCATGGTATGTCCTCTCATTCCTGAAATCCGAACATGCAACAATCAAGGCGGGCAATCCGACCTTGTTTGAAGTTGAATGTTGCATGTTGCATGTTGCGTGTTTCTCTCTCCCTGACACCTGACATCTGACACCTGACATCTGTCACTCGACACCTCCTACTGCCTGCACTCCGCATACAGGATCCGATAATTGTGATACGGCACGAACACCGGCCCATACTTCTCGCCCTTGTCTCCGGCCCGTACTATCAGCGCGTCCGTCTCAAAATCCCGCAACGCCGGCGCAGAAACGCTCTTGGCGTCCGGCGTCCAGGCGGTCTTGAGAACCTCCGGCACCTTCTTGAGGGCGACAACCCCCCCCCCACGCAAGGTGTTGGAACCGCCGAGAACACGCTTCGCATCCAGGATGTTCAACGGCAACTCGATGTCACTGTCCGACTCGTTGAGGATCACGAAGATCGCCTGGTAACCCTTGCCGTCATCCAGCGGGCGACGATACACAGTCACGCGCACCTTGCTGTCCTCGCCGGGCTTGTCGCCCATGCGCACCAGCGCATCGTTGCGCCAGAACGGGAGTTTCTCGACGTCGTCATCACGGAAGAACCCGAACTTGGTCAGCCGATCGAGCAATCGCAGGGCCTGGTCGATATCCTGAATATGCCCCCCGGGACCACCCCGGAACAGGACGCTCTGCGCGTCACGCGTTACGCCAAAGTCGTGCAGCAGCGCCAGCCCCAGCTTCTGCCGGTCGAACCGCGGATCGTCACCCGGCCCCACGGGGCACGAATGCGGCGCCATGGTCGTGATGACACCGGCGTAGTTCATCGCCATGCTGCGGTACAGGGCATTCGGATAGCGCGAAATCAGGTCCACATCATACGTGCCGATGTCCGTGCCGACCGAGCGCATCATGACGGTATTCCACAGGTACGACTCCAGCAACCGGCCCGCGTTGTTCGCCTTGACCTGCTGCCGGGGCGACACGTTCTCCACCGCTTGCACACGCGCCAGCCGTTTGTACGTATCCCGCATGTAGAGGGCCATGAAGCCCGGTTGCCACGGCAGCTCGTTGGTGCCAATCGCGGTCTGCGGCCGCAGATAGCCATCCTCCATCGCCAGGTTGTGGGAGGGGGTAATCGGACTATAGTCGTTCATCCACCACCCGGTCCGGCGGCCGAAACTGATGAGTCGGCCCAGATAGTTGGCGGCCTTGTCCTCAAACAACCGGTTCATATCAGGCAGGTTAATCGCCGCGGCGCCGCCGGCGTAGCCATAGCGCAGATAAGGAGGCATGTCGTTGCGCCACGCAGTGCGCTGCTCGTCCGGGACCTGCGTCCCCGCCCCGGCCGCATCCTTCCACCAGGACAACAGGCGCCCGTCGTCGATCAGGTAGGAGAAGAGCTCCGTCGATTCCTGCCAGTTAGCGGTGGCATGGATTTCCATCAACGCCCACATCCGGCCCACCGTGTAATGCCAAGCCTGCTGCCGGAAGTTCTCGGGCTTGGGTTTCGCCGGATGGGTGAGAACAGCAAACTCAATCGTGCGTCGTCCCTTGACTTCCGCCGGGTGATTAACAAACGCCACGCGCCACGTCACCTCCCCACCCTGACTGCGCACCAACTGCATGGTTGAACCTTCCCGGTCCAGGATCCAGCCGCGATCGCTGTTGCAGTACCAGGACCACCCGCGGTCGGCGCTTCCGAACCAGAACGACGGTACGAAACGCGAGTAGAACAACTCCATTTTCGTCGCCGTGCTGTCCCACACCACGCCGGGCTTGTTCGGCAACCCGCACTCGCCGACATCCGAACCGGTATCGCCCATGCCCTTGCCCGTTTCGGAAACCGCCAAGTCCACGATGCCGACAATGTCCGACACCAGTTCCATCCGGTCAATCCTGACCGGCGTGTCGCCGCCGTAGCGCAGGGAGGCCCGGAATGACCCGTCGCAATCGTAGCGTACCACGAGTTCAGCCGGCACCGGACCAATTTGAAGCATCGCCGTGTATTCGATCTCGCTCTTCCCGGTCCGTATGGCCTTGGCGGGAGTTACCACCTTGGTCTCCACACGTTTGCCACCCACCACCGCTTCCAGGCGCATCGGGGCGCGGAACTGCGCGCCACGCCCGATCGACGTCAGAACATCATCCGACACCTTTCCGCCCCCGCGCAGCTCCAGCGGCAGTTCGCGCGGATCAGGCAGGATCTCTATCTGCGCCGGCAGCCCGGACGCGTCGAGCGTGAAACGATGCTTCAGCGTTTCGAACCCCTTCTCCGTCACGCGGATCGGCGTGAACGGCTCCCAGACCGCATCCATCAGTCCGACCTTGTTGTCCATCCACGCGGCTCTTTGGAAGCTGTCGGTCTTCATTACGGCCGGCAACTTGTCTTTTCCCGACTGTCCCTCGCGAGCCACACCGACCGTCGAGTCTTCCAGGCCGGGGAGCGTGGTGAACTTGCTGTCGCGCGTGGCGGTCATGCCGGCCGTGATCCCGGCATTGAGCTTGAGAAAAGGCTCCTTCTCCGTCTGCTCCCCTACGATCTTCATGTTCTCATCAAACATCAGTGCGGTTACACTGTATATCTCGCCCGGCACCAGGTTGCTGGCGATCACGTCGAACATGGCGAAATCGCCGATAATCGGCGCCTTGAACTCAAGGACGTCCGTCTCATCGCCCTCTACGATGTTCTTGACAATCAACTGCGCCTCCACGGCAGTCTTCACGCCTTCATTCACGCCCACAATGCCGCGGTCGAGCACGGCCATCAGGCGCTTGGTGTAAGGGGACACCTCGATCCGGAAATCGAAGAAGGGAATGCGCTCCGGACGCAGGGTTTTGATCACGTCAAGGCGCCGCTCGCGAAACGACTTGGCAGGCTGGCCGGCACGGCCGCCGTCCATGAGATGGAACTTGATCAGCCGGGTCTGGAACAAGGTCTTGGCCGGCTGGCCGGCGCTGCGCACGTCGAACCAGAGCACGTTACCGTCGAGTGTCATCTTGGGGTTCGAGTGGTGCAGCCGCAGCTTGCGGGTCTCGCCCGGCCGCAGCTCGACCAGCCCGTTGGGGATTTCCGCCGATGTGTAGCTCGAATAGATCTGCTCCTGGGCGCTCTCAACATGGAACCCGAGCCGCACCGTCTCCGATCGCGTGTTGTGATTCTTGAGCGTCACCTCCAGATTGATCTGGTTGTCCATGATCCGCCCCAACTCATTGATCTGGATGACCGGCGACTTCGAGTCGAAGATGAGCTTGGTCTGCATGGTCTCCCAGTCCGTGTCATCGAAGTTGTTGAAGAAGGCGCCGTTGCCGCCGATGCCGCGCGCACACCAGACCCGGTATGCCGTGCCGTCCGATGGCGGTATCTGGACCAGGGGGCGATCATTCTCGTCTTTGCCGTCGTAGCCCAGGTAACGCAGAGATTTCAGAGGGATCCGGTATTCGATCACCCAGTTTTTATCGTCCGCGATGGAGCGGATATCGGCTTTGGAGGCGTACTTGAAGTCCGAGCCCCCGGCCGTGCCGTACTGCCAGTCGTTGAGCGTCCCGATCGGGTTCACATCCCATCGCAGGAGCCCCAGTTTCTGCCCCAGCTTCACGTCCTCAACGGGCCGGATTTCCAGTTCTGTATGGTCGTCGTTCAGCAAGCCGTAGAGCGGATGCATCAGGGTATCCGGAAAACGGCCGCGGGCCCTCAACCATGAGCCCTCCGGATAGACCGGCGACACCTTGCAGAAATAGAGGTATTCGCGATCATAGCCGGCGTACAACTTGACCTGCGTGTGATGCGGCGCCAGGGACGTGAAAATGCCGTTGTCAGCGTCATAGCGGAACGCCGACAGCGCCGAGGCGTCGTCCCATTCCCCTGCCGCCATGCTGCCGTCGATCTGAGGCGCCTTGGTCATGAAAGGCACACGCAGGATCGGCGTGTCCACCTTGCTTGCCTCGCCGTAGGACTTGGGCACCTCTCCGACCTCCTGGGCCCCGGCCTGCATCACACCAGCGGCCATCACTGCCATTACAAAACCGGCGTACCCCCGCCACCGCTTCGTTTCGCTTCCGTATCTCAGCATCATCTTATCCTCCAATTCCTTCGACTGAATCGATCAAATCGACTGAATCGATTAACTCGATTCAGTCGACAACCAAAAACCTGCTATCTAACCGCCGGCGACCCCTGCAACACCGGGCTCGACTCCTCCTCGTTCCGCACCGAATTCCACTTCGCCTGCTCCGGCGCCGTGCGCACCGCGCGGAAACCGAAGAGCTTGCCACGTTCCGGATCGTTGAGATTCGCTTCAAGGCGGCAGGACGTACACCACATCGGCCCCTTGAGTTCGGTGATGCCGCAGGCCCCCTCCTGGCCGTTGCGAATGCCCGTGCCCTTCGCGTTCTTTTTGGGCCAGTCCGCCGGATAGTTGGTCGGCGAGCCGCCGCCATGAGTTCCCTTGTACGCGAGGCCTTCGGGAGTGGCGACCGAGACGCTCAACTCGCGCGGATGCGCATTGTACCGGCCGCCCCCGTAGCTCCCGCCCCAGAACGAACTTCCGCACTCTTCAGGCGCGCTCGGCCTGGGTCCGCGCAAGGCCTTCTCGTTCTCCAGCTCCGTCATCGGCCGCAAACCGGCCCAGGCGGCAAACGTGGTGCAGTCGTCCCACTTCAACCACCAGGTGCAGTGACTCTTCAGGCGGCCGTGATGGAATTCATAGGGATTCTCGGGGTCCGTAGACTTGACAATGGCTCCCGCCCATCCGGAATCCGTGGCGTGGTTGCCCTGTTCGTGATGATCCTCGCCCAGCCCAGGAGGTAGCGAGCTGAGAAAGGCAGCATACACGGCCTGCGGCATCGGACAGTACATCATGTAGAACGCACGGTAACCGTTGGGGAACGTGGCCGGTATTTCGCCGCCGTCCGGCGGTTCGGCGGCGCGCGCCCAAAGCTTGCCCGGCACCTTGCCGGTCGGTATCGCGTTGGAACTGGTGACGCTATACGCCGGAAATTCGTCGGCCTCCACCACGGCCTCGTGAATCGCCATGGTAGCGCCTCCAACCGTAATGCGCTCCTTCTCGGCGCCCCGTTTCTTTTCAGCCTGGAATGTATAGAAGGCGCCCGTCTCGTTGCCGCCCGAACCCAGGGAATAGGGGCCTTCGGCAACATAGACCATCTTGAGCCCATAGGCCTTGATCGCCACTTTCGTGTCCTTCTTCACGTCCGGACACGTCGCCAGATCCCATAGGACCGTGAGTTTCGCGCCGGAGGCCGTTCCCATGCCGTGGTCGGCCCGGCGCACAAACGCACCGGCGAAACCGCCTGTCACGAGCCCTGCCGAGGGATCATCGCCCTGAGGCACAAGGAAATCGAACTGCGTGTCCCCGTCCGCGGTAAACTTCCTTGACCCATTGGGTGAGGTGCCCCAGTCGAAGGACAACGGGTTGCCGGTCGGCGCCGGCCCCTGGCCGTAGCCCGTCGGATTCAGGACCTTGTCTGCCTTCAGGATGACATGCCGCCAGGTCTTCGTCTCTTCGCCTTCGATGCGGTACTTGAAGAAAACCCAGGCGGCGTCGTGGTTGACGTCGGTCCGCCAGGACCCGGTCCACCCGATATCGAACTGAATCGCCGCCGTCTTCTCATCGCGCGGCATCACAGCGATATTGTTGAAATACACGTTGTCACCGAGCGGGCTCTTGCATGGCTGTTGCACCGGAACCAGCACCTGCGCTTGAGTCGCTCCTGCGGCCAGGAACGCCAGGCAAACGGCGGCCAGCCACTTGCGTTGATTTGTACATCCTGCTTTCATTGTCATTTCTCCCGTTCACTCGCATGAATCTATTCATTCGATTCGTTCAGCAAACAACCACCCTATTTCAGTCCCGTCAGCAAAGGGCTCGACTCTTGTTCGTTCTTCACAGTGTTCCACTTCGCCTCGTCCGGCGCCGTGCGTGCCGGGCGAAAACCGTAGGTGATGTACCGCTCCGCATCCGCTATCGCCGCATCAATTCGGCAGGAGGTGCACCAGAACGGCGCCTTGAGTTCATCAGGGCCGGAGGCGCCTTCCTGTCCGCCGCGCACGCCCGTGCCCTTCGCGTCCTTCTTTGGCCAGTCCGCCGGCCAGTTGGTCGCCGTGCCGCTGCCGTGCGTCCCAACAAACTTGAGGCCTTCCGCATGGCCAACCGTCACGTTCATCTCGCGCGCATGCGCATTATACCGGCCACCGCCGAAGCTGCCGCCCCAGAACGAACTCCCGCACTCGTCCGGTTCCGGCTTGCGCGGACCGCGCAGCGACTTCTCGTATTCCAGTTCGGTCATCGGCCGCAGGCCCGCCCCGTCCGCGTACGTGGCG
>CAZWPN010000075.1:14902-15073 GCA_964635275.1 uncultured Victivallales bacterium | reverse complement strand
CTGATGGGTGTGCCCGGCCTGGCGAAGACGTTGCTCGTGACCACGATTTCCAAGGTGATCGGGGTCAGCTCGCAGCGTATTCAGTTCACGCCGGACCTGATGCCGTCGGACATCACCGGCACCGAAATCATCCAGGAAGACACCGAGACCGGCCGCAAGAAGTTTGTGTTC
>CAZWPN010000075.1:2843-14892 GCA_964635275.1 uncultured Victivallales bacterium | reverse complement strand
CAGGCCCCGTGTTTGCGAACATGGTGCTGGCGGATGAAATCAACCGCACGCCGCCCAAGACGCAGGCCGCGCTGCTGGAAGCGATGCAGGAGAAGCAGGTCTCTGTCGGCAACAAGCGCTATCCACTGTCGCTCCCGTTCTTCGTGCTGGCCACACAGAACCCCATCGAGCAGGAAGGCACCTACAACCTGCCGGAGGCCCAGCTCGACCGGTTCATGTACATGATCGTCGTGGACTACCCTGAGTTCAAGGACGAGGTGGAAGTGCTGCGCCGTACGACCACGAACTACCGCAACGATCCCGTGCAGGTGCTCGACGGTGAAACGATCCTGAAGTATCAGCGGGTGGTGCGCGATGTGCTGGTGCGCGACGATCTCTACGAGTACGTCGTGAGCCTCGTGCAAGCCACTCGCGTCTCGACACCGCATGCCCTGCCCTACGCGAAGGAGTGGGTGGCATGGGGGGCGGGCCCGCGCGCCTGCCAGAATCTGATCCTTGGAGCCAAGGCGCACGCATTCTTTAACGGACGGGCGCACATTACCGTGGACGACATCCGCGCAGTGGCGGCGCCGGTGATGCGGCACCGGGTCATTGTGAACTACGCCGCCGTTTCGGAAGGCATCAAATCCGAAAGCGTGGTGGCCCACCTCCTCAAGGAAATCCCGGCACCGGGTGAAAAATAGGAATCAGATTCCGGGTCTCGGGTGGAACATCTTGCGGATTGAAAGTTGCTTTTACTGACGTATGAAACCTGTCATCCGTCTCTGGATAGCTGAACGATGGCCAAAGCGACTGAAAACAAACTGACTCTGGAAACCGTGCTGCCCGCCGATGTGCGGGATGCGCTGCGGCAACTGGAGCTCTTCGCCCGCAAGAAGGCGGAGGGCGTCCTGCATGGCGCCCATCTGAGCCGCCGCAAAGGGGTCAGCACCGAATTTGACCACCACAAGCAGTACATGCCCGGCGATCCGATCAAGCATGTGGACTGGAAAGTGTCCGCCCGGCACGAACGCTATTTTGTCAAACGCTACATCGAAGACACTGCCCTGAGCGTGCAGCTCGTCGTTGACAGCAGCGCCAGCCAGAAGCAAACCACCGGTGGCATCAGTACCTGGCGGCAGACTGCGCAACTGACGGCATGCATGGCCTACCTGGTGCTGCGGCAGCGCGATTCCGTCGGCATGGTGATGGCCAACACGGCGAATACCCTGTGGCTGCCCGCATCCTCAACGCAAACGCAGCTTGTACGCATTCTTCAGGCGCTGGTGACAACACCCGCGAGCGCCACCGATGCGCTTGAAGTGTCGCTGCGCGCCGTCCTGGAGCGCGTCTCACGGCGAGGGGTGGTGGCCGTTGTCTCCGACCTGATGTTCGATCCGGATGCCGTCCGGTTGAACATCCGCAAGCTGCAGGCGCGCGGGCATGAAGTGCTGCTCTTTCAGGTCCGGGATCCAGACGTCGAAGCATTCCCGTTCAACCGCTGGGTTCAGTTCGAATCGCTCGAACGGGCGGGGGTGCGCTACCGCGTTGACACCGTGCCGCTGAAACGATTCTATCTCGAGGAGTACCGCGAATTCATGGCCGGGTGGAAGACCTGGGCGCGCAAGCATGACGTGCATTTTGTAACCTTGAGCAGTAATGAGCCGGTCGAGACAGCACTTTCGGAATACCTGGCATTACGGGCGGGGGGACGCGGAGCATGAGCTTTGTCTATCCCGTACTGCTCTACGGTCTCGTGCTCGGGGCCATCCCCATTATTGTCTACTACCTCATGCGCTTCCGGTCGCTGCGTATCCCATGGGGTGCGGACTACATCCTGGAGCGTGCGCTGGCCCGCCGCCGCAAAAAGGTGTATTGGGACCAAATCATACTTCTAGCGCTCCGCGCATTGGTGGTGATGGCGCTGGTGACAGCCTTCGCCCGACCGCAGTCTCGCACTGGGCAGTCGGTGGAGACCGACGGGGCAGTTCTTCGGATAATTCTGGCGGATAATTCCTACAGCATGCTGGCCGGCAAGAGCCAGTTGACAGGGCGGGACGTGGCTGTCGAGGCCATGCGCGACCTCGTCTCGCGCTGGGGACGCGGCGAAAAGTGGTCCCTCTACGCGATGGACAGCAATCCCCGCTGGATCGTAGACCGCAAGGACGTGGTCAACGCCGAGCATAGCCGCGCCATCATAGACACTCTGAAGGTCGAGGAAACCGCCGTCTCACTTGCCGCCGGTCTCAAGGCAGTACTGGCGCACGGTGTCGGGCAACGGCGCGAGATCTATGTCTTTACCGACGACCAGGCGTCGAACTGGGATGGCGTGGATCAGGCCATAGCGGGAAAGGACGCCAAGACCCGCATGTTCTGGATTCATCCGCCACTGGCCGACCGCCGCAACCTGGCAGTGACGAAGCTGGAGGTCGGTCATGAACGCGCGCTGCGCGGCGTCACCTTTCCCGTCTACGCCCGTGTCCGCAATTTCAGCGAGGAAACGGTTCGTGACTCGGAGCTGACTTTTCTTGTTAACGGCGCGATGACCGGATCGAAGCGTATCTCGCTACCGCCGGGGCAGACCGTATCCGTCCCCATGGAAATACGGCTTGACGATGTCGGCCCCCACCTTATTACTGCGCGGCTGGGCGACGATGTGCTGCCTTTCGACAACACCATGTCCGCCGGCGTTGAGGTCACGGAGGCGATATCGCTCCTGGTGCTGCGCGATGCCGAGCGCACCGGCAAGTTCGATTCCTCGGCCGGACTCCTCGGGCTGATCGCCCGCGTCCTCGCCGGTGGCGCGCCTAATGAGGCGACAGGCCCTCTCCGAGTGAAGGAACACACCGGCCCCGGATGCGATCTCTCCCTCCTTGAGGCGCACGATGCCGTCGTGCTCGACGGTGGCCGCACGTTGACACCCGAACTGACCGAAGCGCTGCGGCGCTATGTGGAACATGGCGGCGGATTGATCCTGGCCGCGGATACATCCGTCGATCTGGCGGTATGGCGCCGGCTGCTTGGGCCGGCCGGCCTGCTCCCGGCCGCTCCCCTGCGCACGCGAAGCGAACCGCTGGGCGGCGAGTTGTGCCGGCGCCTGAGCCGCTCCGGCTTCGATCTGCCGGCGCTGCGGAGCCTCGAGACCGGCGCCGACGGCGACATTACCCAGGTGCGATTCTTCACCTGGACCGAATTCGATACACCGGTTCCTGGCACCGAAGTGCTGGCTCGATTTGCCGACGGCTCGACATATGCCTGGCGGCGCCGGTTGGAGCGCGGCAGCGTACTGCTGCTGGCGGCCGGTATGAATTCGAGCTACAACAACCTTCTGGTGCGCGAAACGGTGTACCCGTTCCTGCTGCATCTGTTTGCCGAAGCCGCAAGCGCCAGCCAGTACACGCGCCGGGTGGGCCGCAACGAGCCCGTGCGCTACCTGGCCAAAGGCGAACCGCCGCCCACCGGGGCCATGTTCGAAATGGACAAGGAGGAGCTCGTTCCCGCCACCCTCACCCCGCACCCGCAGGGCACGCGCGTCGAGTACGCGCCCGGCGCGAAGCGCAGCGGACAGGCTTCGTTGCTCGTGCTGCGCGAAAACAGCCGCGAGCGTATCTGGGTCGGCGTGCAGGGCGAGAGGTCGGACTCGAGCCTGACGGCGATGACGGCCGTCTATCGTGCGCAGTTATTCGAAAGACTTGCCTGGACCGAGGTCGGCTCTGCCAGAGAACTCATGGACGTCCTGGATGAGGACAGTCACGGGGCAGAGCGCTATGGCTGGGTGCTGATGGGTGTTATTCTTTTCGCGATAGGCGAACTGCTGATGGGATTGAGGTTCATATGAGGAAGGCCGGAACACTGGAAAACCGGAAGGATGGGAAGTCCTCGCGAGCGCAATCGTTCGCCATGCTTCCACTCTTCAGGTATTCCGATATTCCGTCCTTCCGGTTTTCTATTCTTCCATGGAACCGCTAAGAACAGTTGAGTATGCCGTCCGTTTCGCCGCCGCCTTGTCGGCTTGGTGGCTGCTGCTGGCCGTGCCCGTCGTGGCGCTGCTCGGCGTCGCGATCTACCGCCGTCAGGCGCGCACCATTGCCTGGGGAAACGCCTGGGGGCTGACCCTCCTGCGCGCTGTCATCCTGGTGGCCGTGGTTGTGCTCGCATTCCGACCCAGTTTGATCCGCCGCGAGACTGCGACCTACCCTGGGCGGCTGCTGCTGGTGCTTGACGACTCCGCAAGCATGGGCATTCGCGACCCCGCGCTGCCGGAAGACGAAGCACTGGCGATCGCCCGCCAGACGGCGGATCGCCTGGCTGGCCGCGAAACTCCGCTTGCAGACCTGCGCAACGATGTTCTGGCGCTGGAAAGCACATTGATCCGTTTTGAGCAGTTCAGCCGCGGCACCGACCGCGCCCTTGACGTATTCTGGCGCGAGGCCGAACGCGTGCAGGCGCAGGTGAATGAACGGCTCGGGGCCGTAGCGCAGCGGGCCTCGGACTTGGCGAACGGCGCCGATGCCACCAATAAGGTTGATGAGGTTGCCGGCCGCTGCCGCGACCTGCAAGAGTCGCTCAAACCGCTGTTCAGCGGCAATCAGCCACCGCCGGGCGAATTCGTGCTCAAGATGCGCGCCTCGCTTTCCGAGCTGGCATCATTGCTTGGAGGGGCGCAAAAGGCGGCGGATCGGACGGCGATAGGCGCCGGCGATAAGGCGCTAACGGATGCAGTCGAAGCCGTGCGGAGCGCTCCGCGACTCGACCTGGCATACGCATGGTTGCGACGCCACCGCGACGCACTGATCGGCGCACTTGACGGCGTGAGCCTGTGGATGTTGCCACTGTCACAAAAGGAGCCAACCAGCTTCTCCAAGATTGCCGTGGACACCCCGGTTGTCTCCACGATTGAGACCGACATATCGGGTGTACTGCTGAGGCTCCTCGAAGAGGACAACCCCTTCCCGCTGGCCGGAATACTCCTCTTCAGCGATGGCCGCAATCTCGGCAACACGCCGCTCGACGTTGTCACACGGGCCGCGACGCTGCGTTCGGTGCCTATCTATTCCGCGGGCGTCGGGGGTGCGACAGAACCTCCGGACCTCGCAGTGCGCCAGGTGTACTACCCTCCGTTTGCCGTCTCCGGCAAGCCTGTCGGCCTGCGCACACACCTCAAAACCGTTATGACCAAGCCGGGAAAAGCCGAACTGGAGCTGCTCCATGCCGGGAAGACAGCGCTCACCAACGAAACGCTTGAGATCGACGAACACCAGACGATGCAGCGTCATCTGGCCTGGACACCGGAAGCGGAAGGACTGCAGCGGTTGACGGTGCAGCTCGGCAGCCTTGAAGGCGAGGTGGTGCCGCAGGAAAACAATCGCATGGACCTTACAGTGCTCGTTCGCCCGGAGCCGGTCCGAGTTCTGTTTCTTGACTGGAAACCACGCTGGCAAAGCCGTTTTGTGCTCAACATCCTCAGCCGGCTGGACTATCTGGACGTCAATTCCATCATCGCCCTTGCACAACCAGGCGGCCTGCTTAAACGTGGAGTCGGCAAAGGGTTCTGGCCTGAGGATGCCGGCGCGTTGGCCTTGTACGATCTGGTCATAGTGGGCGATCTTCCCTCCGCGCTGCTGACCCCTGAAGAGTGGAATCGGCTGTCGGACTACGTCAACAACGGCGGCAGTCTGGCTTTTCTCGGCAACGGACAGCGCGATCCGATTCCGCCCGCCGTACAGGGACTGCTGCCGACACAGCCCCGCACAGCGGAAACCCCCTCACCGTCCGACACGGCGACTCTGCAGTTGACACCGGCCGGACGCCACCACCCGGTTACCCGTTCCCTGCAAAGCGTCCTCGAGAACGCGGAGTCCGTCGTGGAGAACCGCCGGATGAACGACACGATCGGGTTGCTTCAGACAAGTGACGGGCGCATGCTGATCAGCGCGCGTTTCATCGGTAAAGGCAAAACGCTCTTTGTGGACACCGATCGCCTGTGGCGTCGGCTAAACGCCGCTGCTCTCGATGCGCACGCTTCCCTGGTGGCGGGCCTCGCCGACTGGGCCATCGAGGCCCGCAGACCCATGGCCGATCTGCCACAGCCCGATCTCTTTCGTTATACCAGCCGCGAATCCGTGCAAATCTGGACCGAGGCAAATGGCATGACCAACGTGGTGGTGGAATTGCGCTCCGGTGAGCGGCTGCTCGAGGCCCTGGCCGTACCGACCCACACGGGCGCAACGTGGGCAGCCGCCGTCTTTAAGACGGTTCCGGCGGATGATTGGACCATCATGCGGCGCGGCGGCGGCGCGCTCCCGGAACCACTCCGCGTTGTTGGCCGCAGTCGCGAGCTGCACGACCTTGCGCGCAACGAGGCGTACCTGCGCACGCTGGCCGCCGATGCTGGCGGCGCCTACGCCGAGTTTACCGACGCCGGACGGCTGCTCAACGATATCCAGCCCCGTAGCCGCGTCGAGCGTCAGGAGCGCGTCTGGCGACTGTGGGACTCTGGCTGGGTTTTGGCGTTACTGGTTGTTATGCTGACGATTGAATGGGTGTGGCGAAAACTGGCGGGTCTTGTCTGATGCGAGGAAAACTTAAACATCTTCCGAAGCCCGTGGCCCGGACGATCCTGGCGTTCTACCGCCGCAAGCGGATCTATGAGCTTTTGCGGGCGCTGGTCGTTCCCCTACTCTGCTATGCGGTGCTGGCGCTGTTCGCGACGCATCTGGATCGTTTCCTGTTTCTGGAAACGGCGGAGCGGCTGTGGATCAGCGGAGTGACATGCGGGCTCACCCTCCTGATGGGAGCTGTCTCGCTGGGGGCTTTTGTATGGCGAAACTTCTCGGTCAGCCGTCTGGCCTACGAGATGGAGCGTATGCTGCCCAAGGCAACGGCGGAACGGTTGGTCACGCTTGACGACATTCTGGCCAGAGAGGCCGCCGTCCCTGCGGCGGACGGCAGCGTCCACGCCGCGCTGGTGGAACAACTCACCAGCGAAACCGTGGCTCTTTGCGAAAGGACTCCGCACACCGCCCGGCTGGCCCGCGATCGCCTGCTCAAGCGCCGGGCCTTTGCGCTGGGCCTGCTGGCTCTGGTATGGGCGGGGCTGTTCGCAGTCCCTTCCTACCAGTTCAGCCTGATGCTGCAGAGGTTGACATTCCCGCTGCGCAACCTGCCGAAACCGAGCTTCATGCGGCTGACCGTTACAGCCGATCCGCCGGTCATCGGCCGTGGCGGCGAAGTGGTGCTGCAGGTTCGGGTGGACGGCCAGATCCCGCCGCTGCTTCAGCGGCCGATGCGCTGGATGGGCACCGATGCCAGCCTCTGCCAACTGGCGACGGCTACCGGGAGGGTCGAACGACTGCCCATTACGGCGGAGGCCCGCCCGATGAGCCGCGTTCAGCGCAGCCTTTTTGTGGCATCTCGAAACGACCTGCAGGAAAGTTTCAGCTACCGCGTCCGTTGCGGCGATGCACAGACCGACATCCGTCTGGTCCGCGTCGTGGCGCAGCCACGCGCAACGGGGGTCAGCGTCCAGGTGGAACCGCCGGCCTATACCGGCCTTAAGACCATGCAATTTGAGGATCTGCGCGACCCGGTTCCCGCTTTCGCGGGCAGCCGTGTGCAACTGCGCTTTGCCGCCGATCAATCGCCGTTAAAGACCGCCAGATTGATCAGGTTGGGCGATGGAAATACCATCGCCGAGTTGAAACCCGATCCAAAGACCGGGATTTACCTGCACGCGTTCGAAATGGCGGTACCGATCGATATGGAGATCGTGCTTGTCAATGAGCTGGGATTTGAGAACGTCGAACGCGTCCGCCTCTCCATGGTGCTGCGCGAGGACCAGGCTCCCAACGTGCGTCTCGAGTACCCGGCGGGCGAATTGACGGCCGTCCAGGGCGAACTGGTGCCCATGCACATGGAGCTTACCGATGACCTGGGTCTGCTGGAGGGAGCCATCTGTTACCAGATCAATCCCGGCCGTAAGGAGGAAGCGCCGATCCGCGAAATCCCCCTGGCGGTGGAGGAAAAACGGCTTTCGCAACCCCTGTCGACGAGCTTCGATCTGGCGAAAACCGACGCTGTTCCAGGCGACGACATGCTGCTGTGGGTGCGCGTGCGCGACACGGGGCGCAGCGACGAGCGTTCGCAATCCGTCCGTATCCGCATCACCGCCTTTGCCGGAAATGAAAATGAGCGGCGACGGGTGGCCGCGCTGCGCTTCGTCGCGCAGGCGCTCGCGACCGTTGAACCTTCAGCCGCCGATCACACAGTCCTCGCCCTGAACGAATCGGCCTATGAACCGATCGCCGCTGCCGCCAACGCGCAAGGCTTCGCCCTGAGCAGCCGCGCGGTGCCGGAAAGTCTGCTGGAGTTTATCGAATTTGAGCATCACTTCACGGATGGTGCGGCCGCCGCCGAGGAAGTGCGCCTGCTCTACGGAATGATTTCCGCGATGCTTTACCTGCCGCCAACCCCCTCCCCGAACAGCGTCGAAGCGCGCAAGGACGACCTGCGCCGGTTTGTCGCCGATACGGTGCCGGCCTTACTGCGGGAGCGGATGGCGCGCGATCTCATCCGGCGCGCCCTCAACCTCCGCGGCGAAGCACGAGCCACGGTTGGCGGGGCCGCGACGCAAGACCGGCAGCATCGCGCCTCTTACGAACGGCGTGTCGACCTGCTGCTGGAAGCTCTCGACAACACTGGCGCCGACCTTGCCACGCTGGCCAGGATGTCCCCGCAGCTGCTGAAGCTCGACGATCTCCTGGCCTTCACCCGGCAGATCAGCCGTACCAGTCGCGATCTCAAGCATGCGGATACTGCCAGGCAGCAGGACGCCGGCAAGACCTTGTGCGAGCAGATTGACGGCTGGATAGGACTGCTGCTGGCGCCGCTTCCAGAATGGAAGACACAACGCCTTGCGGCTCGCGCCACCCTGCGCTCGCAATACAGCCAACGCCGTGATGACATCCTCAAGTCCACCCGCACCGTATCACGGGTGTCATCCGCCGAGGCCGCGCGATGGATGGTCGCCGATGCCCGTATGATCGAGCGCAGCCCCTTCCTCGGCCTGGCCGAACGGCTCGCCGCCGCGGTACCCGGCGCGGCAGGTACCTCCAACAGCCTCACGAACGTCGCCGTGGCCAGCGAAGCCGGTCTGCTCAAGCGCGCAGCCCTGGACGCTGAATTCGCGGACTGGCTTTCCTCCGCCAGCGTGACACCTTCCGAACGTCGCGTTGCCGCCGCCTTCAAGGCCCTGGATCTGGCCGACAGCGCGGCCGCTTACACCGCCGTCGCTGGACAGTTGAGGACGTTGAACATTGACGACGATTTCGCGGCCGGAGCCGAAGTCGATCCCACACCGCCGGCATTTTTCGGTCTTTATGCGCAGCTTACGGTGCTGACGGACGCCGCCACCGCCCTTGCTGAACCGCACGACAAGGCACTTGAAGATCTGGCCGGCCGCACGTCCCAATTGCTTGTCGGGCTGACGGGCATGGCTCCGCCGCCCGAGGGCGGAGCCATGCCCAACATTGCCCCCGCCATCGCCACGCTCGAGACCGGATTGATTCAGTGGGAATCGGACGCTTTGCGCCTGTCGTACCGGATACATCTGGATCTGGCCTACGGCGATCCGCACCGCGAGCATAGTGATCGCCTCGCCGCCGCGCTGTCCGGGCTGCGCGCGGCGCTCAGCCGCTATCAGGCGTTCGTGCCGCCGCTGCTAAGCCGGCTGAAGGCCAGTGTGCGAAAGTCCTCGAAAGCGGAGAACATCGCCGCTGCGACGTCGGAGCTGGAAGACCTTACGCGATCCGTAAATGCCTTGAGCACCGGATTGAAACGCACGGCAAAGCAGTTGCGGGGGGAAGAGCCATCCGGTGAGCAGAGCGAGGCCGTGCGCGAGATCCGCCTCTACTACACCGCCGCCCGTGATCTGGCGAAATCGGATAACCCGGCAGCTGTCGTCGAGACCTTCTTTGCCAAGCATCCTTCAGCCGCCGCCATCGTGCTCGAATCGCAAATGCCGGCGATGCGCGACCTGCGTAATCGCATCAAGGAGGCCGGCGACGTGCTGCACGCCGAAACGGCCACCAACGCGGTGTTCGTTAACGCAATGCAGCAGGCCGTGCAGCTGACCGGCGATTTCCAGCAACGGCTCGCGCGGTTTGCAGCCCTGGACGCGGATGGCGCGGTGCGCGCGCTGGCGACCGACATCCGCAAGCGCTCAGAGGCGCTGATCCGCCCAGGCCGCGACGTCAATATCTCACGAGACAAGCTTGCCCTTGACGAACTGAGGCGTCTGGTGGAGCAGTTCGAGAACCAGGCACGCGAGCTGATTTTACGGTGTCCGCCAAGCGCCACGGCAGGCTGGCGGGGCGGCCCCGCTGGCCTGTGGGACGGCAACGCGCGGCGCGATGCCGAACACGCACGGCTCCGAATGATCGCACAGTTCGAGCGCGCAAGGCGCGACACGGCACTTGGGTTCGATGCCATGCTCACCAACCGCGACAAGTCCGGGGCAGCACTGCCGGATGCACCGCTGGCCAATGCACTCTTCGCGTGGCGCACCCTCCACTCCTCGCTCGGGGGAGAGACCCTCGCACGGCGCCGGGAAGGTGGGGGGGGGACGCCGAACGAGAAGCTCCTGGAATGGCTGATGCGTGAACTGGACGAAACCAGCAAAGCCATGCGGCGCTCAGATGGCGCCGTGCGACTCTACCAGGCGCCCACGGTCCGATTGGTCGACTCGTTAAAGGGATTCTTCAGGTATTAGACGCGAATCAACCTATATGGGCTATGCCATGAAAACGAAAGCCAGCATGCCTCAAGTCTCAACTGGGCCTGATTTGGAGCACTGGAAGACTGTAAACACGGGCGCGTCAGAAAGTTCTAGCAACACGCCCGTGCCAAGGGCCTTCGCAGTCTCCATCCCCTCCAGTCTTCCAGTCCTCCTCTCTCTTCCCCTCCTGGTGCTGATGCCCGTGCTGACGGTGTTTGCACAGAGCCCGGCCGCGCAGGCCTCCGGTCGCGCGGAAACCGCCCGAACCGAGGGAGCTATTGCCGGCGGGTTGCGCTGGCTGGCCGAGCACCAGATCAACGAAGGCGCGGAAGCCGGCGCGTGGACTGTGAATACAGGAAACTACCGCCCGGCCATAGCTTCATTGGCCGGAATGGCCTTTCTCGCCAATGGCCACTTGCCCGGAGACAAAGGCCCCTATGGCAAGACTTTGGCGCGGACATTGAAGTACGTCACTGGCACCATGGCCCCTGACGGCTATGTCGGGCAAGGCGACCGTTCCGGCATGTATATTCACGCCATAAGCTCGCTTTTTGCGCTCTCCTGCCTCGGAATGCAGGCCGAAGAGACTCCCGAACCCGAACTGGCTGAATGGTGTCGCCGCAGTCTGGCCGTGATTGTCCGGGGCCAGCAGATGTCGAAAACCGCACTCGAACGCGGCGGATGGCGCTACGATCCCTATACCACTGAAAGCGACGTCTCAGTCTCCTGCTGGCAATTGCTGGTGCTGCACACCGCTCGCCAGGCCGGATTCGAGGTTGATCCGCCCGTCTTCAGCGCAGCGCTGACTTACCTGAACCGCGCCTATGTCGCCGTGAAACCCGAAGCGGGTCAGGAAAAAAACGGCGCAGCCGGCGGCTATCTGTACAGGCCCGGCTACACCCACGAACCATCGCGTTCATCAACTGCTCTGGTCCTCTTCATTCAGTCGCTCTTTGGAGCCACCAATGAGCAGCGCACCCGTCAGGCCCTCATGTATCTGCGACGCTATCCGCTGACTTGGGACGGCAACCAGTACGGCGGCTATTTCTTCTTTTCGGGGTTCTACATGGTACAGGGCATGTTCCAGGTTGGAGGCGAGGAATGGGCGTCGTTCGGTCCGCGCATGGCGGCGCTGCTGCTGGATCACCAGGCCGGCGACGGCACATGGCCCTACCCACCCGGAAATGTATCGCAGGAGCAAATGCAGTCTACCGGCGCCGCCTATCCCGTCGCCATGGCCGTGCTCATGCTCTCACTCGATAAACAGTACCTGCCCATGTACCAGCGGCAGAGCCG
>CAZWPN010000075.1:0-2743 GCA_964635275.1 uncultured Victivallales bacterium | reverse complement strand
GCCCGACCCCGGGCTGGAGCCCGTGTCCATGCCCGAGCCCGTGTCCGTGCTGGTGCCGGACGGCGAAGGTGACGGGTCGGAGCCAGGCGGGGCGACAGAGGATTATGAAGAACAGGAAGTCACTCGGCCGATCGGTACACCATTGGGCGGGGGCTAGGTCGAAACTTGGCAACGGCGTGGTACGGTTGCCTAAGACGTCCCGCGCTAGTGGTGAACTGCTGAATCGCGTTGCCTTTCCCCTTGGCGGGATTGGCGCGGGGATGATCAGTCTGGAAGGGACCGGCGCACTGTCGCAGGTGTCGCTGCGGCACAAGCCAGACGTGTACAACGAGCCGCAGGTCTTTGCGGCCCTGCACGTGAAGGGCACCAAGACGGCCCGGGTCCTGGAAGGTCCGGTGCCGATGTGGAAAATCATGGGCAGCGCCACGGGGCCTACGTTCGGCGAGCCGGGCAATGGCCTGTCTGGCCGCACCTATGGGCTGCCGCGTTTTGCCGAGGCGTCCTTCCAGGCGCGCTTTCCTTTTGCGACGGTTTCGCTGTCCGATCCAGCCATGCCGGTCACGGCCGAGCTGACCGGCTGGAGCCCTTTCACACCGGGAGATGCGGACGATTCGAGCCTGCCGGTGGCGGCCATCGAGTACCGGTTCGTGAACCGCAGTGCCAAACCGGTCAAGGCGGTGTTCTCCTTCCATGCGGCGAATTTCATGAAGGTGGGTGACAATGCGTCGGTTGGCGTGATGGAACGCGGGTTCATGTTGTCGCAGCCCGCGATGGCGAGCAAGCCCGATGCCGAGGGTGCGTTCGCCGCATTCACTGATGATCCAGCGACGGCGGTGGATGCGGCGTGGTTGCGTGGCGGCTGGTCGGATCCCTTCACCACGGTTTGGAACCATGTGGCCAATGGCGATGTTGTTGCGCAACCGCCGCACGCCGAGGGCGGGCCGGGGAATGGCGGAAGTCTGTATGTGCCCTTTGAGCTCAAGGCGAAGGCGGAGAAGACGATTCGCCTCCACTTCGCGTGGCATGTGCCGCGCAGCACAATGTGGGTCAGTGCCTGGGAACCGATGCAGCACGGGAGCGAGCCATTCCTGACGGATGGGTGGAAGGTCTCCCGGATCATGCCGGCCGGTGACATTACGCAGGTGCGGCATGTCGGTTTTTACGAGGATGCCGGGTGGGAGCCCGCCACTGCGGATGGCTGGAAGTTTGTGAACATCAACGCCATGCGTCCGCAGTCCGGGATTGTGCACCTGGCCCGGCATGTGCGGGTGACGGAGGATTGTGAGCGCACTCTACACGTCGGCCACGACGGCGGCGTGCGCGTCTTTGTGGACGGCCAGCCGGTGGCGGCGACACCGGGAACGGTTAGTCCGTCGCCCATGAGCCGGACGCAGGTGCGGATTGCGTTGAAGCAGGGCGAGCACGAGATTTGTATTGCGCTGGACCGGGATGGCGGCAAGGGGCAGGCGATTTGCGTTAGTTTGCAGAAGCCGGAGGCGACTTGCGGCAGTGGCTGTGCCTGCAACAGCGGGGCTGCGGAATCGCCGTTCTATGTGCCTTGGTATGCCGCGCGGTTTGCCGATCTGGCGATGGTTGCCGGGCACTGGCGGCTCCAGTACGATCGGCTTCGTGCGGCGAGTGCGACGTTTCAGGACTGTTTCTACGACACCACACTTCCTGCCGAGGTCGTGGAGTCGGTGGCCGCAAATCTCGCGATTATCAAGTCACCGACGGTCCTGCGCCAGGCGGACGGCCGGCTGTGGGGGTGGGAGGGGTGTCATTCAGGGAGCGGGTGCTGCCACGGCACCTGCACACACGTATGGAACTATGCTCAAGCCATTCCGCACCTCTTCCCCGCGCTCGAGCGCACGCTCCGCGAGACCGAGTTCCTGGTGAGCCAGGACATGCGTGGACACCAGAACTTCCGCTCGTTGTTGCCCATCCGTACGCCGGACCATCAATTCCATGCGGCCGCCGACGGGCAGCTTGGCGGCCTGATGAAGTTGCACCGCGAGTGGCGGATCAGCGGCGACATGGATTGGATGAAGAAGCTCTGGCCTCTGGCGAAGCAGAGCCTGGACTACTGCATTGCCACGTGGGATCCTGACCGCACGGGCACGCTGATCGAGCCGCACCACAACACGTACGACATCGAGTTCTGGGGCGCAGACGGGATGTGCACCAGCTTCTATCTTGGCGCGCTCGCCGCCGCCATCGCCATGGGCCGGGCCTGCGGCGAGGATGTGGCGGGCTATGAGGAACTGCTGGCCAGGGGGCACAAGGCCATGGCCACGACGTTGTGGAACGGCGCCTGGTTTGTCCAGAATGTGCAATGGGAGGGGTTGCGCGCCGGCGATCCGGTCAAGAATCCGTCCATGGGCGGTGGCTATTCGGCCGAGGCGCTGGCCATTCTGCAGCGCGAGGGACCCAAATACCAATACGGCACGGGTTGTCTCGCTGATGGCGTGCTGGGCGACTGGATCGCGCGCTGCTGCGGGGTAGGACCTGTGGTGGACCAGAAGAAGACCGCGAAGCACCTGGCATCGGTGTTCAAGAACAACTTCCGCGAGTCTCTGCACGACCATGCCAATCCGCAGCGACCCGGCTATGCCTTTGGCCAGGAGAGCGGCTTGCTGCTCTGCACTTGGCCCAGGGGCGGCAAGCTCTCGCTGCCGTTCCCGTACTCCAACGAGGTCTGGACCGGCTTCGAGTACGATGTGGCGTCGCACCTGATCATGACCGG
>CAZWPN010000074.1:0-15080 GCA_964635275.1 uncultured Victivallales bacterium | reverse complement strand
GGATTCCATGCCCATGCCGGAACTGAACTCCGCCTGGGCCGATCCCGCCTGGTGAGAAGAACCATAAACGGAGTACCAAGGACAGACAAACTGTCGGGTCACCATCCACCCTTGCTTGCATATGCAAGCACACCGCGTGAGGCGTCAACTTGCAGCGGAAAGCGCGGGGGGGCAGCGGCTGCCCCGAGTCAGGGGGCAGGAGTCAGGGGACAGGAGTCAAGGGGTCAGGAGTCACGGTTCCGGTTCCACAACTGGGTCCACGGGATCGAGCGGCTGTTCCGGTGTAGGCAGGGCGGATTCGCCGACTGAATCCTGTGGTGTCCCTGCGACCGGAGTGGATGGTTGTTCGGAGGTTTCCCCGGTCACGGGTTCAACAGGCAGTGTGGACTGGACAAGAGGCGATGAGTCGGCGCCGGCGGTTTCTTCCGGAACGGATGGGGGAGATTGGGGCGGCGGTTCCACGGGCGACGGCGCGGACTGGGCGATGGGAACGATACCGATCCGCCTTGCCGTTGACGACAAGGGAAGCGACCGTCTTGGATACTCCAACGGCCTTGGCTCTGGCCGCAGCGGTTGGTCGCGAACTCATGAATCTAACATATGCAAGATCCGAACAGGATGATCGTCGCATCCGGCACCGCGCGATGGAGAAGGTAGGCAGCCTTCTTAATGGCAGTCTCATTCATGAGATTCCCCTGGTCAATCCGCTCTTGGAAATTGACCGTAATACGTCCTATGTGATCGACGCTTGATACCCACGCAATCACCTTTGCTAACTACGCCACGCCGGAAAGGAAAGCAATCATTTTAGGTGAGACAGTTCGTGCGTTCGTGCATCAGCAGATTCGGGGTAGAAGTTCGCCGCGCGGCAGATCCACGAGCCGACGCCCGCCGGTGATCGTGCCCAGAACCACGCGACCTGAGAGGGTCGTGACGGCGCCGATCCGGCAGGCCTGACTGCCTTCCGGCATGGCACGCCAGCATGCCAGGATGGCCTCCGACGCCGCCGGGGCGCACACGAGGGCCAGCCTGCCCTCGGAGGGCACATGCAGGAGATCTATGCCGAGCATATCGGCTGTGGCTCGCACTTCGGGCGTAAAGGGCAGGGCGGTCTCCTCGATCCGGATGCCGAATGGGCGTCCCTCCGTCAACTCGTTGAGCACGGCGGCCAGTCCGCCTCGTGTGGGGTCGCGCATGAACCGTACATCTCCGCCGCAGGCATCGTGCGCGGCTGCGGTCAACCGGTGAACGGGCGCGGTGTCGCTGACAGGGCCATGGCGGATATCAATGTGTTCCCGGGCCGCCAAGACGGCCATTCCATGGTCGGCGAGCGTTCCACTGACGAGGATGTGGTCACCGGGCCGGACGCTGTCGGCGGAGAGGTTGAAACCGGGCAACCGTTCGCCGATGCCGGCGGTAGTCAGGTAGGCCCCGTCACACTGGCCCTTTGGAACGACTTTGGTGTCGCCTGTTACCACCCGTATCCCGCAGGTGTCCGCCGCGGACCTCACGGAATCGAGTATCCGGCGAAGGCGGTCCATGGCCAGGCCTTCTTCGAGGATCATGGCGAGTGAAAGCCACAAGGGGCGTCCACCGGCCACGGCGATGTCGTTGACAGTGCCGTGGACAGCCAGGTCGCCGATGTTGCCGCCGGGGAATTCAAGGGGTTGCACCACGAAACTGTCGGTCGTGAAGACGATGTCGTTGCCGGGGCGGGGCAGCGTGGCGGCGTCGGGCAACGAGGCCAGCGGGCCGGCGCCGAACCGGGTCAGGATTTCCTCCGCAATCAGGTCGCGTGTCAGGCGACCGCCGCCGCCGTGGGCGAGTTGGATGGTGTCTGTCTTCATAGGTCGAGCCGGGCGTATTTGAATGAGGCGGCGCAGGATCCCTCGGAACTGACCATGCAAGGGCCGACCGGTGTGTCCGGCGTACACCTGCGACCGAAGAGAGGGCACTCCGCAGGACGGAGTTTTCCCTTGATGACCTCGCCGCAGAGGCATCCGGGCGGTTCCGGTTTTGCCTCCACAGTCACGCCGTGAACCGTACAGGCGTTGAACGTGCGGTAGTCCTTTCGCAATTCCAACCCGCTCAGAGGGATGGCCCCAACGCCGCGCCACACTGCGGTGGAAGGTTCAAGGTAACGCGCGATGTAAGCCCTGGCCTTGGGGTTGCCGTCGGGGCGTACCACACGGTCGTACGTGTTCTCGACCTCGGAGCGGCCTTCGACGATCTGGCGCAGGATTCGCTCGATGCCGAGGAGAATGTCCAACGGCTCGAATCCCGCGATGACGCAGGGCACGCCGTCCGGCCCGGCGAAGGGAATATAGGCGTTGGCTCCGATGATTGCGCTGACGTGCGCGGGACACAAGAAAGCGTCAATCCCGAGTTCCGGGTCGTCGAGGAGGACGCGCAAGGCCGGCGGCACGAGTTTGAAGGCAGTAAGCAGTGACAGATTTCCAAGCCCCTCGGCCATTCCGCGGTCAACCAGGGTGACCACCGGTCCGATCGTGGTCTCGAAGCCGATAGCCAGAAACACGACGGATTCAGCGGGGTGCCGCCGGGCAATATCGAGCGCCATGGATGGTGCGTAGCAGACCTCGATCCGGCCGCCGCGTTCGCGGCATTCCACCAGGCTGCCCTGCGTTCCCGGCACGTGGATCATGTCGCCGAATGTGGCCAGGATCACGCCGCGTTCGGCCAGGGTGATGGCGGTGTCCACGTAGCCGGCGCTGGTGACGCACACCGG
This sequence comes from uncultured Victivallales bacterium, assembly GCA_964635275.1. Taxonomy (GTDB): domain Bacteria; phylum Verrucomicrobiota; class Kiritimatiellia; order UBA8416; family CAZWPN01; genus CAZWPN01. The sequence goes on along the minus strand of CAZWPN010000074.1, from coordinate 12,334 downwards.
ACAGCCGGGTCCGCTGACCAGGTCCACGCATGGCGGAAGCATATCGCGGATTCCGAAGCGGGCAATTGCCATGGTGTGGCTGCCGCATATCTCCATGATCCGTACCGTGCGGTCCGACGGCAGCTTTCGAGCCCAGTGCAGAATCGAGGCTCGGAGGGCGGCGGCGGCAGCCGGATCACGAAACCCGTCGGTGTACTTCACGTGGCGGCCTCTTCACGAAGTGTGGCGAAAAGCGCGAGGATTTCGTCGGCGCGTTCCGGATCCAGTTTCTCGATCGCGCAACCGGCATGTACGATGAGGTAGTCGCCGACACATGGGTCATCCACAAGCGCGAGATCCACCTCCTGGCGAATGCCGTCCAGATCCACTATACCCGCCCGGGCGGAGCGGATTTCGATTAATTTCATGGGAATGGCTAGGCACATGGCGTGGCTCCCCCCGCTGCCACCACCTGGCCAAGCGCGATGCCGCCGTCGTTGGGCGGGGTGTCGCGGTGCATCAGTACGGTCACACCCTTTTTTGTCAAGGCGGGAACCAGGATCTGATTCAGCAGGCGGTTCATGAAGACTCCTCCACTCAGTGCAACGGTGCGGACGGCCGTTCGAGACAGTCCATATTCTACCATGTCCAGGCATGCCTTGGCCATGGATTGATGGAAGGCGGCTGCCCATTCTGGTGTGTCCGCACACGGCGTTTCCGGCGGATCGGAGAATGCCTCGGCCCAATCCACAAGGAACATGCCGTCCCTTTCGACAGTTCGGTACGGCACTCGTTTTGCGGGGGTCGCATGGAAGCGCATGGCTGCCGCCTCAAGCCGTATTGCTGCCTGTCCTTCGTATGTCACAACCGACGGCGCGAGTCCAAGGAGAGCCGAGAAGGCGTCGAAGACGCGGCCGGCAGAGCGGGACAGGGGCGTATTGAGGCCCGAGTTGCACTGCTGTTTCCATACAGACCACTGCGACTCGGAGATGCCGGCGGCTTGAAGGCTATTCCTCGAAGCGTCGTAGCCTGCGGCGATCCATCGTCCTGCCAGTTGGCGAATGGGGTGGCGCACGGCCGCGTCTCCGCCGGGAAGCGGCGCCGGCTGGAACGTGGCCAGTCGTGACCACTGACCGTTCTCTACGTGAAGAAGTTCGGCGCCCCAGATGGTGTGATCGGTTCCCATGCCGGTTCCGTCCAGGACCAGGGCAAGGGCTCGCGGACATCCGTGTTCCGCCATGCAAGCCATTGCGTGGGCGGCATGGTGTTGGACTTCGACAGCCGGGATACCCAGGGCTGCGGCGATCTCCCTGCCCGCAATGGTCGAGTGCATGTCCGGGTGAAGGTCCACGGCAACGCAGTCCGGACGCCGCGCGAAGAAGCGCGGCAGGCTGGCGGCGGCCGATTCAAGGCCGGCAACGGCCTCAGGCGTCTCCAGGTCGCCGACGTGTGGCGAAAGCACAACCTGATCTCCGAAGCCCAGAGCCACGGCGTTCTTGATCTCGGCGCCCATGCCGAGGACGCAACGGGACAGTGGGCGTGAGAGTCGTACGGGAAGCGGCGCATATCCGCGGGCGCGGCGCCAGACCTGCGGGGCGCCGCACTGGGCTACGGCGATGGAGTCGTCGTTGCGCAGGCGGATCTCCCTGTCATGCAGGAGAAAGCCGTCGGCGATTCCTGCCAGCCGGTCGTGCGCCTCGTCGTTTGTGATGCAGATCGGTTCGCCGCCACGGTTGCCGCTGGTCATGACGAGCCAGCGGAACGGAGCAACGGGATCCCCGGCCAACGGCCGAAACAGCAGGTGATGCAGGGGGGAGGTGGGGAGCATGACGCCCAGTGTACGGGAGTCCGGCGTGATGACATGCAGCGGCAGCAGCGGGCCGGCTTCGGGACGGACTGACAGGATGACGATGGGGCCACGGTTTGAGGCCAGCATGTCGGATTCGACGGGAGACAGTTCGCAGACGGATCGGATGGTTTCCAGAGAGTCCGCCATTACCGCAAGGGGTTTGTCCGGCCGGTGCTTCCGTTCGCGGAGCCGTTGCAGGACTGGCGGCGAGGTGGCGTCGGCGGCGAGGAGGAATCCGCCGATGCCGCGAATGGCGAGGATGGCCCCATCGGCCAACCGGCGGCGCGCCTCTCGCATGGCATCGCCAGCGACAGGTCGCCGGGAGGCATCCTCCAGGCGAAGCCGCGGACCGCACCGGGGGCATGCCAGCGATTCGGCGTGGAACCGGCGGTTGAAGGGATCGGTGTACTCGCGCCGGCAGTCGGCGCAGAGCGGAAACTGGTTCATGCTTGTGCGTTCCCGGTCGTAGGGCGTGGTTTCGACGAGGGTATATCGAGGCCCGCAGTCGGTGCAGGTGGTGAAAGGATAGCCGTGCCGGCGATTGGCAGGTTGAAAGATCTCAGACAGGCAGGCCGGGCAGGTCACAAAATCGGGTGGAAGCACGGCGCCCACCGGGTCGCCGGTGTCGCTCTCAACGATGCGGAAGGAATCCGTTCTGGAGGACGGCGGGCATTTGACGGAGGCAGACAGCCGGATGTCGGAAACGCGAGCGTTGGAAGGAAGCCGCCGCGGCAGGTCTGCGATAAAGTTCCTGATGAGTGCTTCCGGCCCTTCGAGCACCAGTTGTACGTGGCCCGTGCGGTTTTGCACATGGCCTGAGAGTCCGGCCTCCATGGCCAGTCTGAACAGGGCCGGGCGGAACCCGACGCCCTGTACGACGCCCCGGATCTCGTAGATATGTCTGACTTCCATGGATACACAAACAGAACGGGGGCGCCGTCCGGCGCCCCAAAAATCCTAAGGGCTGTGCTCCCTGCGGGACCAATTGCGGACAGCCTTGCGGCAGCGGCTCCGCCGGAGGCGTCGCCCTACCCTGCGAGACATGCAGTCTGTGGTCCTTCCGAGTTGAGTGTTGGTTCGCAACTTGCCGCCTAATCGTGTCGATTAAGCGAGTCGGTTAAGGGTGTCCGACTAAGAGTGTCGGTTAAGAGTGCGCGTAAGTGTGCCCTGCACTACACTTAACCGCCTTCTTCGTCGACACTCTTGCTCGGATACGCTTAGCCGACTCACTTACACGATTTCCTGTTAGAACGGCCATCGAGGATCAGGGCGCCCCCGTTCTGCTTGCCAGATCAGTACCAGTTACTTCAACTTGGCGCTGACCGTCCGGAGCAAGATGCCGGGATCCAGCGGTTTTTGCAGAAGTCCGGTGAGTCCGAGGTCGGCGTAGCTGGTGTTCTGGTTCAGGTTGTCGCCCACCGAACTGAGCATGTACACGGGTGGGGTGGGGCCCAGTGCCCGGATATCGCGGACGAAGGACGTTCCGGCGTCAACTTCTTCCATCATGAGATCCACGAAAACCATATCCGGACTGATGGCCTTGTAACGCCGCAGCCCATCTTCGGCCGAATTGGCGGTCTCCACTGTGTACTTCTTGCTCTCCAGGATGATCTTCATGGAATCCAGCAGGTCCTGATCGTCATCGATGCAGAGAATAACATATTTTCCGTCTTTCATGATCGCACTCTCCCATTTCTGTTGAATCAATTCAAGTCTGCTAATGCCACGGTGAGACTGGCTGGATCCCGCAAACGGGCCTCCCCGCCCACCGCGATGTCGAAGCGGTCTTCCTGAACGCACGATCGCAGGAATGCGATCGCCGCGGCCAGATTCTGTCTGGCCTGGTCCGACAATCCCTCGCCGAACTCGTTGAACCGGTAGCCGCGGATGGCCAGGACGTATGCCTGCGGGACCCAACCGAACAGATCCCGCGCCAGCGTCACGATTGCGCCGGGCTCGACGCTGTGCGTGGTGAAGCTGGCGGCCTCGGACGGCGGGATGGGTTGCCATGCAAACGGCTCGGGTCCCTGCACGGCGGCATCCACGAAGATCGCGCGCTCATGGGCGGCCACCTGAGCGGCATCCTCGACGGTCAGTTGATAATCGCTGTCCACCGTCACGCCCGGCAGGTCCATGGCCTGCAAGGCTTCGGCGCAGGCTGGCCCCAAGCCGTCGTCCTGACGGCCAGGGTTGCCATAGCCAATGACAAGAACGCGGTTAGGCATCGAGCGAGCATCCTCTGGACATGCTGTCCACCACGTGTCCGTTCGCGTCCTGCAGTTCGACGATCAGCGGCATCCGGCCCAGCGCGTGTGTCGCGCAGGACAGGCACGGATCGTAGGCGCGAATGGCAATTTCCACCCGGTTGAGCAGGCCTTCCGTAACCTTCACACCCGACAGGAAGTCGCGGGCGACTTTCTCCACAGCCATGTTCATGGGCGTATTGTTGTTGGTTGTCGAGACGATCAGGTTGCACATCGTGACCTGGTCGTTCTCGTTCACCTTGTAGTGGTGGAAGAGCGTGCCTCGGGGCGCTTCGATCAGGCCGACGGCCTCGGGGCGGCGATGGCCTTTCGCCACAAGGTCGTTACCCTGCAGGTCCGGATCATGGAGCAGGGCGGCTATCTTCTCGATCGAATGCAGCAACTCGATCATGCGCGCCCAGTGGTAGGCCATGGTGATGTTGTTGGGCTTGCCCTTTGTCACGGCCATGAACTCTTTGCGGGCCGCCTCCGCCTCCGGCGTGTCAATGAACGTGCAGGTGTTCAGGCGGGAGAGCGGTCCCACGCGATACCAGCCCTTCTCGGGGCCGATGGACTTGATGAACGGGAACTTCATGTAGGACCAGGGCTTTACCTCTTCGACGATGTAGTCGAGGTAGTTCTGGTAGTCCACCTTGTCGAAGATGATCTTGCCGCCGGCGTCGATCGCCTTCAGGTTGCCGTGGTAGAGGTCCATGGCCCCGTCCTGGCGGACGAGCGAGAGGTGGTTCGAGTCGAACGACCCGAAGTCCGCGAGTTCTTTCAGATGTTCGACCGTGTAGTCCTTCGCGAGTTTGACAGAGGCGCGGGACCACTTCATGTGCTGGTCGAGATCCTTGAGAAGCGCATCACGTTCCGCGATGGACAGGTTCTTGTTGATGCCGCCCGGAATGGCGCCGGTGCCGTGGATCTTCTTGCCGGCCGTGACCTTGATGATCTCCTGGCCGTACTTGCGCATCATGACAGCCTGGACGGCGAGGTCCGGGAATTTCTGCGCGACGCCGATCACGTTCCGGATCGCGGGGTCCGCGTCGAACCCGAACAGGAGATCCGGCGAACACAGGTGGAAGAAGTGCAGCGCGTGCGACTGGTACATCTGGCCGTAGTGCATCAGGCGGCGCATCTTCTCAGCGGTGGGTGGAATGCGGTCCACGCCGGCGATCAGATCCATGGCCTTGGCCGCGGCCAGGTGATGACTCACCGGGCAGATGCCGCACAGGCGCTGAACGAGCACGGGCAGCTCCCAGTAGGGGCGGCCCTGGACAAAGCGCTCGAATCCGCGGAACTCGACGATGTGCAGGCGGGCCTGAGTTACTTGGTTTTTATCGTCCAGCAGGATGGTCACCTTGCCGTGGCCTTCCACGCGGGTCACGGGTTCGATGATGATTTTTTTCGGATCCTTGACGTGGGACATGGGGTGTTATCTCCTCAATCGTACTTGATCAGTTCATAGGGCAGTTGCACTGGTTGGTTCGTGAGCAGGGCTGTAAGGGCGGCCCAGATGGTGTCGGCGGACGGCGGGCATCCCTGCAGGTGGTAGTCAATTTTTACGACTTCGTGACAGGGGTAGACCCTGTCGAGCACCAGCGGGAGGTCCGGATCGTTAGGGTACTGACCGCTCGGATTGTGGACGGAGGGCCCGCTGCGATAGGCTTCGTCGAAGCATTCCTTGAGCGGTATTGTGTTACGCATGGCCGGTATGCCGCCGCAGATGGCGCACTCGCCGACTGAAATGAGGATGTCGCAGTGCTTGCGAAAATCCTTTAGAACACGCACGTTCTCCTCATTGCAGCAGCCGCCTTCCACCAGGCCGACGGCGCAGCGCCCGGTGAATTCCTTGATGTCGTCCACGGGGGACTTGTCGAAGTCTACGAGCTCGATGAGTTTCAGGATGCGGTCATCAATGTCCAGAATGGACATGTGGCATCCGAAACAACCAGCCAATGACGTTGTCGCGATCTTGGGTTTTGCCATGGTTGCTCCTTGTTCCAAATCCTTATTTCGCCGCCGTACGGGTTGCCTCGATATCGGACCCGATCGGTTGATTGTCGTACTTGCGTTCCCCGACAGGCACCTGATAGCCGATCCTCTTCTTGAGGATGGCACCGACGGGACAGATGTCCGCGGCCTTGTCGGTGGTCTTCAGGTTGGTATCGGCCAGGTTTGCCTCGGCGTTTACGGCAATCCGCTTATGCGCGCCGCGGCCGGTGAACTGGAAGACGGCTTTGCCGTCCATGTCTCGCGAGGCGCGCACGCAGCGGGCGCACAGAATGCACCGGTTGCGATCCACCATGACGTCGGGGTGCGACGCATCCACGTCCCGGTCCGGGAACTGGTAGGGGTACTTTGGCGCCAGGATGCCGAAGCGGTAGGCGAGGGCCTGCAACTCGCAGTTACCGCTCTTCTCGCAGAACATGCAGTAGTGATTGCCTTCCACGAAGAGCATCTCTATCAGGTTTGTGCGGTGCAGGCGCATCGCTTCGGTTTCGTTCTCCACCACTGCGCCTTCCGCCACGGGCTGAGTGCAGGCCGACTGCGGCCTGCCGTTGACCAGCACGGTGCACACCCTGCATGCGCCGTAGGCGCAGAGGTCCTTGTGAGCGCAGAGGCGCGGGATGTAGATGCCGGCACGGTCGGCTGCCTGGAGGATGGTCTCTCCGGGCTTGCCTTCGACGGTGACGCCATCAATTGTCATTGTCACTTTATCGCTCATGGCGCGTTCCTTCATCCTTCGTTAGTTGAATACTTCGGACTTACGTTCCATCAAAGCCTCGCTGGTCGCCAGCGCGGACCGGATATCGAACGTGGCGAGAAACTCCTGCTCGCCCTTGCGCTTCTTTGTCTTCTTCAGCAGCGCGTCATAGGCGGGCTTGAATCTTTCAAGCGTGGAGAGAACCGGGTTGGCTGAGGTCTGGCCAAGCCCGCAGCGGCTTGTCAGCTTGACGGTTCGCCCAAGTTCCTCGAGATAGGCCAGATCGCCTGGTTCGCCGTGGCCTGCGAGCAGGTCGTCGAGCTTCTGGCGCAGAAGCGCGTTGCCGACGCGGCACGGCGTGCAGTAGCCGCAACTTTCCTCCACGAAGAACTCCATGAACGCCCTGGCGATCTTCACGACGTCGCGGTCGGCGTTGAACACCATGACAGAGCCGCCGGTTGCCAGGTCGTCATAACAGATTGTCTTGCCGAAGTCTGCCGGGCCCACCATGCGGCCGGAGGGACCGCCCATCTGGACCGCTGCGGCCTCCTCGCCGCCGGCCATCTTAAGGAAATCGGCCAGTTTAATGCCGAACGGCACTTCGTACACCCCTGGGCGGGCGCAGTCACCCGATACGCTCAGCAGTTTTGTGCCCGCGCTGCCCTTCGACCCTATCTGGGCGAACCAGCCGGGCCCCTTCTCCAGGATGCGCGAAACGCAGCAGAAGGTCTCCGCGTTGTTGACCGTGGTGGGGCATCCGAGGTAGCCCTTCTGGGCGGGGAATGGTGGCCGGTTCTTGGGGTCGCCGCGCAGCCCTTCGCAAGAACTCAGCAGTGCGGTTTCCTCGCCGCAGACATAGGCGCCGGCGCCCATTTGTATCCGGATGTCGAAGTTGAATCCCGTCTTGCCGCAGATGGAACTGCCCAGCAGGCCCTGCTGACGGCGCTGCGCGAGCACATCCTCGAGGTAGGCCTTGAGGTAAGCGTACTCGCCGCGAAGATAGAGGATGCCGGTGTCGGAGCCGATGGCGTAGCCGGCAACGGTCATGCCCTCAAGAAGGAGATCCGCGGATTCCGTCAGTACGACGCGGTCCTTGAATGTGCCGGGCTCACCCTCGTCTGCGTTGCAGACGACGTAACGCTTCGCGCCCTGCGCCTGGCGGGTGAAGTCCCACTTCATCCCGGTGGGGAAGCCCGCGCCGCCGCGGCCGCGCAGGCGGGATGTCTTGACGTCGCGGATGACTTCCGCCGGCGTCATGGCCAGTGCTTTCTTCAGTCCGCTGCCGTTGATGTAGGTGTCGAAGATCACCGGGCCGCGTTGGCGGATGTTGTTGACCACTGTCGATCGGATCTTGTCGTGGCCGTTGTTGCCGTCGCCGAGCGGTTTGGCAAGCTTGGCTATTGATCCATCGCTTATCAGGGCCCGCACGATGGCCCGGGCCTTCTCGGCGTCGAGGTTGGTCATCACCACGTCATTCACCAGCGCCGCGGGTGCCTGGTCCGACATGCCGATGCACGGAGCGTATTCCAGCGAAACCTTACCGTCGGGCGTGGTCTGGCCCATCTTGATACCAAGCGCCTGCTCGAACGCCTCGGCCACGCGGGCGACGCCGTTCATCTCGTCAATGACGTCGTTGCACAACCGGATGACTGTGTGTCCCTTCGGTTGCTTGGACAGGAACGCGTAGAAAGTCACCAGGCTCTCTACCTCAACACGGGGCAACTTCAGTTCGGCCGCTATGGCGACGATGGCGTCGTTGCTGACGCAACCGAATGCCTTCTGTACGGCAATCGCGACGTCCATCAGGCGCGTGCGGTCGTGTTGCACGGACTGACAGACCTCCTTGACAACCCTGGTCAGATTGCTGCTCATACTTATTCCTTGTTGTGGCGCCCGCCAACCGCCTTCCAAGCGAGCAGAGGTGCCGTTTGTACTTCAGATATCGTTAAAAAATTCACAAAACCGCAATAGATGTTTAACGAAAGCTCACATGGTATGTCAATAGTCATTTGAAGTATTTTTGTAACGGGATCCGGGACCGGTCAGGCAGGACTCCTTTGACGGCCTCGTGTGCGTCCTGTGTTTACGGCTCGATCAGAGATCTCGCCCCACCTGGGGAACACATACGGCTCTTCCGGTTTTGGTGTGGGTACCCCCCAGGTCTTATGGCCGTTCTAACAGGAGGAGTCGTGTAAGTGAGTCGGTTAAGCGTATCCGAGCAAGTGTGGCGGCTAAGAAGGCGGTTAAGTGTAGTACAGTGGCACACTTCCGCGCACTCTTAACCGACACTCTTAGTCGGATACCCTTAACCGACTCGCTTAACCGACACGATTAGGCGGCAAGTTGCCGGCCAACATGCTCTCTCTGCTGGCACGGCTCGGCAGGAGCCTCGCCCTCCCATAACGAACATATCCAACCTGTATGGGACGACGTTGGGAGGGCGAACCTCCCGGTGAGCCGTCAGACAGCAGTCCGCGCATGGTTTGACCGTGTCACGGCCAACCGTTAGCCGAGGATCAGGGCCGCACTTTTTCCTCTTGCCTCCCCATGCTCATCATGGCAGAAGAAGCCCCATGGCTCAAGCATTCCGCGACCACCCTGTCACCCCGCTGTTCACCGATGCCTACGAAGAGCGATCCAGAGAGGCACTTGAACTGGCGATCCATCAGGTTGCCGCCTACTCCGCATGGCGTGTGTTCGACCCGGGGCCCGATCGGCCAACGGACGACAGGTATGCCGCCATGCCTGTGTTGACAAAGGCCGACCTCCGGACGCATTTCCCGGCCGGATTTGTTCCTGCCCATCGCGATGTCCACGACGCCCTGCGACGCGGAGAAATCGAGTTAGTCAGCACCAGCGGCACCACCGACGAACGAGTCACCAATCTCTGGAATCAGGTTTGGTGGGATGCATCCGAGGAAACCTCATGGACGTTGAATGCGCATGCCCGGCAATCCACGCTGGGCTCCCATCGCGAGGCGCTTCTTACGAGCGCACTGAGCGTCGGACCGCGATCTGACGAACGCGACCTCCAGATGTCGGAACGTATGCAGGGCCGGTTTCTCTTTCTCAACGAGAAGAGCAGTCCGGCGCTCTGGAAGACCGAACACTGCCGACGGATGCTGGCCGAACTCCAAACGTTCCAGCCGGTGGTGCTGGAAGCCAACCCGTCATACCTGTCACGCCTGGCAGTCTTTGCCGCCGACCATTCGCTGCCGGTGTTCCAGCCGGCCATTGTTGTCCTCACGTTTGAGATTCCGTCAGTGCTGGACCGGCGCCGGATCGGGCGCGTCTTCCGGGTTCCGCTGTGCAGTTCCTACGGGACTACTGAAACCGGCTATGTTCTGATGGAGTGTGAACATGGACGGTTTCACCAGAACACCGAAAGCTGTCGCGTGGACTTTCAGCCGCTGGCACCCGCCCACGGCGGCCCGCTCGTCGGCCGCCTTCTGGTGACAACTTTCCGCAACCCTTGGTCTGCCATTCTGCGGTTCAACACCGGCGATCTTGTCCGCTTGGACGAGCGGGGTCCCTGTCCCTGCGGCCGGCAGGATGGGCTCACCGTGGCCTGCATCGAGGGCAGGGTCAAGAATCTGACGCTGACCACCCGTGGCCGCCTTGTTACCGAGCGGCAGCTCGACGAGGAACTGGGTGGGGTGGAGGGCCTGGTAGCGTACGAACTTGTCCAGGAATCGGCGGGTCGGTACCGGTTGCGGTGCGTTGCCGAACAGGGTCCCGGTGTTGCACCCGCCGCGACTGCAGCCATCCAGAGTCTGTATGGCAGCGACGCTGACGTCGCCGTCATCGTCGAACCTGACATCCATCCGTCGCCCTCCGGAAAGTTCCGGCGCGTATGGGCCGAATTCCCCCTGCCGATGGAGGCATATCTTGACCCGCGTTACGCATGACAAGAAAAGCGGCGAACTCTACCTCATCGCCGGCGGCTACCACAGGCGGGCCGGGCTCCAACCCGAGCGCCTGCTGGCGGACATTCTGGCCGGGATCGGTATCCGATCGCCATGCGTAGCCTGCCTTGGCAGCGCAAATGGCGACGACCGTGGGTTCTTTCGTTGGGGGGGTGAGTGGTTCAAAAATGCAGGCGCCGGCCGGGTGGAACTGGCACCGACGGTTACTCCCCGCGCCGATGCAGCCGTCTGTCACCGGGTGCTTTCCGAGTCGGATATCGTGTTCGTCAGCGGCGGCGACGTGGATGTCGGGATGCAGAATCTCACGGCTTCCGGCTGCATTCCGCTTCTCCGTTCGCTGCACAGCGCCGGGCGGCCGTTCATAGGCCTCTCGGCCGGCAGCATCATGCTCGGCCGCCACTGGGTGCGCTGGCGTGATCCAGACGACAACACGACGGCGGAGCGATTTTCCTGCCTGGGCTTGGCGCCGCTGGTATGCGATACGCACGAGGAGGACGATCACTGGCCGGAATTAAGGACGCTGGTGAAACTCTCGCCAGCCCGCACGATCGGGTACGGGATTGTCTCCGGAGCAGCGCTTCGTGTGGCCCCCGGCGGCGCACTTGCCGCCATGGGCGGTCCCGTGCATCGTTTCGCACGAAGGGGCGCCGAAGCGGTGCGTCTGCCAGATCTGGAGACGGGGCCGTGAGGATGAGCCCCCGTCGCTCCCCGGTTTCCGTGGCATTGGTTCTCCTAGCGTTGTCATTGGCATGTGCCGTCCGGTTTCTCACGAAGGAGGCCGCGGATCGCAGAACGCCGGGCGCACCCGTCCCGGAGGCAGACGATTTCCCTGCAATGTCGGCGCTGGAGGATATCGAGGGACGGGTCGTGATCACGCACGACGGCGACACGATATCGTTGATTCTGGACCGGCCGTGGACCAACGGCTCCCGGAATCTCAAGATTCGACTGCTTGGAATCGATGCGCCAGAGATTGGCCAGGCGTACGGGTCTGCCGCACGTGACACGCTCTTCAAACGGGTTCAGCACCGCCGGGTACGTGTGCGGTTCTCCCAAACGGACAGGTATGGCCGGGCGCTGGCGGATGTGTACGATGGTGACCGATGGATCAACCGGGAACTGGTGGCCGCTGGCATGGCGTGGAACTACTCGCGTCCGGAAGATGCACGTCTGGCTGCTGCGCAGCGGACGGCCGCCTCGGAACGTCGCGGCCTCTGGAGCGGAAAACGTCCCATTCCGCCTTGGCAATGGCGGCAGCAGAACCCCCGTGAGTAAGAAGAGTCTGCGCCGATGGAGAGGATCGGACCGCCGATGGGGAAGATGGCCCGGCTCTCACAGAGGCACAGAGCGCACGGAGCACGGCATTGGACCCTTCGACAGCCGAGCCGCAAGGTCGAACCGAGAGGTGAAAGCCGAAAGAAGCGGAAGGCAAACCGCGATCGTAGGAACACGAACGGGTTGATCTCTCCAATCGGATGGGCGATCTCCCGCGATCCCGTGTCCACAGGGGTGCGAAAGGTGTGCGAGCATGAAGGATTTCCTCTTGGCCGAGGATCAGGCTGTACGGTATTGCCTTGACGATATGTCTCAAGAACGGCATTCCAGATGCATGAAAATGACGATTGAT
>CAZWPN010000073.1:0-15186 GCA_964635275.1 uncultured Victivallales bacterium | reverse complement strand
CATGCAGGAGGCACAGAAACCGCATTCAGGACGCTATGCCGCAAGGGGTTGTGACGTAACCGGCTGATTTTCAAGGAATTGCGAAAACAGGGCAAATGGGGTTCGATTCCCCCCGCCTCCACCAGCCTCCGCTCGCAGCGCAGGCGCCTGCGCCCGAGGCTACGGCGTCCCGTGGCGAGAGCGGAGGCTGTCCCGCCGTAGTCCCCGCACCGCGGGGCGGAGGCGGACGGTCACCGCGACGACCACGCTGCGAGGCTTCCGCCTGGGGCGACCGCGCTGCGGCGTGACAGGACGGCTTGGCATGCCAGATCCATTCCACTACGTGTATATCCTCGTCGCGGAAGCTGACGCTCAGCGCCACTATACTGGCTGCACCACCGACCTTCAGGCACGTTTGCAGAAGCACAACGCCGGCGGCGTGCCGCACACCGCCAAGTACCGCCCGTGGCGCGTCGAGACGGTGATTCGCTTCAACTCCCAGGAGAAGGCCCGGGCCTTCGAAGCCTACCTCAAGAGCGGTTCGGGGCGTGAGTTCGCCCGTCGCCACCTCTGATGTCCTCCGCTCGCAGCGCAGGCGCCTGCGCCCGAGGCTAAGCGTATTCAGTTAAGAACGGCGGTTATGGAAGGCGCGGATTTGTGAGATTCTCCCTGTAAATGGCCTCTGGGCGGTGTCTGGGGGCGGCAATTTTGTGACGATTCACTTGGGAGGGACCTAGGCTGCTTCTGGGGCGGTTCAGTTTGTGAGGGATCAGAAGCGTGGGCGCACGAAGGACATCAGCAAGGACGACCTCTGGCTGTTGGTGCGCTATGTCGAGTCGTTGACGAGGCCGTGACGCGGCGGCAAGAGGGCGCGGGGCGGGGAGCGGAGCTGTCCGCGGGCAGTAGCGACTATCACTTGGCCCACCTCACACAACATGGAGATTGGCCAGGAGACTGCGCATACGTCCTTGTACCCACGGCGGGTAGTGGGACCACATGCTCTCCACGCCTTGGCGATACGCCTTGACCACGTCAACGAACTTCGCCTTGTGCGTGCCGCGGAGCAACCGGCGCACAGCGCTGACGGTGTCGGAGGCCAACGACGTGTGGACGACATACAGGAACAGGAGCCGGCGGCGTTCGTCGTTCTCCGCCTTCTCGCACACCTCGGCTATGAAGTGCGGCAGCAGGGAGAACCATTGCCCCTGGTTGTCCACTTGCAGAATGGTCAGTGTCTCGATCAGGCGCCCGACAACCTGTTCCTCCGCGGAGTCAAAGACCCGTTTTCGCCATTCCGCGTCCGCGAGAACGACCCAGACCCCGGCAGCCAGCGTCGGGTCGGTGTGCGCCTTGGCCTTCAGGGCAAGGGCCACGGCGATCTGGTCGGGGAGCGCGGTCTCCGGCAACTTGCGGAGGGCCTCGCACAACGCCTCAACCGAACCCAGCTTGCGACTTGTCGCGGCGATTTGCTCCAACGCGGCGCGCTGCGCGTCCGACTGATGCACCGCCCACTTCTGCGCTGTCTGACCCAACGCGCACTCCATCGCGTATGTCGGGTCGGACACGGCTTCCACGGCAACGGGAAGGGCACCGATCAGGCACGTCACGAGCGCTTCGTGGAATTGCACCTGTATCTCGACCGCCTGTTCCTGTGGCGCCAACTGATCCAGCGTGGCGCCCATGAGGGCCAACAGGGACGTGGCCCATGGCGACGCAATGCCAGTCGTCACGTATCTGAGGTAGGACCGTCCGATACGTGGACTGGCGGCCAGCCAGATGTAAGCGGAGCGCTCAGCCGCGGGTGCGATCCAGTGCTTGCGGTAGAACTGCGCCGATTGCGGCGCGTCCGGGAAGAGCGCCGCCACCTGTTCGGCGAACCACCATGCGAAACAAGCGATGCCAGCACCGTCATTCTCCGGCAGGTGCGCCTCCAGATGGTAGGCGAAGTGGCGAGCGAGGTCACGACGCAAGGCCCACGGCTCCCGTGCAACGTTGTCATCCCCCCTCTTCCCCGGTTCATGCGCCACGCCAAGGATCTCCCGCCACAACTCCAGAAGCGCCCCGGCCGGCACCCATTCCGGGTGCAGCACAAACACCGAGCAGGCATGATAGCGGGGAATTGGACCGAATGCGGCCTTGGTCCAGTCCCACACCTCCTTCCAGGCGTCAGTGTCGGCATGCACTGCCATCCAGCGCGCAACAACCTCAGCCATGGCGTAAGGCGGGGCAAAGGGCAGAAAACCGAGTCTCAGATGGTATGCTGCGCACGCGGCGGCCAGACTCTTCGCTTCCCCCACCACCGACGCGATGATCTCCGTCAACCGCGTATGCTCGTGCTGGGGATCCCGAACCTCCAGGACAATCGAATCGAGCGAGGAAACCGCGGGGTGTAGCACGCGCGGCGCATACGCGTTCAGGCTGTCCTGGATGACGGGCTCGCTTGCCAGACTCTGGCGCGCCCCCTGCAACGCGATCCAGATGTCGTCATTGAACGCATCACACAGCGCGACGGCCGCCGCACGCCATTCATGTGGGTTGGCCGACTCCAGCCCCGCCCTCCCCTTCTCGAAGATCTCCCAGCTCTTCGGAGTCACCTTCAGTGCCCCTTCGCCGATCATCCGGGAGAAATGGGTGAGGGCGGCGATCCTGACTTCCGGCATTTCGGAGTACAGGAGAACGGTAACGTCAATGACGGTACGCTTCGGCTTCTCATCCTCAGTGAGGTAGAGAAGCAGCGGACCGGGCGGAAGCGCTTCGCGGCGCGGATGATTGGGGTCGCGCAGGACGTTCAGATCGACATCGGAACCGATCGGAGCGCCCTGATCCTCAAACAGGCCGAGATCCCGGAGCACAATCTGGGTGCGAGGACCGATGCGATCGAAGTGATGCAGGGCGTAGTTCCGCATCCGCATCAGCATGCCCAGAAAGACCCGGCGCATAACATCAGGACTCGGCTGTTGTTCTGGCTGTATCATGCAGTACTTCCGTCAGGATTCGATGGTATTCATCCGTCGTAAGCTCCAGCGCTTCTTTCATCGCCTGCATCGCATCGGCGAGACGAGGGTTTCCCGGAAGCGCGCTAAGCGCGACAAGCGTCCGCGAGAGGACGAGCCGGGGGGTCAGCGATCCCATCCGCACCCTCGTGCGCCCGTCAATGACGCGCGGACAGGAAGGCAGGAGTTCCCGGATACTCCACTGCGTCAATCGCGTGGCAGCCTCGGGCGAGAACGTATCGTCTTGCCAAACGAGGGTCAGGAACTCGGGCACGACAGCGCCCCACGCCATGTAGAGACGTCCGGCCATGGATTCGCCCAATTCGGTCTTCTCCCGACCGCCGAAAAGCCCAGGGTCGCGCATGCAATCGTGCACATACTCTGCAACCTCTTGCAGCGCGATCCCAGGCACGGTCCCTCGATACTGATCCGACAGCGTCTTAAGGATTTCCGGCGAAGGCACCATGAAGCGATAGCGCCACTGCATGAGTTGCCGGCTGGCCGCCGCAGCTTTGTCGACGTCAAGCTTGCCGGCAGCCAGGAGCGCCAACGCGACGACATCCGAACCGAAAGCGGCGTACGGCGCGTCCGGGACGTCGTTCAGGGCGAAAGCCTGGCAGACGCGGTCGTCGGCAAGGAGGGGGAGTCTTGTCTCTCTGGCAACGAAGCAGGCGAGAAACGGCAGGTAGTCCTTGGCAGCGCCGTCGCTATGACGCATTTCCTCGGGCACGGTGTGTGCCACGAACTTGAAGCGCGGGTCGCCGCGCAGGCGTGTCCACAGGTCCATGTGCCACTGGCGTGTCTCCTCCTGGTAGGCAACCGCATCCAGGCGTTGAATCACCTCCCGGTGCGCCCCGGCGGTGATGCGAAGCCGGTAGAATCCGGCCACCGTGTTCAGGAGACCGGCATTTGCCACCGTCTCCAGCGTGGTCAGGTCCACCATCACGTCCTGGAACTGCCCCAGCGCCGGCTGCTGCTCGTCCACCGCCGACAGCTTCACGCAGAGGCGGGAGATCCCGGCGAAATCGGTGTCGCTGATGAGGCCAACTTGATGAACCGGGCCGATCAAGTCCCGCAACCGATACCGGTGCACGGCCGAATCGGCGTATTCGTCTGCAATTGCCATCGCGGCCGCCGGGTCCGTGCCCTCGGCCAGCACCACGATGCGCCCTGAGTTGACCAGCTTCGCAATCTGCTCCGCGCTCTGCTGCTGCGAACGCTGGTGAAAGACCATCCGCCGGCTGTCCTCCAGCACGGTCGGCAGGTAGCCAGCCGGCACCAGCACCTCACCGAAGTATGCCGCAGCCGCATCCAGGAGCCCAAGCCGGTGCAGCGTGATGAGAGCCGAGAGATCCGCCACGACCTTCGTGCCGGGCGATGGCCACGCCAGAGGCAACAACGTGCGCCGGCCCTCTTCCGTCTGGCGCGGGTGGAACCCGTTCGTCGAGTAGAGGCTGAACCTCGCCCGGTTTGTCGGTTCGTCGTCGATCCAACCCATCTCCTGAGTTCGTATCCGCCAGCCCCAGTAGATGGCGTTTTGGGACACCTGCTCCGCCCACACCCACGGCATGCGACCCTTGAGCATCCCGGTGTGTAGACGCTCATTACGGGCCTGTGTCCGCGTGATGGATTGCTTCAGCAGTTCCAGTCCCTCATCTTCATGAATCTGGCGGAACGTTTCCGGTTTAACCGCTCCCTGCACGCGTGCCTGCTCCAGTCCCATCAGGGCTTCATCGGCTGCCGCATCATTGCCGGCGGCATGGGCAACGGTCATGAACAGCATCAGGAAATCCGGAACGTGCCAGAAGCGTTCCCGGAACGGAACCAGCGACGCCAGCGCGGCATCCGGACGGCCCATACCGTGCTGCAGTTGGGCACGACCCAGGACCGCCTGGATCAGCGGAGAGTCCTGGCTGCACAACTGATGATAAAGGACCAGCGCCTCCTCATGCCTGAACATCTGTGTCAAGCAAACAGCCAGGTTGAATGCGTGCATTGCGTTGTCGGGCTCGGCCGCACGCAGCGCCCGGAACTGCTCCGCCGCTTTCGCTAGATCGTGCAGGACGAACGAGTAGATGTGCGCAAGATTGTTGCGCACAGGAAGGTTGCGCGGCTGGATTTCCGCGAGGCGCTCGTAGCACCACACGGCCACATCGTATCGCTTGGCCTGGAAGGCGACATCGCCCGTCTTGTGCAACAGGTCGGCATGCCCGGTGATCTTCGCCGCCGAAAGCAGGAAGTCCACCGCCTCTGCCAACTGCCGCTTCTGCAGGCACGAGTTGGCCCGATACTGCAGCCAGAAAGGATCCTCCTCCGCCTCCTGCCCGTCGAGAATGGCGATGGCACCGTCGGCGTCGCCACGGCGCAGGGCGATCCCGGCCGCGAAGATTGCGTGAAGCCGGGGATTATGTGCGACCAAAGGGCCGGCAATGGCCTCGCATTCCGCGACGGCGGGGCCCTCGATGCTCTGCCAGATGGTATGGAAGAGCTTGAAGAGTTCCTCTTTCTTCTCGTTGCTGTCCGCCAGCGGCACCAGTTCCTTCGCCTTCACGAACGCGTCCGCGTACCTGCCAAGGGAACCCGCCTCGATGACGGCGGCCAGCATCACCGCGTCGAGATCGCCGGGATGATCCTTGCGGAGGCGGTCAGGAAGGTCTGGCGGTGCTTCGATGTAACCAAGGACCACGCCTTGGCCCACACCTATGGGAACCGGTGTCCATACGTTCATCAGCCCCAGCAACTCGGCCGCGACTTCCCGCCGCTGGAGCAGATGATTCGCCTGCCACGCGATTTGCAGGGCGACCATGTCGAGACCGGAAGTCGGTTTGCCGGCGGTATGGATGGTCTGGAGAACCGGCCGCAGTGTGTCGGCGACGACTTCGAGTCTGTCGCGCTCATACGGCCTGATGTCCTGCGGCAATATGTTGACTCCCTTGTCATGTCCCGCCAGCGCCCGCGCCATCAGCCCCTCGCCCAGCCGGACAACGCACTGCGGATACCGGCTGCGGTCCGACAACCCGGCCGCCCAACGGACAAGCGACTGGGCTCTCTCGACCTGGTCGTTCAGCGCATACGCCTTGACGGCCACATCGCACCACCATTCGTGCGGTTCCACCCCCTCGACAACGCCCATGGCCTCTGCGAACTCCTGCTGGTTCAGCAAGAGGGCGGTACGGGTGCGGATGGCGTAGGCGTCGGCGCGGCCTTTGAGTAGAGCCAGCGCCGCGGCAGGACCATTCTGAAGGTTCTCAAGAGACGCCTTGAGCGCCGCGAGTTCGGCGAGCCGGTCGGCGTCACCCTCCGCCATCTTCTCCGCCTGCACAAGCAGAGGTGCCACGCTTTCAAGGTTGCCATGATCAGAGCCTGTTTCCGCCTGGTTCAGTCGAACTCGCACGATCAGCGCCAGTATGCTCGGAATGACGAGTCGATCAATCGACACGCCTGACGCGAGTGCCGTTTCCAGAACACGCGCCAGTTCCGCCGCGTGATCGTGGTTCCATCTCGCCAACTCGGAACGTAGGCAAGAAACGACGAGCAGAAAAGCCCCTGCGCCGGCCGGACCAACAGGGAGCGTCTCTTCGATGATCGAGCCACTGCCGATTGACTCAATCGTGTCTGCAGGAAGATCCCCCCCTGCCTTGGATGAGCGTTGCCTGTCATCATTCCTAGCGGGATCTCCACCGCGTGACCCTCTCCATTGAGTTCGCGGAAGGAGGCGATCCTTGTTAGGCGACACCGCCCCGACAAGGCTCTCCCGAAATGCCATCCCGGCGGAACTGCTGCCGCCCTCCGATGCACCACCCTCCAAGGTTGACAGTAAGAGTAGATCCAACTTTCTTTCGATCTGACGCAACGCTGGATCATCCGCCAAGTCGTCGTACATCTGTCGAGCCAGTGGCGGCCTTAAGGCGATCAAGCGCTCCACGATATCTTGCCAAGCATAGACGTGGACTTCAAACAGCTCACTCTTTCGGTGCTGCTGTGTGAGTTCAAGGGCAAGACGCTGAATCGGCTCATGTCTTTGCGCCGTGGTAGCCAATATGAATGTTGTCAGCTTCGGGCTGAACGCCTTGGCCTTCTCGATCTCCTTGAGCAGTTCCGCTTTTGCCACCTGTTGGCCGGTGAGGAGTTCCTTGCACTTGCACTGAACACCGACGACCTCTGAGGTGCCATGCGGTTGGCCGACAATATCCACCCCGTTCTGAGACTGCCCGTTTCGCCCCACGCGCTGGGCGTGTGGGTCATCCCATACCTTCATCCACAAGTCCAAGCAGAGCATCTCGAACTCCTCTGGGCTTGTCGGCGGAAGGTGCGGCATCTGTGGCTTGAACGTCATGGGAGCGCCTTGCGGTCGACTGCGTCGAACCCGCTCCGCCCGCCGTTGCAGACATGATGCACCACCGCTGCGGCGAGGGTGTCGGCGTCGGCGCGGGATTGGGTCAATCTGGCATTTAGCGCGTCGCACAGGGCTATGGCCACGATGCGTTTCTGCTCGGCGGGAGGGGGGAGAGGCACGGGCAGAGCATGGATACAATCTCTTGTCACGTTCCGCATGGAACTGCTCGTTCCAGACGCGTGTCGTGCGTAGTAGGATCGGCTGGCGTCGGAGTTATTTGCGAGATTCAAGAAGTCGCGGTCCAGACAATCAACAATGGCCAGACGAACGATCTTGTCGCTCAGCAGGAGGCGCGGGGGAGGATTGCGGACAACCACGCTTCGAGCCACAAGATCAGCGGTGTTCGCCCTCGTTATCAGGAAGTCTCCATCCTTCACCTCGCATTCCTCCCTGACAGCCAATGTGGCAGGCAGGGCCTTGTTCTCAGCAGGGTTGAATTGGCCCCATGTGACGGCGCTGACCTTCAAGACTCCCCACTCATCCTGAATTCGAGGCCGCCGCTCGCAGTGCGGACTACATCCGGCATCACTGTAGTGCACACAACTGCCAAGGCGTACCCATTGCCACCCCGCCGGGAGGTCATAGGGCTCTTCATCAGGCTGCACCGCTGGGAGACCGACTGGCACAGTGCCACGCGTCGCGTTGGCATTGTCTTTCCTCTCTTTGGACACGCGTTCCATCAGAGTCTCTGCCGCCTCGTCCTTCTCATCTTGCGGCACGAGGCGGCCTTGGACGGCGAGTTGGAGGATCGTTTTGCGGAGTTCGGCGACGGAGGCGGGGGTGGTTGCCAGAAGGTTGAAGGATGAGGGCTGAAGGATGGTGGAGAAGGATGAAGGGTGAAGGCTGAGGGATGAAGTGGGGGCAGTCAGAGCATGCAGGCAGGAGGAGACCAGAACCGTGTGGCGTGCGTTGCGTTCCTTCTGCCGCGACTCCAGTTCGTCACACCGATTCATCAACTCGTCCACCCTCGCCACAATCCGCTTCTGCTCGGGGAGAGGGGGCAAGTCCAACTCCAGCGAGCCGAGTGCCTGTCCGTTGACGTTCGGCTGACCCGTTCCAGCGGATTTCAATCGTAGTTGCTCCCAGTAATCAGGAGACTCAAGGAACAGCTTGAGAAACCGAGGAAATGTGCGGTTGGATGGGACAACGCGGATCAAATATGACGCAAAAACTGCACGAACGGGCGTCTCTGAGATCAGGTAGGTCTTGCCGATGGTGCCACCCGTTCTGGCGATGAGAATATCCCCGGGATGGAGTTCGTACTTCGGCACGTCTTTGTCTTCAATCTCGCAGCCTGGCACCGAATCCCAATTCACATGGTTGTCTTGAATGTCCGTGATTCTGAGTAACCGCACCGCGGTAATGGATGGGTTTGCAGATGCGGTGTATCCGTAATGAATGCGTGTGGCGACATTACGCAGGCTGACTTGCCGACGGCCATCTTTCTCACTTCTACCTTCGTGCTCTTCGTGTTCTTCGTGGTGAATCTTCCCCTTCCCGCTCCCCTTCTCCTGCGGCACGAGAGTTCCCCGCACCGCCAACTGCAGGATCAGCTCGCGCAGTTTGGGCACGCCGCCGGGGGCTTCGGCGAGGAGGTCGAAGTTGTCGAGCAGGGTGGCGGAGTTCATCGGGATTTCACCGCGAAGAGCACGAAGGACACGAAGGGGGAGTTCATGGCCGGGCCTTTCGGAGCCAGGCACGGCCCTTGTCAGTCAGCCGGTACTTCTGGAGGCGGTTAGTGGGTTTGTCGGGGACGGTCATTTCGATCAGGCCGGCCTCCAGCAACGGCGCCACATGCCGCCGGTAGTTGAGGTAGGCGTTGGCAAGATGAACGGCGCCGAGCAGTTCCGTCTTCGAGATCGCTCGTTCCTGGCAGGCGGCCAGCATGCCGGCGACTTGCTCAACCACTTGCTCATCGGCTTGCGAGGTGGCAGGATTCCGTTTTTCTCTGGACCTGGTCCCAAACCGTCCGGTCTTTCTCCCGGAAGGGTGTCGTTGTAATGCATTGCCCGACAACGTGTTGCGCTTACGTTGTGGCGTTGCGATGTTGCCTGTATGCTTAGACGGAACCGTCTTCGGTGTCCCTTTTGTGCCTCCTTGTTTGACGGGTTTGACGGGTTTGTGACGGGTTCCCCGTATGTGCATGTGAGTCATTTGAGTCGTTTCTGAGTCGTTTCTCGGCAAGTGCCGTTGCGAGTCATTTGAGTCGTTCGTGAGTCGTTTCCCCACCAGAACATAACTGGCGTTCCTCCCCATACCGTGCCGGGTGAAGACGCTCTTGGCTACCAAGTCCGCCAGATCCCTTATGGCTGTCGGCCGACTGACGTTCGCAACCCGCTGGTATATGGCGTTGGTGATCTTGCCATCCCTCTTGATCACGACCACTGCTCGGCTTTGCCGCTCATTCAACCCCAGTTTGCTCATCACCTCCTCCGTCAGCCAGTCCCTGCCGATGGTGGCAACAAACTCGCCTCCGGACTGCTTGAACACCGGTTCCGGCAGGGCATGATCCACGCTCTCCCGGATCATCATCAGCGTGCCGGTACCGTACTTCTCGATGTAGCCGGCCAGAAACAAGGCTTCGCACACCCGATGGTTCCGGGTGATTGAGCGGTGCGGAACGCGAAGACTGTCCGGCGTGAGCGGCGGCAGCAATTCGCCGGGATTCCATATCTCGACCCTGTCCGCAAACACGGCCACCTGGACGGCGGCCTGGCTGGTGTAATCCCGGTGCGCCAAGGCGTTGACGACGGCCTCGCGAACGACATCGGGCGGAATCTCCGGCCTCACGGGCGCCTGCGGCCCCAGGGCGCGTGTTCCGACACTGAGGTTCGTGACCGACAGAACGAAATTCGCGGCGGCTTCCACCTGCGAGAAGAGCGCGCCTTTGAAGATTCGGTAGAACGGGGCGGGACGCATGATTTCCGTGCCGTGGAAGTGCATGCAACGGACTTCGGCGCACGGAATAAACCGCTGGGGCGTCCGACCGAACAACAGTATGGCGGCATTCAAGGGCGTGCCATCGCGCAAGAGTCCCAGATGGATCAGAACATCCTGCACGGGCGTGTCTTCGGCCAGGGGAAAATCCCGTTTGGCTCTGGCCAGGTGGACGAACGATGCAACCGCGTCGGCGTCCAGATCGGCAAGACTCGCGCCATCGCAGGGCCGTTCATCGAACGGCTTTTCCGATACCACCCCGTGCCTGGCCAATTCATCCACCAGGCTGGCGTAAACGGCGGACTTGAGATCGGCAATGTCCCCGAACCGCCGCCGGATCAGTTGATCGCCGGCTTTTCGAATCAGCGCCGCCATTTTCGGATGCCGCCCCTTGTCGTCCGTGCCTTTAACGTAGATCAGCCGCGTCTTGCCCTGTTGGGTGGCACGCTCAAACTCGCGCTCTGTGGGCGACTGGCCGGATACGTCCTCGTAGCCGTATTCCTTGCCGAACAGGCCCAGGTAGACGTCGCATCGGTCCACCTCGTCGAGATAGACATCGTCCGCACGGCGATCCGAGGCCGGCAGCCTTTCAAACAGGAACACGTCGAAGAAACGGCGCAGAAGGGCATCTCCCTCGATGTAATCCTTCAGCGCCTGCCGTTCTTCGGTCAGCTCCTTCTGAACGCTGCTGATGAAGATGCGGTAACGCGTCATCGGGTACTCTCCAGCGCCTTGGCCAGTTCGTCCCTCAGGGCATCGCGCGCGGCGGCGACCTCGATCAGCAGTTTTCTGTAATCGGCGAGGAGTTCGTCGGGATCGCCGTGCTTGGCGGCTTCGGCGTTGGGGTTCTTGATATCGAGGTTGTAGTTGCGGGCTTTGATCTCGTCGAGGGTTACCTGCCAGGCGAGGGGCGTTTCCTTGCGGCGGGCACGGCCGGCGGCGGTGTCCTTGCACCACCAGTCCTTCTCAGTCTTGAACTCCTCGACGGCGATGGGCCGTGTCTTGTTGTAACTCTTTACGCCCGGCGGGTATGGGTGGTCGTAGTACCACACCGTCTTTGTCGGCTCGCCTTTGGTGAAGAAAAGGAGGTTGGTCTTGATGCCGGTGTAGGGACTGAACACGCCGTTGGGCAGGCGGATGACCGTGTGCAGGTTGCACTCCAGCAGCAGGTTCTCCTTGATGCGCGTCTTGACTCCCTCGCCGAACAGGGAGCCGTCCGGCAACACAATGCCGGCGCGCCCGCCGGGGCGGAGCAGTTTGACGATGAGGGAGAGGAACAGGTCCGCGGTCTCGCGCGTGCGGAAGGGCTGCGGGAAATTGTCTTCCACGCCGTCCTCCTCCATGCCGCCGAAGGGCGGATTGGTTACGATGCAGTGGACGGCATCCTTCGGGCCGTAGTCACGGAGCGGACGCGCGAGGAGATTGCCGCGCTGGAGAAACGACGGATCGTCTATGCCATGCAGGAGCATGTTGGTGCTGGCAAGCATGTGAGGAAGCGGCTTCTTCTCGACGCCGCGCAGGGATGCTTGCAGGATGCGTTCCTGATCGGGCGTTTTGACCTGCCTGCGCTTGTGTTCAATGGTGCACGTGAGGAAGCCACCGGTGCCGCAGGCGGGGTCCAGCACGATTTCATCGAGTTGCGAATTGACCATCTCGACCATGAACTGCGTGACCGCGCGGGGCGTGTAGTACTCGCCGGCGTTGCCGGCGGACTGGAGGTCGCGGAGAATCTTCTCGTAGATATCGCCCAGGAGATGGCGCTGGGACGAGGAATTGAAGTCTATGTCCTCCTGGATCTTGTTGGCGACCTGGCGAAGGAGGGTGCCGGACTTCATGTAGTTGTAGCCGTCCTCGAAGATCGAGCCGACCACGATGGCGCGTTTGTCCGCGCCGGCGGTGACAGCGAGGGTCTTGAGCTTCGGGAACATCTCGTTGTTCACGAAGTCGATCAACTCCTCGCCGGTCATCCCTTCCGGGTTGGCAGCCCAATTGCGCCAGCGGAAGCGGCTGGGGATCGGGGACTTGTACTGCGGGTTGCGCAGTTCCCATTCGCGCTCGCGATCATCGAAGATCTTGAGAAACATCATCCAGACCATCTGACTGATGCGCTGGGCGTCGCCGTCCACGCCGACATCCTTGCGCATGATATCCTGGATGATCTTAACCAGGGTTGTGATAGACATGGGTCCCTTTCACCTTTCCTTCGTGCTCTTCGTGGTGACTTTTGGGGGAGCGCACCACGAAGGACACGAAGAGCACGAAGGACACGTTAAGCTGCGTAGAGTTGCTGTTCAAGTTCCCGTATGGCCTGCAAGTACTGTTCGCGTCCGCCGAAGGCTTCAATGATCTCCAGCGGGGTTCCGATTTCACTGATAGGCTGCACGTTCAGAACCGTGAAGTCCTCGATGGGCACTATGCCCTCGTCGGCGTATTTGTCCAGCAGGGCGTTTAGCGCTTCGCGCGCGGTTGCGCTGTACTTGGCGAAGTAGTCGCGTTTACGGACATTGTCGGCGCGTTCCTTGCGAGTCTTGGGCGGCTGTCCCCACGCGATATGACAGATCAGATCAAACGGATCGAGTCCCCTGCCGACTTCCTCGGAAAGAGCATCCAGCAGGACACCGCGTTGCTCCAGTTCCGCAAGGATCGCGGATTTCTGGTCGGCCTGTGACCACGCACGTAAGAACACGTCAAGCGATCGGTACTGTCGCAGGACGGACTTGCGGGTGTAATCGCGGATGGATTCTGTGATGAGTCTTCCGTCAGAGCCGTAGTATTGGACGCGTTCGGCAACGATGGAGACGGGAACATCGTCTATCACGTACTTGACCCGTTTCTTGCCGGGCTCTGCCGGCGGGCCGTCCACGAGCTCACCGCCGCCGGATAGTTCGTCCGGAGTTCCGCCAGTTCCGGTGTCTTCATCGTCAGGCGGAACCGGCGGCTCGTCGCCCTTCGGCTCGTAGACTCGCACCGGATCTCCATCGAATTTCGGGTCAGCAAAGAGTTCCGTAGCCTTCTTGAAGTCCATGATGGTGAAGAAGAACTTGTCGTACTCCTCACGGATGCGCGTGCCACGGCCAATGATCTGCTTGAACAGCGTCATGGACTCGATGCGCTGATCCAGGACGATGAGCTTGCAGGTCTGGGCGTCCACGCCGGTGGAGAGGAGCCGGGATGTGGTGACGACGACGGGGAAGCGGCTTTCCGGGTCGATGAAATTGTCGAGTTCCATCTTCCCCTCGTTATCGTCGCCGGTAATGCGCATGATGTACTTGGCGTTCACCGCGGCGAGGTCCGCATTCTCGTTGACCAGAGCCTTGCGCATCCGTTCCGCGTGGTCAATGTCCTCGCAAAAGACGATCGCCTTGTCGAAGCGGTCGGTAAGCCTGAGAAATTCCGTCACCTTGCGCGCCACCAACTCGGTGCGCTTCTCCAGGATGAGGGTGCGGTCAAAGTCGCGTTGGTTGTAGATGCGGTCTTCGACCAGGCGGCCGTGCTTGTCCCGCTTGCCGGCGGAAGGACGCCAGCCCTGAAGGTCTTTGTCGATGTCGATGCGGACAACCTTGTAGGGGGCGAGAAAGCCGTCTTCGATGCCCTGGCGTAGGGAATAGGTGTAGATGGCGTCGCCAAAGTAGTCACTGTTGGAGATGTCACAGGTTTCCTTCGGGGTAGCGGTCATGCCGATCTGGGTGGCGGAGCTGAAGTAGTCAAGAACCTCTCGCCAGGCGGAATCGGCGGCGGCGCTGCCGCGGTGACATTCATCCACGATGATGAGGTCGAAGAAATCCCGGGAAAACTGCTTGTAGATGTTCCTATCTTCCTCGGTGCCCGTCACCGCTTGATACAGCGCCAGGTAGATCTCATAGGACTTGTCCACCTGTCGGTTGGTGATCTTGGTCATGGCGGACTCGAAAGGCTTGAAGTCGTTGATCCGCGTCTGGTCCACCAGGATGTTCCGGTCGGCAAGGAAGAGAATGCGTTTCCTGGCGCGGGCCCGCCAGAGTCGCCAGATGATCTGGAAGGCGGTGTAGGTCTTGCCGGTGCCGGTGGCCATGACGAGGAGAATGCGGTCCTGCCCTTTGGCGATGGCCACCATGGTTCGGTTGATGGCGATCTGCTGGTAATAGCGCGGGGCTTTGCCGGACGCGTCGGCGTGATAGTCCTGGGTGACGACAGCCTGCTCGGCAGGTTTCAGGTTCTTGGCGGTGCAGTAACGCTGCCAGAGTTCGGCCGGTGACGGGAAGGCTGTCAGCGCAATTTCCCGCTCTACAACGCCTTCGCGGCGGGTGCGGTCATGTTCGAGAAAAGCATCACCATTTGTGCTGTAGGCAAAAGGCGCGTCGAGGGCCTCGGCCCCGGCCAGGGCTTGCTGCATGCCGGCACCCACGGAATGGCTGTTGTCTTTGTCCTCGATGACCGCCAAAGGCATTCCGGGCTTGTAGTAGAGCACGTGATCAGCGCGACGGGCTTCCCCGCGTGTGACCTGTGAGCCGCGGACAATGACACGGCCGGCCGTGAAGGTCACTTCCTCGCGGATTTGAGATTGCAGGTCCCAGCCTGAGGCAACGAGGGCGGGCGTGACGAACTTCGTGCAGATGTCACGTTCGCTAAGGTCTGACTTGTTTGTCGTTTCCGAACTCATGACATATCATCGAGTTTGCTGCCGTCAACCCGATTATCCTCGATGTGCTTCAGCAGGAGGGCTTTGCGGGTCTCGCGGTCCAAGCCTTTCTTGCGCGTGTAAACGCCGCGTTTCCCTGTCAGCACGTACATGGGAAGCTACTCCTCTGTGCCTTGCGTTTCAATCCCGGTTTGCGCGCGAGTATTGCCGGCTATGGCTGATTCTTTTGGCAAGAATGCGAGAGAGGCGAGGGATGGGGAGCC
>CAZWPN010000072.1:7079-15233 GCA_964635275.1 uncultured Victivallales bacterium | reverse complement strand
CGATCACGGCCACGGGGAGCGAGACGCTGACCTTTGGCTCGAACGTCGTGTTCACAGGCACGGGCGCTTTCACCCCGGCATCGAGCACGGTGGTTCTCGGCGGGTTGGCCGCGCAGAGCGCGACGCTGAACGGGCAGACGTTCTACAACCTCGCCATCTCCAACGTCAACGCGGTCACGGTAACGGACAGTTTTGCCGCGCGGAACCTCACGTTCCCGTCCACGGGCGCGTACGTGACCTTCGGGGATGGCTTTACGGTGACGAACCTGACGCTGTCGGTCACCGGCGCGGCCACGCTAAACTTCGCGGCAACAAAGACCTACACGGTCCGCAACGCGATCTATCTGCGCGGGGCGTCGTCGGCCAACCGGGCGGTGCTGACCTCCTCCGGCACGTGGTATCTGAACGCTTTGGGCTACTACGTGGCGCGGCAATTGTCGGTGGTCAACAGCGATGCCACGGGCAGCGGCAAAATTCTCTACGCTGTGGATTCGGCCAGCGGGGGTGGTAACACGTACTGGGATTTCGGGTCCGGCAACCAACTGTGGGTGGGGGCGAACACGAGTTGGGCGACGGCCAACAACTGGTCGCCCTCCGGCATACCGGGGGCGAGTTCGATGGTGTTCATTGACGGTTCCACCAACACGATACCGACAGTCTCGGCGGCCACGACCATTGCCGGACTGACCGTAGTCGGTGGGGCAGGGTCTGCGAGCCTTTCGATTGCCATGCCGTATGCGGGACCGGACAGACTCACCGTCAACGGCGACGTGAACGTGGCCGCGAACGGGACGCTGACGCAGTCCGCCAACCCGGCTACGGCTACCTACCGGCTCGCCATGACGGTGAACGGCAATCTCAACGTCGCCGCAGGCGGGCTCATCGATGTGACAGGCAAGGGACATAGCGCCACTGACCTGACCGCCCCCGGCTTCGCCGGCTACCAGTATGGAGCCGGCCACGGTGGCGTCGGCGGCGGGACATCGGGTGGAACCACCTACGGTTCGGTCACCAACCCCCTGACCTTGGGCAGTTCCACGTCGGGCGGCAACATGGGCCCGCAGCCCGGCGGCGGCGTGGTGCTGCTCTCCGTGCGGGACACGCTAACTGTGGACGGTATGATTCGGGCAGAGGGGGAACCGGGGTCATCCGGGGGGGGGATCAGCGGCGGGTCCGGTGGTTCGGTGAATATCATGGCCGGAAACGTGTCGGGCACCGGCACGGTCTCCGCCGCCGGCGGAAGAGGGCAGGTCAGTACCACCTGCGGCGGCGGTGGCGGGCGTGTCGCGATCGTGCTCACCAACGCCGGCGACACGGCGTTTGCCAGCCTGGCCGCGATCCAGGCGTACGGCGGCGCGCCTAGCGGCGGCGAATACGGCGCAGCCGGAACCGTGTATCTGAAGGGCACGAACCAAGCCTATGGCCGATTGACCGTGAACAACAACAGTCAATCCTCCACAAGATTGACGCTGCTCAACTCCGCGGTGACGGACAAGACCGTGGGCGATGTCGTGCTGCGGAATCTCGGGTATATGGGCGTCAGCGCGGGCGAGACCCTGACCGTCTACGGAAGTTGGTCCAACGCGGTGGCGACGACCGCCATCTCCGGCGGCACAGTGGTTTTCGCGGGCACCAGTCCCAACCCGGTGACGGTCTGGGGCGGGAACACCTGGAGCAACCTGACCATCGCGACGCTGGGCAAGACGATCCAGTTCGAGGCCGGCAAGACGCAGACGGTGTATGGTCTGCCGGTGTTCAGCAACAACGTGTCGCTGAAATCAACCTCGAACGGCAACTGGTGGTATCTCCAGAAGCCGGGCATCGGCACGCAGGATGTGGCCGTGGTGACGGTTCAGGACAGCAATGCCGGGACGAACACGCTGCAATACACCTTCCAAGCGGCGAAGGGCTCGGTCAACAACGGCAACAACGTCAACTGGCGATTCCTGCAGTACGGCGGGACGATGTTCCTGCTGCGGTAGGAAGCCCAGGGGTCAGGAGTCAGGGGCCAGGAGTCGAACGCTGAGAAAATGCGGGGCGGGTCAGGCGCAAGCCGGCCCGCCCTGTGTTTTTGTCCGCAGATTGCGCAGATTAACGCAGATTGAGAGAGTGGGTGTGTGGTGCCGGGGCGTCACCACGGTCGGGTTACCGGGATCGGAGAAGACGCCGGCGACACGCCGGCTACTACAGGGAGGAAGCCGCTTCTTCTGTGGGCCGGCCATGTATTCTGGTCGGCGCGAGACCAGGAAAGAAGAAAGCCGGACGCCGGCCAGACACCCTTCGACAGGCTCAGGGTAAATGGCCGGCCAACAGAGGAGCCGCTGCCGGGACCGTCTGGCCGGCGTCTACATGGAAGAGTGTGTACCATAGCCGCATTGTGCAACTCAATATGAGACGAAAGTCCCTGATCCTCGGCTAATGAAGGCAAAACTTTGTGCGGACTCGTGTGCGTCCTTTGTTTACGGCTCGCTCGGAGAGCTCGCCCCACCTGGGGAACATACACAGACTGCATGTTCCGTTAGGTAGGGCGACGCCTCCGGCGGAGCCGCTGCCGCAAGGCTGTCCGCAATGGGTCCCGCCGGTAGCTCAACGCTGGCGATGATTTGGGTTCGCAGTACTGGGTTGAACTCGTGCCAACGTCGTGTTATGAAACGGGGCTATGGCGAAAAACGAATGCATCATTACCGGCGACTTCATGCTGGAAACCGACGAGGGTCGAGCGCTCTACCACGACTATGCGGAAAAGCTGCCGATCATTGACTACCATTGTCATCTTTCTCCGGCGCAGATAGCCGGGGATCACCGATACCGCAACATCACCGAAGTGTGGCTGGGCGGAGATCACTACAAGTGGCGCGCGATGCGTTGGGACGGCGTTAGCGAGCGGTTCTGTACCGGCGAGGCCTCTGACCGTGACAAGTTTCAGAAATGGGCGGAGACCGTGCCGCACCTCTTGCGCAATCCGCTTTACCACTGGACGCATCTGGAACTTAAGCGATATTTCGGGATCGGAGACCAGTTGCTGGGACCGGATACGGCGGAGTATTTCTGGAAGGAGTGCAACCGGCAGATAGCGCAACCGGCCTTTTCCGCCAGGGGGTTGATGAAGAGGTCCCGCGTGGAGATGGTTTGCACGACGGACGATCCGACCGACACGCTGGAGCACCATCGTGCCATTGCCCAGGACAAGGCGTTTGACATTCAAGTGTTACCGACGTGGCGTCCGGACAAAGGCATGGCAGTGGAGAATCCGGCGGCGTTTATCGCGTGGTTGGAACGTCTGGAAGAGAGAGCGGGCTGCCGCATCCGCACCTTCAACAACTACATGGATGCGCTGAAGAAGCGCCATGACTTCTTCCATGAGATGGGGTGCCGGTTGTCGGATCATGGCTTGGAGACGCTATATGCCGCGGACTATCGGCCCGGCGAGATCGCGGCCATCTTCCGCAAGGTCCGGGGTGGGAAAGAATTGACGCCGCCTGAGATCCTGCGATTCAAGTCGGCCATGCTGTACGAGTTCGGCATCATGGACCACGCGCGCGCCTGGACCCAGCAGTTCCACCTCGGCGTGATGCGTAACAACAACAGCCGGTTATTCGAGAAGCTGGGGCCGGATACGGGGTTTGACTCAATCGGCGACTTCGAGGTTGGTCGTCCGCTGGTACGGTTTCTTGACCGTCTTGACCGGACAAACCAGTTGGCGCGTACAATTCTGTACAACATCAATCCACGCGACAACGCGCTGATCGCAACGGCGTTGGGGAACTTCCAGGACGGGTCGGTGCCGGGCAAGATGCAACTGGGCAGCGGTTGGTGGTTCCTAGACCAGAGTGACGGCATGGAGCATCAGATCGAGTCGCTGTCGCAACTTGGGGTGCTGAGCCGGTTTGTGGGCATGGTGACCGACAGCCGCTCGTTCCTGTCCTACACCCGCCACGAGTATTTTCGCCGCATCCTGTGCAACATCATAGGCAGGGACATGGCGAAGGGTCTGATCCCGCGCGACATGGCGCTGGTTGGCGGGATGGTAAGTGACATCTGCCATCATAATGCCTCCCGGTACTTCGGGGTCCAGCTTAAGCCGCCCGTCAAGTGACAGGCGTCGGGGACCACGTGGCGATCGGTACAAATCGAAGAAACAAGCAGTTTGAGAGGGCCGGATGAACGAAGGGAAGATCGATCTGCAGACGGGGCTTTTTGACCATATGGTTATGCAGAGGAACAGAAGGAATGTCAGTGAAGCATTCTTCTCCGGCTGTTGTGCCCAGAGTGGGCCGGTAACGGCCACCGTACGGATTGGCAATGGAGTGTTGAAGGGGTTTGCTGACGTGGCCGTTGGCGAGGCAACGCGCGGCGCAGTCCACGGTTGCATCAAGGGGCTGCCTGTCGGCGGGCCGTACGAAATCGAGCTTAAGGTCGCTGGCGCCTGGAAGCTTGTTGTCAGGGACGTGCTGGTGGGCGACGTGTGGCTGCTCGGCGGTCAGTCTAACATGCAAGGCTGCGGGCTCTTTCCGGAGAAACGGCTGGGTGTGGACCCGTTGGTACGCGCGTTCCGCATGGATGACCGCTGGGCGGTTGCGCGGGATCCGATCCACAACATGTGGGAATGCGTGGATGCGGTGCATGCGGATATCGGTGGCGGGCGGCCCGTAAAGCCCGATGCCGGTTACGGCGTGTGCCCCGGCCCGTCGTTCGGCCAGGAAATGCGGCGCCTGACCGGCGTCCCGCAGGGCCTGATTGCCTGCGCGCACGGCGGCACATCCATGACGCAATGGGATCCACGGCGCAGGGACGAAGGCGGGAAGAGCCTGTATGGCGCACTCGTGCGCCGTCTCCGGAAGAACGGCGGAAGGGTGGCGGGCATGATCTGGTATCAGGGGGAGAGCGATGCAAATGTCGCGGCCGCTCCGCTCTACACGGCGCGCACGAAGAAACTAGTCGCATCCCTTCGGCGGGATGCGCGGGACATGACGCTGCCGGTGGCAATTGTGCAGATCGCGCGTGTGATCGGGGCGTGGTGGACGGAGCCTGTTGCGGTGTGGAATTCGGTCCAGGAACAGCAACGCCTGCTGCCGTCCAGGATTCCGAATCTCACGACTGTCCCGGCCATCGATCTGTCGCTGGATGACGGCATTCACATCAGCGGATGTGACCAGTACGTTTTGGGCAAGCGTCTGGCCCGGGCGATGCAGGCGCTGCAAATCGGACGCCGGGCAGGCCTCCCGCCGCCGACGCTGAAAAGGCTGACGGTCGAGACGGAGCGTGGTGCTGCCGTGGTGGTGGCGGAATTTGCCAATGTGACGGGTCGGCTGACGGCCGGTTCTCGTCCTGCCGGATTTTCCCTTGTCACTGCGAAGGGCGTGTTCCGACCCTTTGACGTTGTTCTGGACGGTGTGTGCGCGCGAATCCGTACAGGCATGACGACGGCCGACATGGCGTGTGCCTCACTGCATTACGGTTACGGCACGGACCCGTACTGCAATATTCTAGACGAAGCCGGCCGGTCTCTGCCGGTGTTCGGGCCTATTCCGATTTGTGCGCCGCGTGCCCTTACGCCGCCGGTTCAGCGGTTGCGTGTGAGCGCGTTTCAGCCGTCGGCTGGACGGCTCGAGAAGTTGACGTGTCCAACCCGGTTGGATGCGCTCGGGATGACAACCCGCACGTTCCCGGACGCCTTCTGCAATCTGCACCCTGACATCGGGCAACGCGGCGGCCGTGACGAGGTCGTCTACTTTGCGTTACGGTTTTCCTGTCCGGAGACGATGCGACTGGCGCTGATCCTGGGGTACGATGGGCCGGTCAAAGCATGGGTTGACGGCAGGCGTATGCTTCACGATCCGGAGGGTACGAATCCCGCGTTGCCAGAAAAGAGCATCGCACGTTTCCGGGCGACGGCCGGCGTACATGAAGTCGTCATTGCCTTGGCAACCAACCATGGCGCAGCGTGGGGGATCTTCCTGAGGCTCGAACGCCTCGGCCTGCCTCGCAAGACGCTGGCTCGTGGGCCTGAACAATGCCGCCTGCCCGAGCTTCTGGGGTGATGTGGTTCTTAACAGGAAGGAAGCGATGCCTCAATCCCGGTTTCCGGCGGACATGCAGGAGATGGCCCAACGGATTATGGAAGAGCGGCGCGAACGCATATTCGGCAGGTAACTGACCCACTTAAACGAATTTCATCTGGAACTCACGAACCGGAAGGGCCAGACCATTCCTGATTTCCTTGAGTTCCAGGTTGTTCCTGCACTCGTCAGCCGTTCTCGTCGCCCGCTGTCATCAACCGACTATTCCTCTTTCCGGTGGACGACTACGCATTACGGGGAACTGCTTTCAACCTAAACGGAGCAGTTTATTCACCACAAAGAGCGCAAAGAACTCAAAGAAAGAAGGTTACGCGATCAAATACACGCACCACTTTGGTGTTGAGGCGTAAGCAGCTAAGTCGTTCTGCCTCTTTGTGTTTCTTGTGTTCTCTGTGGTTGTCTGCTCTTTCTAGGTTCAAGCGCGGGCGCGGTGTTTCGGACGGGAAACGGCTGGCGCGTTTTTCGGAATGCGGGTAGAATGCCGCGCAACTGCGGAGGGTTCTGTCATGGCGCTGACTTTTGAGATGGCGTGGGCTTTGCTGGCGAAGCAAGGGCAGGAACATGTGCTTGGGTTCTGGGATCAACTGGACGGCAATCGTCGCCAGCAGTTGCTGTCACAGATCGAACAACTGGACTTTGACAGCATTGATCGGATGCGGCGCATGATCCTGGAGCCCGCCGCGGCAGCCGCGGACGACACCTTGGAGCCGGCTCCAGTGTTGAGCCTGACGCCGGCCCAGCGGTCGCAGGCTTTGGCCATCGGTGAAGAGGCGCTTCGCCGGGGGAAGGTTGGTGTGCTGCTGGTGGCCGGCGGGCAAGGCTCCCGACTCGGGTTCGAGGGCCCGAAGGGGATATATGCCATTGGCCCTATCAGCGGGGCTTCGCTTTTCGAGATCCATAGCCGAAAGATACTGGCACTGGAGCAGAAGTATGCGACCCGCGTTCCATTCTACATCATGACCAGTGAGACTAACGATGGTCCGACGAGGGCTTTCTTCGATGAGCACCGGTATTTCGGTCTCGCCCCCGATCGCGTGCATTTCTTCATTCAGGGCATGTGGCCGGCGTTGACGGCTGACGGTCGGATCATCCTCGAGAAGCCGGATAGCATATTCCGGAGTCCGGACGGACATGGGGGCATTCTTTCGGCGCTGCGCGCGCGCGGCGCGATGGCCGACATGGAACGCCGTGGGCTGGAGACCCTGTTCTATTTCCAGGTGGACAACCCGCTGGTCGAAGTTGCAGATCCCGCGTTTATAGGGATTCATCGCAAGCAGGGCTCGGATATATCCATCAAGGTTTGCGCCAAGCGAGATCCGGACGAAGGATTGGGAGTCGTGGTATCCCGGGCAGGCAAGCAAGCGCTGGTCGAATACACGGAATTGACCCGCGAACAGAAGGATGCCCGGCTTCCAGACGGGCAC
The DNA here is from genome assembly GCA_964635275.1 of uncultured Victivallales bacterium. Taxonomy (GTDB): domain Bacteria; phylum Verrucomicrobiota; class Kiritimatiellia; order UBA8416; family CAZWPN01; genus CAZWPN01. Next base: position 7,729 of record CAZWPN010000072.1, on the reverse strand, counting down.
TTGCGGTTCCGCTTCGGCAGCGTGGCTATCCATGTTTTCGATTTCGCGTTCCTCAAACGTGAAGCGGACGCCGCGCTTCCCCTTCACGTGGCGCACAAGAAGGTGCCGCACTGCGACGCCCAGGGCCGGATGGTGAAGCCCGATAAGCCCAACGCATACAAATTCGAGAAGTTCATCTTCGACGTTATTCCCGACGCCGCCCGAGCTCTGAACGTGGAGTTTGCCCGCGAGGACGAGTTTTCTCCCGTCAAGAACGCAACGGGGCAGGACTCGCCGGAGACGACGCGCCGCGACATGGTCCGCAAGTTTGCGCGATGGCTGGAAGCCTGCGGCGTTGCCGTGCCCAGGGGAAGCGACGGGGAGCCTCTGCACAAGATAGAGATTGATCCGTGCTACGCATGCACTCCGGACGATCTCAAGGGGAAGCCCGGGTTCATGCACCGCCTCGACAGCGACCTGCTGTTAGGGAGGAATCCGCTTCTTTTGTAGTAGCCGCCGTGTCGGCGGCAGCTTTCCTTCAACCTCTACCCACTGTATCTTGTGATATCCAAGGAGGCGCAATCGTGTAAGCGGTTCGTTTAAGCGTACTCGAGCAAGTGTGGCGGTTAAGAAGGCGGGTAAGTGTAATACGGCTAGACGCTTACGCGTAC
>CAZWPN010000072.1:0-6979 GCA_964635275.1 uncultured Victivallales bacterium | reverse complement strand
CGGAGCCACTGTAGCGCCGGCACTGTGTGCCGGGTCCGGACTTCCCTTCGCCTTCTTCGCTCTCTTGGTGTTTAAGAATGAGCCTGCCGGCAGCACAGCGCCAGGAGAGGATCAGGGGCTCGTATGAACACTGTCTCACCTAAATCCTCGCCTAAGGGCGGTGCTCCAGGCGGGACCCATTGCGGGCACCTTTGCGGCAGCGGCTCCGCCGGAGGCGTCGCCCTACCTGGCGAAACATACAGTCTTGCGGAAGGATGTTCGTTGTGCTACTAAAGCACTGCACTTGCCGGACATTCAGACTGAACTCCGGCACGGAGAAGGGTGCCATGCACGTTGTGCACGGCAGGTATGCAGGTTGGTCGGGCCGCCATCCAGAAACACGCGCAGACGCGCAAGGAGGATGGTGTGTCATGCAAGATCAGAAAGTTCCCCCGCAGAACGGCAACGGTGTGCTCGCTCGTCTTTACTGGATGCTATTCGGCAACGCGTTACTTCTTTTTGTGCTCGTCTTTCTCTTCACGAAACGGCCCGATCTGCCTTCTCTGTTCGATGTTGCTTGTCTGCTGGTCGTTGGCTCCCTTATCGCCGTGCGATTCCTGGACGTTCGTTTTCTGAACGGACGCACGGCTGAAGGTGAGCCGGCCACGATAGACCACTGGCGGCGTTACTCCTGGGTTGTTGGCGTGATCGGAATAGGCGCGTGGCTCGCCGCCCGTTTGATTTCACATCTGGTCGGATAGGAGCATTTCAACTGCTCCGCAGGTGAACAAGTTCTATGCAACCCAGACACCCAAGTTCTCCATGTAGGTTGAGAGCTGTCAGGATACGGGGCCTGATGCCGGTCAATGTGTCGCGGACGTCTCAGGGCAGGGGCGTCAGTCGGTCATCGCTTGCTAACGACGAGGCGGATGCCGACGGTATCCGATCCGGCATCGGGATTGTCGAAACCGCACCAGTCTATCTTCAGACACTTGGCATCGTCGAAGTCCCAACTGGCGCCCATCCGTGCGCGGTGTTCGCCGGATGTCTCGTACCAGTCCTCGCACCACTCCCAGACATTGCCGGCCATGCCGAAGACGCCCCACTCGTTTTCGCCGCTGTCGAAGACGGGGCAGGTCACCGGATAGCCGTCATCGTAGTTGGACAGGCCCTGCCAGTTTTCGGGTGCCGCCGCCCGTGCGCTCAGGTCCGAGTAGTTGCCGTACTTCGGCGGGAGTTTGTCGCCCCATGGATAGATCCGCTTGTCGCCGCACCGCGCCACCGCCCGCCATTCCGCTACGGTGGGAAGCCTGAACTCGTATCCAGCGGGGATGTTCGCGGCAAAGGTCTGATTCAACCAGACGCAGAAGCTTTGAGCGTCGTTCCAGCTCACGTGGACAACGGGTTGATCCTGCCGGTTCAGACTGAGCGCCCCGCTGGCCATGCTGGAATGGCGCTGCCGGAATCGCCGGAACTGGCCGTTGGTGATCTCGAAGCGACCGAACCAGATCCGGAGCGATTCGATCCATGCAAACGGGAGGATTTCGCCCATGCCCACGTTCACGATCAGCGCCCGGCCTACTACCGGAATCGCCACGTTGGTGCTGCCCGCCGGATGGCCGGGCTGAAGGGATTCCGCCGGGAATACGTCGTGAGGCGTGGCATTCGTCGCTTCGGCAGGCGCAGTATCGGCGCTTTCCGCCTCGTCTGTGCCTGGTTGTTGCGACTCCACGGCGGCCGTTGTTTTGGGAGGTTGGGGCGAATCGACCTGGGCAGGCGTCTGTGGCTGGGGCGTGTCCTGTCTCTCAACATCCTCAGACGCCTGCTGGTAGGCCAGCATCATGGCCGTCGCATCCGACCTTTTCATGACGGCCCAGTGCAGTGGTGTCATTCCGGATTGGGTTGGGGCTGACTTGACACCCGCCAGCAGGAGCATCCTGAGGACATTGGTGGCGTTGTTGCCGGCAGCCCAGTGCAGGGGGGTGATTCCCTCCGGGGTGCGGGCTTCGGGGTTGGCGCCATGCCGGATCAGAAGTTCAAACGTCTCCACAGCGTCCCGGCTGGCCGCCCAGTGCATGGGAGTGAAGCCGCTGGAATTGGTCTGCTCCATATTCGCTCCCGCAGCAATCAAGAGGGACGCGGCCTCCGTGTTGTTGAGTGCGGCGGCTAGATGCAGCGGTGTGATGCCGGACAGGGTGGCCGCGGTGGCATTGGTTCCGTGAGCGGCCAGGATGCGCTCTATGAGCGCTGTATCGCCACGGCGGATGGCAGCAAAAATGTCGTCGGAGGCAGGGACACTGGTCCCTTCGTCGGCCACTGCGGCAACACCACAAACAAGGAGGAAGAGCAATGTTGCATTCAGGATGCGGAGACTATGGTGCATGTGTACTCCATACCCGATCGAAATGCCTTTAGATTGAGTTCGGTGACGCGGGGCTCCTTTCCGGATAGATAGTCCCTTATGCCGGCTTCGATCGCAGCGGGGAGGACGACAGGCTTTTGTTTGAGATACGCGCCGAGCATGATGAAATTCGCCACCCGCATATCGCCGATCTGATTCGCCATGTCGCTTGCGGGCACGAGGTGCGATTGCGTGCCGGGTGGCGCTTTGCAGAGGGATTGGTTGACCATGATCAAAGTCTGAGGTGTGAGTTGGGGGCTGAATAGGCGCAGGCTCTCCTGGCTCATGAGCAGGATCGAATCAATGTCGCTGGAAAGCGGTGACGAGATTTCGTCCGAGGAGAGGGTCACCTGGCAACTGGAGGCGCCGCCGCGCACCTCGGCGCCATAGGATGGGAAGAACGTTATCTGCGGAACTGTCTCCAAAGCGGCGGCGGCAAGGAGCCGGCCGGCTAGTATGACGCCTTGTCCGCCGGAACCTGCGATGACCAGACGTTCAAGCATCTACCATCCTCCCTTCCTTTCGGAAAGCCCGGACGGGAAATGCTTCTGCCATCTGTCTGCCCACAAAGCCGAAAGCCTCGACCGGCGTCAGCCGTTGATAGACGGGGCATGGCGAGAGGATTTCCACAAAAGTGTACCCCTTGTTATCCAGTTGAGCGCGAAAGGCGGTGAGAATTGCGGCGCGAGTTTTCCGGATTCCGGCGGGGCCGTCGAGCGCCACGCGTTCGATGTAGTAAGGCCTGTCGAGCGTGTTAATCAACTCGCAGACGCGAATGGGCGGGCCGGCCTCTGCCGGGTTGCGGCCGCACGGTGTGGTTGCCGTCCTCTGCCCGACCAACGTGGTTGGCGCCATCTGCCCGCCAGTCATGCCGTAGACGCTGTTGTTGACGAAGATCACGGTGATATTCTCGCCGCGGTTGGCGGCATGGATGGTCTCGCTCATTCCGATGGCGGCCAGATCGCCATCGCCCTGGTAAGAGAAGACCACCCGATCAGGCAGAACGCGCTTGATTCCGGTGGCTACGGCCGGGGTGCGGCCGTGCGCGGCCTCCGTGACGTCGAAGTTGAAGTAGAAATAGGCTAGGACCGAGCAGCCTACCGGAGCGATGCCCACGGTCTTCTCGCGAATGCCAAGCTCATCCACTACTTCGCCGATCAACCTATGTACGATGCCGTGGCCGCACCCGGCGCAATAGTGCGTCTTCGTTTCGGTTATCGATTCCGGGCGGCAGTAGATGGAATGCTCTTTCTTCATGGGACGTGCCGTGTCGGGTTCTGAATCAACAAATGGAGCTTACGCAGGATCTCGGCCTCGGTCGGCACGCCTCCGCCCATGCGGCCCTCGAAGGCTACGGGGGTCTGGCCTGCCACGGCCAGCTGGACATCCTCCAGCATCTGGCCGGCGCTCATCTCAACCACAAGAACACCCTTCACGCGAGGTGCCAATTCGCGGATCCTCATGGATGGGAATGGCCAAAGGGATATCGGGCGAATCAGGCCTATCCGCATGCCCTGTTCGCGCGCCGTCTTCATGGCGCCTTTGACGATGCGTGCGGATGTCCCGTAAGCGACGCAAAGGACATCGCAGTCCGTCGTCAGGCGTTCTTCGTACCGCACTTCGTTGGCGCGCACCTGCTCGTACTTCCGCTGGAGGTGAAGGTTGTGCGTTTCCAGTTCGCCGCTGACCATAAGGAGCGAGCGGATCATATTGGGTTTGCGAGAGGCGGCGCCATTGACGGCCCAGGGCTTGTCTGGTGGTGGCCGAATGGGGGCTTCGTTCAGGGAAAGCGGTTCCATCATCTGCCCCAGCCGGCCGTCGGTAAGGATCATGACAGGGTTGCGATATTTGTCCGCAAGATCAAAGGCCAGGATGGTCAAGTCGTGAGATTCCTGAACGGAGTCCGGGGCCAGGACAATCTGGTGGTAGTCGCCGTGGCCTCCGCCTTTGACGGCTTGGAAGTAGTCGCCCTGCGATGGCGTGATGTCGCCAAGACCGGGGCCGCCCCGTTGCACATTTACAATGACGGCAGGCAGCTCGCAACCGGCCAGGTAGGAGATGCCTTCCTGTTTTAGACTGATTCCCGGCGATGAAGAACTTGTCATGGCACGCTTGCCGGCGGCGCTGCTTCCGAAAACCATGCTTATGGCCGCCAGTTCGCTCTCGGCCTGAATGAATACCCGGCCATGGGCCGGCATGTGTCTTGCCATGTAGGATGTCAGTTCGTTCTGGGGCGTAATAGGGTAGCCGTAGTAGCTGTCGCACCCAGCACGGATGGCCCCCTCACCAACCGCATCATTTCCGTTCATCAAGACTCGCGAAGCCATGCCGGATTCTCACTCCGTTCGATAGATCTCGACTGCAATATCAGGGCAGACAACCGCGCATTGTTTGCATCCCGTACAGCCTTCAGGATTAACGACTTCCGCAACATGATACCCGCGGGCATTGAGTGCCTTGGACATGCGCAACACGCCGTGCGGGCAGAATGTGACGCACAGCACACACCCCTTGCACCGCTCCCGGTCAACATTGACCCTGAAATTCATCGCTGCGTCAGCGTACCCTACCGGGGGTTGAAATCCAAACGAAAAAACCAACGCGACGTGCGCCGCGAATCTGCGATCCATGCCCGCAACCTGCGGGAGCAAGATGCTCCCGCCACTATAGTGGGGGGGAGCTTCCAGCTCCCACTAGTCTGGCCCTCAGGCCATCCTGGTCTGGCCCTGCAGCGAACGGGCTGGATGACTGTTCGATTCGAAGGTCACGCAACCGGGGGATGAACATAGATGATCGAGGGCGTGGGTGGGGGCGTCCCGCTCGACACTCTCAAGCGGGCGATCTGACCGATGGCAGGTGCCCGTGGAATAGCCGGTTTGCGGACCACCTGTGCTCCAGTGGCTGCGGCATCAATAAGCCCCCCGATTCGAAGCCAGTCGGGACTTGCCACCCAGGTTTCGGGAACCAGACGCGATGATAGTACATCCGCGGGAATGGATGTATATTCGCCGACCAGCGGCAGGCTATCGCCACGAGCCTCGACCGTTGTCATCCAAAGCCGGCGGCGACGGGCATCGCCAACAATGGTAACGTGTTTGGCGGATGTTTCGCGGAAGACATCCCACGCAATTGCTTCACCGCTGCTGACGCCAATCACAGGTTTCTCCGAGGGAAGCGCCATTCCCTGGGCGGTGGCCAGTGCCACGCGCAAGCCCGAGAAGGTTCCGGGGCCGACGCCAACGGCAAACAGATCAAGATCCTCTGGACGGCATCGGCCATCCTTCAGCAATGCGAGCAGAGCGGGAAAGACCTGCTGATTACGGGATGGCGATTCATGCCACTGCCGCTCCGCGCGGATATCGTCGCCATCCAGCAGCGCCATCCCGGAGGTGGACGAAGAGAAATCCATAGCCAAGATCAACATGGCGGAATAATAGAGGATGAAGGGCTGGTGTGTCTACACTGCTAAGATCCAATGGTGAAGTCCATGATCAGCGGCAGATGATCGGAGAACAGGACGCGCGGCGTATGGAGCTCGGTGATGTGGATATCCTTGCTGTGGAGAATAAAGTCCAGTTGGCGCTTGGGCCCCCAACTGGGGTATGTCGGCTGGCCCGATGGGTCGGCGTTCGTCAGTTGGGCTGCGGCGAGGAACAGCTTGATCTCTTTGTCGCCCCAGCGCGAATTGAAATCACCGGCGACGATGTGGGGTTTGGCGGTTTGTCTGACGAGGGTGTAAAGCTCGCCAAGTTGACTCTGGCGCGTCCTGAAATGGAGGGCCAGATGGACGAGGAATACGGTGAGGTTCTCCAGTTCGAGTTCGATTACCAGCCGCTTTACGCCCTTATCGAAGTAGTGAAACCGCTGGTTTTTGATGGAGTTGCGGCAGAGGAAGGCGTTTCCCTGCTTATTGAGCACGGGTACCCGCTGGGCAAAGCCCGAACCAAGATACTTGGATCGGTAGACGTGATAGTGTCCGAGAAGGTCCGCCAGCGACTTGGCCTGGTTGGCCCGTCCGGACCTGAACGATCCAGCGTCAACTTCCACGAGGCCGGCAATGTCCGGCTCCCATTGCAGGAAGAACTCGCTGATGGATTGCAGGTTGTCTCGTGTGTCCCGCAGGTAACCGCTCCACGGCAGGAGGTAGCGCTGTCCGCCGGTTCCATACCGGATGTTGTAAAGCATGAACCTCACAGACGACTTATACCACGAGCATGCCAGAAGCGTAAAGGTGTCATGAAACTCCCTGGCTATGGAAGGCAGGACTCCTTTGGCGGCCCCGTGTGCGTCCTGTGTTTACGGCTCGCTCGGAGAGCTCGCCCTACCTGGGGAACATATACAGACTGTACGTCTCGCTGGGTAGGGCGAGCTCTCCGAGCGAGCCGCTGCCGCAGTGCCGTCCACAATGGGTCCCGCCGGTGGCACAGCGCTTAGGTGCTTGGGGAAGGCTGGCAGGCTGGAAGAATGGAAGGCTGGTGAGCTGTTGTCGGGTAAGCGAGTCGGTTAAGGGTATCCGACTAAGAGTGTCGGTTAAGAGTGCGCTCAAGTGTGCCACTGTACTACACTTAACCGCCTTCTTAGCCGCCACACTTGCTCGGA
>CAZWPN010000071.1:0-15410 GCA_964635275.1 uncultured Victivallales bacterium | reverse complement strand
AAGGCAAGGTGCTTGCCATGTCGGAGGCTGTGTCCGGAAATGACATCGTCTTGGCAGACTTGGAAATCAAGAAGAGGCAGAACCTCACATCAAACGGTATTCGTCAAACCGCGGACGGGTCGACGAGACCGTCAATGTGATCGTTCGCATGAGAGATGAATCGGACGCCCAAAATTATCGGGAGGGGCGTATTTGCGTTGAATTCCTTCCTGTGCTTTGACAGATTCCTGACCAGCAGAGGGTGACGGACGGATCCAACCGCCAGGCCCGGTGACGGGCAAGTTGGTGGATTCGAACATCTGAGGACAGTGTAAGCCGATTCGGTAGTCTGATAATGGGGAAAAGCCGTGAGCGATAGGTTGTTGTTTGCGTCGGGAATCGCCGTTATAGCAGTTTGCCTGGCAGTGCCTGTCTCCGGTGGAACCATCACCGGTTGGCGCGGGGATGGAACTGGCTCCTTTCCCGACACAAAGCCTCCCGTGACATGGGGGCGTGAGTCCAATGTGGTCTGGAAGACCAGGCTGCCAGGCTGGTCCAATGCATCGCCGCTCATCCTTGGCGACAGGTTGTACGTGTGTTCCGAGCCCGCAACGCTTATCTGCGTAGCCCTCAAGGACGGCGCCATCCTCTGGACGCGCACGAACTCGACGCTCGACATCCTTCCGGCTGAAGAGCTCGAGAAGGCCAAAGCGGACCGCGCCAAGGCCGATGATGTGCAGGCTCGCACGAAACTAGTGAAGGAGGAAGCCGCCCGCACAGCCGGTGAACTCAAGAAGACTCCGGACGATGCCGAACTGAAGGCAAAGTCTGAAGAATTGAAGCGCAAATTGGATAGCTTGAACGCGGAACTCAAGCAGTATACCGCCTATTTTGAACCCAAGACGCATGAGGGGAACGGCTACTCCACCCCAACACCGGCCACCGATGGCAAGGCCATCTATGTTCTGTTCGGAAATGGTGTCGCGGCCTGCTACGACACGGACGGTAACCGACGTTGGGCCAGGGTTATCGAGAAGCCAACCCATGGTTGGGGCCACAGCGCATCCCCGCTTACCGTGGAAGGTAAAGTGATAGTCCACATCGGCAAGCTCACAGCGCTCGACCAGGCTTCCGGCAACACCCTTTGGCAGACGGATTCGTCACAGGCATGGGGATCTATGATCCTGGCCAAGATCGGTGAGGCAGTTGTCGTTGTAACGGCGAGCGGTGATATCATTCGCGTATCGGACGGACACAAGCTGGCCGCCAAGGTGTCGGGCCTCGACTACTGCACACCGGTTGTGCAGGACGATATTGTTTACTTCATCCAGAATGGCGGCAAGGCCGTCCGCTTGCCGAAGGTCATGGCCGACAAGATAGAGCCCGAAGTCCTGTGGACCACGAAACCCAAGTCCGACCGTTACTATGCCTCGCCCGTGGTGCACAACGGGTTGATCTACGCCGTCACTCAGAAAGGCGACTGGAGCGTCATTGACGCCGCGACCGGTCAGGTGGTCCTCGAGAAGAATATCGGCCTCGGCGGAACGTTCTATCCGAGCGTCACCCTTGCCGGCGATTATCTATTTGTCAGTAGCGACAACGGAAAGACAGTGGCTTTGGTGCCGGGTCGCGAATACAAGGAAGAGGCACGCAGTGCGGTGGATTCCTTCCGGTCTTGCCCTGTCTTTGCGGGGTCGCGCCTGTACCTCCGCGGGCGTGAGTACCTGTGGTGCATGGGGAACGCTGATACTGGGAAGTGAAACAACGGTCAACCTTGGCAGCTCCGGGTAGGCCGAGTCACCAAACGCAACTTTCATGCGGCAATGGATGTCTCAGCCGTGGGGCAAGTGTCTCACGCAATGGAGGCTGTCACTAGACCCAGCCAACTTGCAGCCGTCCGTACCACTTTCTTTGCAAGCACTTTACAACGATTTGCTTGTTGGCAAGGCGAATGGTACACATCTAGCTTCCCCTATTGCTGATGAGTGTGTAAGGAAGGTGTACTGTGAGGAAAGTATATGTTAAAAGCCACTAACCGGCACATAAGGCAGGCGATAGAGATGGCGGGAAAGTTGAACGGGTTGGCGGATAACGGAGAGGAGAGTGATCCTGACGATGGGTGTGCGGTGCTTTTTGGTGTAATAAGGGATTGTGCATACAAAATAAAGGGCCATGCCGAGAAGGAGCGGACGGCCCACGAGATGCGCGGTTGTTGGGACGGGGACTAGGAACTTTCAATAAGAAAGGATGGGAAGAATATGAAGAAGGCGTTGAGTGTGTTGATGGTGATGTCGGTGGCTGTGTCGTGCCTGGCAGGTGAGGTGTGGATGACTGATTTTGAGGCGGCAAAGAAGGTGGCAGCCGAGAAGAAATTGCCCATTCTGGCAGATTTCTCCGGATCAGACTGGTGCGGATGGTGCATCAAGCTGAACAAGGAGGTGTTCGATCAGGAGGATTTCGCAAAGTTTGCCTCGGGGAAACTGGTGCTATTCCTTGCTGACTTTCCTTCCAAGAAGAAATTGCCGGAAGCCCAGGCCAAGCAGAACGACAAGCTGGCCGCAGAGTTCGGGATAAAAGGCTTCCCGACAGTTCTGATATTGGACGCGCAGGGGAAGGTTCTGGCAAAGACCGGTTACCGCGCTGGTGGCGCGGCAGCCTACGTTGAGCACATCAAATCGCTCTTGGAATCGGGTGGCAAAGAGGGTAAACAGTAAGTGCGGTTAGTGTTCTGGAACGAACAGGAGGCATTGGATGAAAGGTTTAGTTATAGCGGGTGTTATGGCGGTGACGGTTATTTCGGCTCAGGCAGGGGCGGCATGTTGCGGCACTCCTGAGAAGGCGCCGGCGGTCGTGGCTACTGAAGTCAAGGCCCAGACCAAGTGCCCGGTGATGGGCGGGGCGGTCAACAAGAGCCTGTACGTAGACGTGAAGGGATTCCGCGTGTATGTCTGCTGCCAAGGCTGCGTAGCGGCTGTACAGAAAGATCCCGACAAGTATCTCGCCAAGATCAAGGAGAACGGCGAGACCCCGGAGTCAATTAAGACGGAGGCGGCCAAGCCCCCTGCCGAAAGCAAGTAGCAAACCCGGGTGCGGGTGTATATTGATTAGCCGGGGCTGTCCTATGGGGCATCCCCGGCTTGTAATTTTGATGGGAGCTGAACGGTGAATAGAACGCTGGCGGATGGAATTGATTGGGTGGGCTACGTGGACTGGGAGGTCCGCGATTTCCACGGATACCGGACCGAACGGGGAACCAGTTACAATGCCTATCTCATTCGGGATGAGAAATGGGCATTGATCGACTCCGTCAAGGGCGCTTACGCGCACGAACTTCTGGAGCAGATCCGTTCCTTCGGCGATCCCTCCCGTTTGGACTACATCGTGTGCAATCACGCGGAGCCAGACCATTCGAGCGCGCTTCCCGAAGTGGTCAGAGCCTGCCCCAAAGCCGAGGTAGTCTGCGATGCCAAGTGTCGCGCTATCCTGAGCCGGTACTACGACACGGCGGGGTGGCGGTTTCGCGTTGTGGCCGATGGCGACCGGATCTCGCTGGGACGTCGAAGCCTGACGTTTATTGAGACGCCGATGGTTCACTGGCCGGAGTCCATGTTTACCTACGTGCCCGAGGAGAAGCTGCTGTTTTCCATGGACGCGTTTGGTCAGCACTACGCCGCGGCCAACCGCTTTGACGACGAAGAACCGATGGACGTGATCATGGCGGAGGCCAAGACCTACTACGCAAACATCGTAATGATGTATGGCAAACCGATCGCACGTGTACTGGAACGCGCCCAGGGGTTGGACATATCCATGATTGCGCCCAGCCACGGTGTCATATGGCGGCGCAACCTCGACAAAATACTGGCGGCGTACGCGGACTGGACGACTCACCGGATGAGCCCGAAGATCGTCATCATCTACGACACAATGTGGCGAAGCACGGAGCTTATGGCTCACGCAATTCTCGACGGGGCGCTTGAAAGGCCGGTGCAGGTTGTGCTTTTCAACGTTCGCTCGGCGTCAAACACGGTCATTGCGACCGAGGTGATGGATGCGGCGGCGGTGGTCGCCGGTTCGGCAACGCTGAATCTGACACTTATGCCAGAAGTTGCCGCCACTCTCACATACCTGAAGGGGCTGCGGCCTGTCGGCAAGGCCGGTTTTGCCTTCGGCTCGTGCGGATGGGCCGGCGGCGGTGCAAGGGACGTGGAGGAATATCTGAAGGCGATGAAGTTTGACCTGTTGCGGGAACCGCTGGAGTGCAAGTTTGTTCCTGATGACGACACGCTGAAAGAATGCCGCCGTTCAGGCCGGGAACTGGCGGATAAAGTGATTCAGACCCTGTCCAGGGCCGGATAGACGATTGGAGACCTGGGCCATGCCCGGTGATGCACAGATGGAAAAACGGCTGCGTGGCGTGCCGCTGAGCGAGGGCATTGCGGTGGCTCGCGTGTGCATGTTCAACGAGCGCCGCCACAGCAACCTGCCTGTTTACCGCGTGGGCGGCAGCGGCGTGGAGCGCGAACTCTTGCGGGTAGATCGCGCGATCGAACTGGGCGTCGCACAACTTGATGAAATCCGCCTGAAGGTCGAAAGCCAGATCGGCAAGGCCGAGTCGGAGATATTCGTTGCCCAGACCATGATCTTGCAGGACCCCGGACTTCTGGCAAAGATCCGCGGCGTGATCCAGGAAAAAGCTCTCAACGCGGAGTCGGCGGTTGCCGCCGTTCTGGATGCCGACGAGGCTCGACTCCAGGAAGTCGATAACGAGTATATCCGGGAGCGGGCGACAGACATCGGCGAGATCAAACGCCGTTTGCTCGACAGCCTTGGCAACATGAGACTTGCCCTCCAGTGTGAAGAGAGACGATGCCAGAAGGGGCGTAACCGGATCATCATCTCCGAGGAACTGACGCCCGGGATGACTGTGGAGCTCGATGCGGGACATGTGATGGGCTTCGTTACCGAAAGAGGAGGTCCAACATCTCATTCGGCCATTCTTGCCCGCGCGCTGCAGATCCCCGCCGTTGGCGGAATTGCCGGAATTCGGGATATGGTGGGATGCGGGAGCGAGATCCTGATCAACGGCGCAACAGGCGAAGTGGTCTTGTGGCCTTCGGAAAGAACCATTTTGGAGATGAAGGCCCGCTGGCAGTCGGCTGTCATCAAACCCACGCCTGTGGATCCGGTCCCCGGCCTCAAGGTGCTGGCTAATGTGAGCCACGCCATAGACCTGGCCGAGGCGCAGGAGATGAAGGCCGACGGCATCGGTCTTTACCGCACGGAAATCGAGGTGATTCTTGCGGGACGGATGCCGAGTATCGACGAGCTTGCCGGGAGCTATGCAGGCGCCGTGCGCGCGATGAACGGCCGACCGACCACCTTCCGCGTGTTCGACATCGGCAGCGACAAGCCCTTGACGTTCCTGAACATGCCCCGGGAGATCAACCCGGCGCTTGGATGGCGTGGAGGACGCCTTCTCCTCGGAAACCGGGACCTGCTGCAACTCCAGTCCCGCGCGCTGGCCATGGCTTCGCGGGAAGGCCCTGTCCAGGTCATGTATCCCATGGTGATTGACCGGCAGCAGTTCATCGAACTCAGGACTGTTTTTGAAGAGGCCGTAAGGGACGTCCATTGCGGAGTCATACGGCACGGCGTAATGTTCGAGGTGCCTTCGGCCTGTCTCGACGCAGGGGACATCTATAGCGAGGCGGATTTCGGAAGCATCGGAACCAACGACCTGATCCAGTATATGTTTGCGGTGGACCGAAGCAACGAATCGGTGGCGTATGATTTCCGGAATGATCGGGAAGTGCTCTGGCGGCTGATGGGCATGGTGCTCTCGGCGGCACGGGCGGCCGGCAAACCGCTCTCGATATGCGGCGAACTGGCCGGGGACCCCGACCATGCGGTGCGCCTGATGGAGATGGGGTTCGACACGCTTAGCGTCAGCCCCCGCCGCATATCGGTGGTGCGCCTTGCCGTGGAGCATGCGCGTCAGATTGTGAAACGCAAGTAAGTGCCGGGATCTCCGGCGTGGCTGGAAACATCAGGGCAGGCAGGTATGCACAATAAGGAGGAAGCAGCATGATCAGCAAGAATATGGCGGAAGCGGTGAACAAACAGATCAACGCGGAACTTTACTCGGCATACCTGTATCTGGGGATGTCGTCGTATGCAGCGACCGCCGGGCTTAAGGGCACGGCGCACTGGCTATTCGTACAGGCACAGGAAGAGACCACTCATGCGCTGCGGTTCTACAACTATCTCATAGAGCAGAACAAGCAACCGAGCCTGAGCGCCGTGGCACAGCCGCCCGCAAAATTCAAGTCCTCTCTCGATGTCTTCGAGCAGGTGCTCGAACACGAGAAGCATGTGACGGCGTTGATCAACGAAATAGCGAACCTGGCTGTGAAGGAAGGTGACCACGCCAGCAGCATCATGCTGCAGTGGTTCATCACCGAGCAGATAGAAGAGGAAGCCAATGCCCTTGATATCATCAGCAAGCTGCAAATGATCGGCGAGAGCAAGGGCGGACTCTACATGCTGGACAAGGAGTTGGCCGCCAGGATGTTTGTCCCGGCGCCGGATATGAAGCTTCCCTGATGATCCTGGACCGCTGGCGGTAGGCCGCCAGATGGAAGGGCGTGTGTTCAAGGCCTGTCCAATGTGCAATGTTAGCTGGGCCACCAGAAAGTCTTTTCTGGACGACTCCGGTTTGCGGCTGGTCGGCTATCAGGTGAATTTCGAGGACCTGCAGGCGGGTTTCTTCCTTTTCAACCATGACGTCGCGGGCTGCGGAACGACGATAGCGGTCGAGGCCGGACAGTTTCTTGACATGCATAGTGGACCGATGTTTCAGGAGCGCCTGGATGGCAAGGAGTGTTGCCCTCGTTACTGTCACCGGGCGCAGTCGCTGGAACCTTGCCCCGTGCAGTGCGAATGCCGGTATGTCAGGGACGTTTTGCAGGTAGTCAAGGACTGGCCAAAGACCGGCCGGGAGGAGAAGGTGTGAAGAAGCAATTCTGGTTGTCTGCCTTTGTCTGGGCTGCATTGCTCTCAGCGGCGGCGCATGCCAACCCCTTCTCCTCTTCGGCGACCTTCTCCCCGGGGCAGTCGGCAGGGGAAGGCGAACTGTCGGTCACGCTGACGGTGCCGGAGCACCACTACCTCTACGCTGATCGTGTGGAGGTCTCCGGCGAAGAGGCGAGTGGAGTGGTTCTTGAGCGCAAGTCCGGCCCAGACCCAATGGTGAAACACATTCTCGAGGAAACGGTTCGCGTGTATGAGCGCGATTGCCGGCTTGTCTATGCCGTGCATGGGATGCCGGCGGCGTGGGTGGTCGCCGTGGCGTATCAGGGATGCGACGAGAAACTGTGCTACCCGCCGGTAAAGGATCTGTTTCGGATCGGGCGCGATGGATCCGTGACTTCCGTCAGCGGAAATCCGGAGCCCGTTCCGGAGCTGCCGCGCGAGGCCGGTTTGGCTGCGGCGGCGCAACTCATCGGGCGCGAATCGGGCTACCTGTCTCCAAAAGAGATGACGGAGTTTCTTGATCGCGTGGAATCCGGGCAGGGCCTTGGGAAGGACCGCCTGGCCGGAATGCTTGAACGGCGCGGGATATGGATTGCTCTGCTAATGATTCTTGTCTGGGGGCTGGCGCTGAACCTGACACCCTGCGTGCTTCCCATGATCCCGATCAATCTGGCCATCATCGGCGCCGGCTCCCAGTCCGGGTCCCGTAGTCGCGGGTTTGCGCTGGGTGGTGTCTACGGGGCTGGGATTGCCGCCGTGTACGGGTTGCTTGGCCTTGTGGTGGTTCTGACGGGCGCCAAGTTCGGGACTCTGAACGCCTCGCCATGGTTCAACCTTGGAATTGCCGTCCTCTTTGGAACGCTGGGTCTCGCCATGTTTGATGTGTTCTCCGTGGATTTCTCGCGGTTTCAGCCAAAGGGGGATTCCTCCCGGAAGGCCGGGTTGGTGAGCGCGTTCTTCATGGGCGGAGTAGCGGCGCTGCTGGCCGGCGCCTGCGTGGCGCCGGTGGTGATATCCGTTCTGCTGCTTTCAGCCAAGTGGTACTCGGCGGGTCAACCCGCAGGGCTGTTGCTGCCATTTCTGCTGGGTGCGGGCATGGCGCTGCCATGGCCATTTGCGGGTGCCGGTCTCTCGTTCCTGCCGAAACCCGGACGATGGATGGAAAGGGTTAAGCAGGGCTTTGGAGCGCTTATACTGATTGCCGCCGCCTACTACGGATACTTGGGCACCCGGTTGCTGTCCGACCGGTTAGGCGTGGATCGAAGCGAAGTCGCTTCTGCCCACGCCCGCCAAGCCAGCGAAGGCGGGTGGCTTGTGTCGCTTGATGAAGGTATGGCGCAGGCGGCCCGTGAGGGAAAACCTGTCTTTGTGGATTTCTGGGCCAGTTGGTGTAAGAACTGTCTGAAGATGGAGAAGACCACGTTTCGGGACGCTGCGGTGCGGCAGCGGTTGGACAAGTACATAAAGGTCAAGTACCAGGCGGAGGACTTGAGAGCGCCGGCGACCAAGGCCGTTCTTGACCGGTACGGTGCAATCGGCCTGCCGACCTATGTGGTGCTGCGGCCCGTCGCCGCCGTGGAGGGCGGCTCGCCATGACTGCCGGCGACAGACCCCTGACGATTGTGGTGGTCGGCGGATCGGGGGATCTCGCGCGCAAGAAGATCATACCGGCCCTTTTCGCACTATACTGCCAGCGCAGGCTTCAGTCGGACTTTCGCGTGGTGGGCTTTGCGCGGAGCGCGATGTCGGACGACGCATTCCGGGACCGGATCCGGGAGCATCTTACTTGCCGCTATTCTCCTGGTGAGTCCTGCGCCGACCGGATGCACGAGTTCTTGGGTCGTTGTTTCTTTGTCAGCGGCGCATACGGATCCACCGATGCGATCCTGGATCTCTACGTGCGCCTTCGCGACATGGAGAAGGGCCAGGCGGCCAACCGCCTGTTCTACCTTGCTATCCCGCCATCGCTTTTTGCGGAGGTGGCCGGCGCCATCGGGGACGCGGGCTTGGTCCAGTGCGGCGAAACTGACCCTTGGTCTCGCGTGGTGGTGGAGAAACCGTTCGGGCGTGATCGCACAACCTCGGATGTGTTGACGGCCGAACTGGCCGGCGTGTTCAGCGAGGAGCAGACCTACCGCATTGACCACTACCTGGGAAAAGAGGTCGTCCAGAACCTGATGGTGTTGCGGTTCGCAAACCGCGTGTTTGAACCGCTCTGGAATCGGGGTCATGTTGACAGCGTTGCGATTGCCTGGAAAGAACCGATCGGCGTGGAAGGACGGGCCGGCTACTTCGATGCCTACGGCATCATCCGTGATGTGCTTCAGAACCACTTGCTGCAGATTATGTCGCTGGTGGCCATGGAAACGCCGCGCTCATTGGGTAGCCACTTCGTGAGGGACGAGAAAGTCAAGGTCCTGCAATCCATTCCGCCGGTTTCGCTGGACAACATCGTGACGGGTCAGTATGTCGCCTCCGAGAATGCCGGCGTGCGATTTCCGGGGTATCGCGACGACCCGGCCGTTCCGCGCGATTCGCGCACGCCAACTTTTGCCGCGGTGGCCCTGCAGGTACGCAACCCTCGATGGGAAGGCGTGCCGTTCTTCCTCTCTGCAGGAAAGGGGTTGGATGCGCATCTCACCGAGGTCCGGATACGGTTCCGTCCGGTGGCAGGCAATCTGTTCTGCCGGGCAGGCGAATGTCCAGACGTCAACGAACTGGTCATCAGGGTGCAGCCGGATGAATCCGTCTTCTTCCGGGTGGTCAGCAAAGTGCCGGGCGTTGAGATGAAGATGGAATCCCGACCGCTGGACCTGCGCTACCGCGCGGCGTTTAAGGAGGAAATTCCCGAGGCTTACGAAAGCCTGCTACTGGACGTCATCCTGGGCAACAAGGGCCTGTTCATTCGTAGCGACGAACTGGCGGCCGCATGGGACGTGTTCACACCGGTCTTAGCGCAGCTGGATGAGCGACGGGTGGTTCCCGAACCCTATGCCTTCGGGTCGCATGGGCCTGCCTCGGCGGCCGCCTTGGCGGCCAGGTGCCGAACGCCATGGTGACGCTCCGGAAGTTTTTATCGCGTGAGCATCTTTTTGATGCCGCCGAAGCGATGGTTCGGCATGTCGTTGGAGCGGGCGGCTCTCGGCCATTCGCAATACTGCTGTCTGGCGGCGAAACCCCGCGCCCGCTATACAGCAGGCTGGCGGAACATCCATTCGCAGCCCCGTCCGCCCTGAGGCTCATACCAGCGGATGAACGGATGGTTCCGGATACCGACGTCAACAGCAATCTCCGGCAGATCCGCGCAGTCGCGGCAGCGGTGGCGATGGGCCGCCCCCAGGTACTGCAGGTGGATACCAGCCGGCCACTCGAAGCAGCCGCGCTGGATTACGAGGCACAACTCCACCGGTTTCTCGCAGAGGGCGTTATCGAACTGGGATTTCTGGGGCTTGGCGCGGATGGGCACACCGCTTCGCTGTTCACGCCGGCGGACGTGCGCAGCAGCCGCGGGCGGCTGGCCGTAGGCGTGCGGCGCGAAAGCGGCTATGACCGTGTTACGGTCACGGCGGATCTGCTGGCCATGGTGCGGAGGCTGGTTGTGCTTGTCGTCGGGCCGGAAAAGAGGCAAGCTGTGCTCTCTCTGGAAGTACAGCCGGACACCACGGCGGCCGGAGTGCTCCTCGATGGGCACGCGAGGGCGGAAGTATGGTTCGCGCCGGATTGAGGCTGGCGCGGTTAAGTGGAGGGATATGTACCATGGCAGACAAATGCGGCAGTAAGAGCGGGCACAAGGGACACCTTTGCGTTTTGGCGAGCGAGTCGCGGTTCGAAGAGATCAAGGACTTGGTGAAAAGTCCGAAGTTCGTGTGTTTCAACTGCGGACGGGTTGCCGATAGCCGCAAGAACCTGTGTAACCCAATGCCACTGAACGACTGAGACATCTGGCGGAGTCAGGGGGTTCATGCGTCTCGCAGTTTCTTTTCTGGCTGTGGCATGTTTTATGGCGCGCGCGTCATACGGCAGCACGAATACCCCAGGCGGCGACGGGACGCCTCCCGAACTCTGGTTCCCGGTAGGCGAGAAGATGACGTACCGGATCTACTGGGGCATGATCCCGGTAGGTGAATCTGAGATATCCACGGCGTGGATTCGTGACAATGACCGCACGCTTCTGGCGATCAACTACCGCGCCCGCAGCAATAAGGCGCTTGCCAAGCTCTACCCTGTGGACGACACGGTTCAGACGATTGTGGATCCTGAAACCTTCCTGCCGTTGAGTTTCATCGTGGATCTCAAGGAAGGCCGGCACCGGAATCGCGAGATGACGACTTTTGACTACACCAACGGCATAGGTCGGTGGCAGTCGCTGGTTAAGAATAAACAGAAGACATTTGCGATTGACGCGGAGACGCGCGACCTTGTGTCGTTTATGTATTTCGCCCGTAACAAAGGGTTTCGCCCGGACACCAGTCATCGGTTTCGAGTCATGGCCGACGAAAAGGTTTATGACCTTCTGGTCAAGGTTCAAAAGCAACTCGAACCGGTGGATTTGCCCAACCACGGCAAGCTTTCCTGTTTGCGGCTCGATCCGGAAGCGCAGTTCAACGGGATCTTCGTGCGCAAAGGCAAGGCAACCGTATGGGTGTCGAACGATAAGCGGTGCCTGACGACCAAGGTGACCGCCTCGGTGCCTATTGTGGGCAGCGTCAAGGCGGTGCTCGTCAGCGTCACCGGTCCGGGTGATGATGCCTGGGTCAAGCCCGTGGCCGCACCCTGATCCTCGGCTAAGAGGAAATCCCCAATGCTCGCGCACCTTTCGCCCCCCTATGGAAACGGGCTCACGGAAGTTCGCCCCTCCGATTGGAGAGATGCAGGAATCATATGACAACTCTCGCGGAGGGCGGAGTTACACGACGCCGCGTCCATCGGAAGTGCGAATGGAGTGCGACAACCACCGGCCGAAAGAGGGTTGACGTAGATACGCGGTGTATATACATTGTCCCCAGTGAACTGCACGTGGGACGAGGGAAAGAACAGGAGCAACCGGCAGAAGCACGGGATTGACTTCGGCGATGTGCCGAGGGTGTTCGACTGTCCCATGGTGACGTTCCTGGATCGGAAGAAGGAATACGGAGAAGATCGATGGGTGGGGATCTGATGGTTGTCGGATGTACTCGTTGTGGTGGTCTTCACAGAGCCTGGCGAGGAGACCGTCCGTATCATCTCCGCCCGCAAGGCAAACCGTCATGAACAAGGTATCTACAGAGACGAAGTCAGGGACTGACTGGGCGCGGCTGCGCCGGATGAAGGACGAAGACATTGACTTCTCCGACATCCCTCCGGTTGACCGGTCGTTGTTCAAAAAGATGGTCATTCGGATGCCGGAGAAGAAAGCGGCTCTTTCGATCCGCTTGGACCCCGGCGTGGTGGCTTGGTTTAGGAAGCAGGGACGCGGCTACCAAACCCGCATCAACGCCGTGCTCCGCTCTTACGTCGAGGCACACTCGCACTGAGCCAGCGGATGCCGGGGACAGACAGATTGTCTGGTCAGCCATCCACCCTGGAAGAGTAGATCAGACAGAGTGTATGCCTTCACTTCGGCATCCGCTGATCTTCATTCCGGTATGATGGCACCATGTTCACGCAGGAGCGTATGTACGTTCGCAACGGGAACTTCTTCAGGATCAAGACCTTTCGATGCGCTGAGCGCGGCCATCGCGCCAGCGGCCTGGCCGGTGGCCATGCAGGTGGCCTGCACTCGCAGGGCGGAATTTGCGAGGCGATCGCTCGAGAGGCAACGGCCGGCGACCACGAAATTGCGGCTTCCTTCGGGCAGGAGCGCCCCGCGCGGCACGGTCGGCACCGCGCCTTCGCGGAGTGGCTCGAAGCGCAGGCCGCCGCCGTCCGAGGTGTGCATGTCGACGGGGTAGAAGGAATAGCACACGGCATCGTCCCAGAGCCGGCCGGAGCAGTAATCCTCGACGGTTACTGTGCGCTTGCCGCGGATGACGGCGGTCTCGCGCACCCCGCACTCGGGCGCCAGATGCGCGACGTCCAGAGCTTCCAGCCCGGGTTGCCGGCGCAGGAAGCGGTAGAGACGCAGCAGGTGCTTGCGCGCTTCCAATTCCAGCCGCGTCTTGCCGGCGCTGTCGCGGGCATTGATGTGGTGCACGTGGCTGGCGTTGGCGCCGCGCTTGCCCAACCACGAGCCCACGTCAGCCGTGGTGGTGTTCCAGGAAGCATCGGTGTAGGCTAACCGCCCGGCCTTGACCTCAGCGTCGAATGCGCGGTTGATGGATTCCAGATCAAGCTGCGCCGCATTGTAGCCCCCGGCCAGGCAGGAGAGCGTGGCTGGTTGCACCTCTTTCGGAATCACTACCGGCAGTCCCGCCAGCGACGCGGCATTAGCGTCGCCGGTGGCGTCGATGACGACGCAGGCGCGGCAGGCGGTGAGCCCAGTCTTGGTGCAGAGCGTTACGTCCCAGCCGTCGCCGCCGGGCGCTTCGGCCAGAGCGGCCGGCATAGCATGAAAGAGGAGGTCCACCCCGGCAGCGACCGCCGCCTCGTCGGCCAGCGCGGCGAATAGGAAGGTATTCACCCGCACCTGCAACATCCAGTGTCCACGCTTGTAATCGGTGAAATCCGGTAGCGTGTCCCCGGCTTCGGCGACACTGCGGCTGACGAGTTCCCAGCCGATCCCTGCGATGACCTGGCGGCCCCACGCGTGGAACAGACCAGGAAAGTTGACCCCTCCATTGGTTGTGGTCCCACCGAGCATGCCGGTCTTTTCGATCAGCAGCGTCTTCGCCCCGGCCCGTCCCGCCTGGATCGCCGCGGTGACCCCGGCAGTACCACCGCCGATGACAAGCACATCGTACTGTTTGTCCACATTCATTTCTTCCCCTTGCCGAACAGGTCGCCCTGACCGGGAGTGGACCGCGCAGCGAGGTGTGGTGGCAGTCCTATTGGGCTCTGTTGCGTTCCTCGATCATCCATCTTTTGGGCAAACGCTCCTCCTGCATCACGTACAGCAGTAACACGTCATCGGCGTAAAAGACTTTCCCCAGCCGCGGCAGCGCCGCGGCTCCAGGCGTCTGCGCCGCGCCGTGTCTGATCGAGAAGGCGCCGGGCAGAGTACCCCCACCATTTGGCGCAGATACGTGCGCCGGTGTCTACCGTTTGCGCGCGGTCGCGAGCCAATGGGGCATGGGCGGCGGTGCGGGCCGGCATTCGAACTCCACGAATCCGGCCTCGGACATCCATGTCTTCAGTTCGGCATCCGAAAAAACCCATCCGTTGGGTGTGGTCAGCGCCATGTTGACGGCGAACAGCGCCGAGAAGGCGGGCTGTGTGTGGGAAGCATCCGTCATCATGTCCAGTACAAAGACCATGCCGCCGGGGTTCAGCGACGCGTGGGCGCGCCGCAGGAGATCACGAATTGAATCCGGCGATTCCTGATGCAGCATACCGAAAAACATGACGGCATCGTTGCCGGGCGGGAATGCGGCAGTATGGTAATCGCCACCCGTGACGCTCACGCGGTCCGCCATGCCCTGGCCCTCAACCAGTTCACGGGCAATTGCCGCCACCGGGGGCAGATCCAGAACGGTGCACTGGATCGCGGGCCATGCCTTGGCGATCAGAACAGAGTATGTGCCGGGGCCACCACCGACATCGAAAAGGCGGCGGCAGCCGGTGAGGTCGAGCATGGGGACGATGACGCGCCCGACTCCCAGTGCCCGCCCGTGCATCGCCATGACGAACGTCCTGGTGCGCTCGGGATTCTCGCCGAGGTGGACTTCGGCGCGTTCGACGGGTTCGCCTGTCTGTGCCATGGCGCTCAATCGGCCCCAAGCGGGGTAGACATCACGGTTATAGCGGATGGCGCCGGAGAGATCCGCCGGGGAGCCCGGGACCAGGAACGCGGCGGCGTCGGGGCTGTTCGCGTACAGGGCGCCGTCCTTGGACAGTAGTCCGACGGCCACACAGGCGTCGAGCAGGAGTTGCGCACCGCGCGGGTGCATACCGCAGTCCCGCGAGAGAGTCTGAGCGTCGGCTTGTCCATGCTTCGCCAGCGAACCGAAAACGCCGAGATCCGATGCGGCAAACAGAACGCTCGACGCATAGTATGCGCTGGCCATGTCCACGATTCGCGTAGGGTTCATTTGCTCAGAGAATAACCGCAGAGCCTGCTCCACGCAAGCACAGCCGTGCGCCACAAATTCTCGCCCAAGCGCTGTGCCACCGACGGGACCCATTGCGGACGGCCTTGCTACAGCGGCTCGCTCGGAGAGCTCGCCCTACCCGGCGAGACATACAATCTGTATATGTTCCCTGGGTAGGGTGAGCTCTCCGAGCGAGCCGTAAACACAGGACGCACACGGGGGCGCCAAAGG